>JBNLDR010000021.1:0-22818 GCA_050304495.1 Altererythrobacter sp.
CATCAGCTTGACCGCGGTGGCGAGACAACTCGCGGCGCTGATAAGCAGCAACTCTAAAGAAGTGTACCCGGTCGTGTCACCGGGCGGTGGGAAATAGTCGACAGTGACAGGGTCTCTTCGGGGCGCAACGGCATGAAATCGAACGCGCCGGTCCAACCAATCAGGAATAGCAGCGCAACCACGGCGGCCCCATAGAATACGACCGACAGCAACATTATCAGGATACGTGACATTGTCTCTTCCCCCCCAAGACGATGACGATGGGGGGAAGCTACACCCTCAGGCCGAAATCTCCGAATCGCGAAGTCAAGTGCCTGAAACAAAAGGCCCCGCTGCATCGCTGCAACGGGGCCATTGTTCTATTCGAAATTCGAAGCGGTCAGCCGACGATTTCTTCCGGCTTGAAGAAGAAGGCGATTTCGATCGCAGCATTCTCGTCAGAGTCCGAACCGTGGACGCTGTTTTCGCCGATCGAAAGGGCATATTCCTTGCGGATCGTGCCTTCGGCGGCTTCGGCCGGGTTGGTTGCGCCCATGATGTCTCGGTTGCGCTTGACTGCATCTTCACCTTCGAGGACCTGGACCACAACCGGCTCGCTCATCATGAATTCGCAAAGCTCACCGAAGAAGGGGCGTTCCTTGTGCACGGCGTAGAAGCCTTCGGCCTGTTCGCGGGTCATGCGGATGCGCTTACTGGCAACCACACGCAGGCCGGCTTCTTCCAGCTTCTTGGTGACGGCGCCGGTCAGATTGCGCTTGGTTGCATCGGGCTTGATGATCGAAAAGGTGCGGGTGACCGCCATGATGAGTTTCCTCGATAGAAAGTGAAAATGGGGGATTTCGGCGCGGCCACTAGCCGCCGCACGCCGGGACTGCAAGCCCTGTCAATTGATGTGAGGCTGGCACGATCAGCCCCCTGCGCGCCACCGGCCGCTCTCATCCTGCTTGTGGATCTCGCGCGCTACACCTTCCTCGTCATCCAGCTCTCGCCACAGCGCCCGCGCCGCTTCGGTCTGGTCAGCGCCAAACAGCAGCAGCGCGCGTTCGAACCGAAGCGCCTCTGCCCGCCATTTACCATCCGCCAGCAGCACGATTTTCGCACCATTGATGGCTTCGGCCTTGTCGGAGAAAAGCACGGGCTGCTTGTCAGCCTGCGGGGCGGAGGCTTCGCCATTGGCGAGGAATTCCTCCGGCCCCACGCGCCACAGCTCCGTGCTCATCGCGGCCCGCTGGCCAGGATCGTCGCTGACCACCAGCAGGCGTTCGCCAGTGCCCAGCACCTTTCGCGCCAGCATCGCCACCACGCGTTCGACCGGGTCACGGCTAAGCTGGTAGAAATCGACGCGCATTGGAGGCTGGATCAGCTTTCGAGCGTATCACGCACAAAGCGGTCGATCAGCCGCACACCATAGCCGGTTGCGCCCTTGCCCCAGGTGCCGCCCGGCTTGTCCGACCAGACCATGCCCGCGATGTCGCAATGCGCCCAGGGCGTACCATTGCGCACAAAGCGTTGCAGGAACTGCGCCGCCGTGATCGAGCCTGCTTCGCGCGGGCCGATATTCTTCATGTCGCAGATCGGGCTGTCGATCAGCTTGTCATAGGCAGCACCCAAAGGCATGCGCCACAATTTGTCACCCGAGCTCTTGCCGGCCGCGAGCAATTCGTCCGCCAGCCGATCGTCATTGGCGAACACGCCACCATATTCATGGCCGAGCGAAATCACCATCGCCCCGGTCAGCGTCGCGAAATCGACGATCCGTACCGGATTGAGCTTCTCCTGAACCCAGGTCAGTGCGTCGCACAGCACCAGCCGCCCTTCCGCATCAGTGTTGAGCACTTCGATCGTCTGGCCCGACATCGAGGTGACGATATCGCCCGGACGCTGCGCCTTTCCATCGGGCATATTTTCGACCAGGCCCAGCACGCCGACCAGATTGGCCTTGGCCTTGCGCTTGACCAGCGCCAGCATCGCGCCAGCCACCGCGCCAGCGCCGCCCATATCCCATTTCATGTCCCACATGCCGGGGCCGGGCTTGAGCGAGATACCGCCGGTGTCAAACGTCACGCCCTTGCCAACGAAGGCTGTCGGCCGTTCATCGCCGCCGCCATTCCAGCGGATCGCGAGCAGGCGCGAAGGCTGCTCGCTACCCTGGCCAACGCCGAGCAGCGCGCCCATGCCGAGTTTTTCCATCGCCGCCTCGTCCAGCACGGTCAGCTCTGCGCCGGTTCCCTTGAAAGCCGCTTCGCATTTCTCGACGAAGCTGACGGGGTAAAGCTTGTTGGCGGGTTCTGCCACCAGATTGCGACCGAATTCGACGCCCTCGGCCAGCGCGGCCTCGACTTCCCATGCAGCCGCCGCCCCATCGGGTGCGCCGATGACAAAACCGCGCACCAGCGTCTTCTTCTGCTCGTCCTTGATCTTGGTGCGATAGGCATCGTGCCGCCAGCAGCGCAGCCGCAAAGCCAACAGGACAGAGGCAAGCTCATCCGCGTTCAGCTGGCCCGCATTGATGGCGATCGCTGCTTCACCCGAAGCCATATAGCGTGTTGCCAGTGCTGCCCCGGCCTTTTCCAGCTTGGCGGCGCGATCGGCATCCTTGGCCGCCCCGGCCCCGGCCAATGCCACACGGATCAATTTGCCATCGCGCGTGGCGAATCCTTCGAACAATTGCCCGGCCTTGCCCTTGAAGCGCGCCGCTTCGGCACCTTCCGCCAATACCTGTTCCAGTCCATCGGGCAGCTCGCCCTCGTTCACGATATGGGCGTGCAGGCGGATATCGCCCGGGATCGTGTCACCAAATTCAATCTGCATGAAAACTCCGCAAGAAATGCTCTATTGCAGCGGCATGCCGCACTGATGCGGCATCCAAACCCCACTGCTTGCCAATGGCGATTGCGATTAGGCGCGAGCGGTGCGATAGGCAAGTCATGTCCCCGATCCCGCAGCCACGCCTGCATACTTCCCTTGGCCGCCTGACACACTTCGCAGCGATCCCGCTGGCGTCATGCGCGTGCCTTGCGCTGTCTGCACCTGCACTGGCGCAGGAAGAACCTGATCCAACCGTGGAAATGGCGGAAAGCGAGATCGCATCGCAGCCAACCGCGACCGGCCGCGAAATCGAATTCCGCGCCGATGATCTGAGTTATGACAGCGAGAATGAACGGGTCACCGCCAGCGGCAATGTAGTGATGGTGAGCGAAGACGGTTCGGTCCGCGCCGACGAGGTGATGTGGGATCGGCAAGCCGGCACAATCATGGCACGCGGCCATGTCCGCCTGGTCGATAATGAAGGCGATCAGCTCTATACCGAAAGCGCCGAACTGACCGATAGGTTCGAAGCCGGGGCAATGACGGAATTGTTGGTGGCCCTGCGTGCGGGCGGGCGTCTGGCGGCCCGTAGCGGTGAGCGCGGGGATGACGGCACCGTGATCCTGTCCGATGCGGTCTACAGCGCCTGCGCCGTGCGTGACCAGCAGGGTTGCGACAAGGATCCCAGCTGGCGCATCACCGCCAGCCGCGTGACCTATGATCCGCGCACCAATCGGATCGGTTTCAAGGGCGCGATGCTGGAAGTGTTCGGGGTGCGGATCCTGCCCATGCCCGGCCTGGCCGTGCGAACCGACGGGCGCGCTATTTCAGGCTTCCTGGTTCCGGACCTGAGGGTCTCCGAATCCAACGGAGTCGAGATCAACGGCAAGTATTACCTCCGCCCGGCCGACAATATGGACCTGACCCTGGGTACCTATCTCTACACTCAGGTCAAACCAATGTTGTCTGCCGAATGGCGTCATCTGACGGGGCGCGGCGCCTATCAGATCACTGGATACGCGACCCAAAGCAGCCGCATCGCCAGTTTTACCGGCGCGCCCGATAGCCAAACCGATTTTCGCGGCTACCTGTTCGCCAATGGCCGGTTCCAGTTCTCGCCCGAATGGAGCCTGACCGGATCGATCCGCCGCACGACCGACCGTACTTTCCTGCGCCGCTATGACATCAGCCGCGACGACCGGCTGCGTTCGACCCTTAATCTGGAGCGGATTGACAGCGATTCCTACCTCACCATTGCCGGCTGGTCGACGCAGACCTTGCGCCTCGATGCGCCGCAGGGGCAGGTCCCGCTGGTCCTTCCCGCGATCGATTATCGCCGCCGGATTGACGATCCGGTCATGGGCGGCAAAGTCGAGCTGCAACTCAATTCGCTCAACCTGATCCGCGATGCCGGGCAGGACACCCAGCGAGCATTCGCCGGGGCCAAATGGGATTTGCGCAAGCTCACCGGGCTTGGGCAGGTCATCACGTTGACCGGGCTGGTTCGGGGCGATCTCTATCACACCGATGAAACCGGCCTTACTGCAACACCGACCTATCGCGGGGACACCGGCTGGCAAGGGCGCGGCGTGGCGATCGGCGCGATCGATGTCGAATGGCCATTTGTCGGCGAAGCGTTCGGCGGTACCCAGGTGTTCAAACCGCGCGTGCAGCTGGTGGCCAGCCCGCCGGTCAGCAATTTGTCGATCCCAAATGAGGATGCGCGCGCGATCGACCTTGAAGATTCGAACCTGTTCGCGCTCAACCGTTTCCCCGGATATGACCGGGTCGAAGGCGGCGTGCGGCTGACCTATGGCGCAGATTGGGAACTGCAGCGCCCCGGCTGGCGGCTAAAGACCAATGTCGGCCAATCCTATCGCTTTGACCGGCGGCAGGACATCTTGCCTGATGGAACGGGATTGTCCGAACGGGTTTCCGATTTTGTCGGCCGCACAGAGCTGCGTTTGCGCGATTTCGTCAAGCTGACCCACCGTTTCCGGCTGGACAAGGATAGCCTGGCGATCCGCCGCAATGAATTCGATGCGGCCGTGGGCAGTGAACACACCTATGCCGAAGTTGGCTATTTGCGCCTCAACCGTGACATCGCGGGCCTGGAAGATTTGCAGGACCGCGAAGAATTGCGCGCTGCGGTGCGGGTTGCCTTCGCCCGATACTGGTCCGCATTCGGCTCTGGCGTGTTCAACCTGACCAATCGTAACGAAGACCCGACGCTGAGTTCAGACGGGTTCGAACCGATCCGAACGCGGCTGGGCGTAGCCTATCAGGATGATTGTATGGAATTCGGCCTGACCTGGCGCCGCGATTACGTGACGGCGGGCGATGCGCAGCGCGGCGATACCTTCCAGGTTTACTTCGCCTTACGAAATCTGGGATTCCGTTAGTTCGTAGACGTTGGCAGCCAAAACCAAACACGCTATCTGCACTCGCAACTCAGCTGGGGTTAAGCCGGATTCTGGCAGCAGGCTAAGTCAAAACGGGCGCTTTGCGCTGCAAATGGAAAATATTTGTGACACTCAAACTGATTACGAATAGCCTTGGTTCGCTGGCCACGCTCGCCTTGCTGGCCGCCCCTGTTGCCGCGCAGGCACAGGATGCCGGGGCAGTGGCCGCTCCAGGGGCCGCTCCAGGGGCTGCGCCAGAGTCCGGACCTGAGCCAACGACCGACCCCAATAATCGCACCGCCACTGCGATCGTGAACGGGCAGGTCATTACCGCCACCGATATCCAGCAACGCATGGCGTTGGTGCTGGCAGCATCGCGCAACCAGATGTCGCCCGAAGAGCTGAAGATGCTCGGGCAGCAGGTACTCAGCAATCTGATCGACGAAACTTTACAGATCCAGGAGGCGAAAGCCCAGGAAATCGAGGTGACACAGGCCGAGGTCGAACAGTCCTATGCCCGCGTCGCAGCGCAGAACTTCGGCGGCGATCCTTCAAAGATGGACAAGTACCTCGAAAGCGTCGGTTCCTCCAAGGCATCGCTGATGCGCCAGATCGAAGGAGAAATGGCGTGGGACCGGTTGCTCCAGCGCAATATCTCCCCCTTCATCAATGTTTCCGAGGAAGAGGTGAACGAAGTTCTCCAGAGGTTGGAGCAATCGCGCGGCACCGAAGAATATCGCGTCGGCGAGATTTATCTTTCCGCCACGCCTGAAAACCAGCAGACCGTCCTCGCCAATGCCCAGCGCATTGTCGAACAGCTGCAGCAGGGTGGCAGCTTTGTCGGCTATGCCCGCCAATTCTCGGAAGCATCGACAGCAGCCGTCGGCGGCGATCTGGGTTTCGTACGCACGGCCCAGTTGCCGGTCGAACTGGCCGAAGTCGTCAGCCAGATGCAGGCTGGCCAACTGGTTGGCCCGGTGCAGGTGCCCGGCGGCTTTTCGATCGTCTATCTGATCGACAAGCGGCAGGTACTGATGGCCGATCCGCGCGATGCCGTGCTCAGCCTCAAGCAGATTTCGGTCGGTTTTACCCCTGACACCAACCCCGAGGCCGCGCAGCAACGGGTCGAGGCATTCTCCCAGGGGCTTGCCACCATCCAGAATTGCGAGACCGCCGATGCGACTGCGGCGCAGTTCGGGGCCGAAGTGGTGACCAATGACCGCGTCGTTGTGCGCTCCCTTCCCGATGCGCTCCAGCCATTGGTGCTGAACTTGCAGGTGGGCCAGATGACCCAGCCTTTCGGTTCGATCGAAGACGGGGTGCGCGTTTTGATGCTGTGCCATCGCGAAGATCCCAAGAGCGAAGGCGGCCCCACTTTCGATGAACTGATGGGTCAGCTGGAGAATGAGCGGATCCAGAAGCGTGCCCAGCGTTATCTGCGCGACCTGCGCAATGACGCCTATATCGAGTACAATTGAGCGCGACCCGGCCCCCTGACGCGCCGATCGCGATTTCGATTGGCGACCCGGCGGGCATAGGACCGGAGCTGATTGCAGAGGCGTGGCAGCAAAGAGCCACGGCAAGGCTTGCTCCATTCCTGGTGGTCGGCGGAGTAGAAGTGCTGCGCGCAGCCGCCGCGCAGCGCGGGCTGGAATTGCCGATCGTGCCCATTGCCGAACCGGTCGAAGCAACAGGCCTATTCGCCGATGCCCTGCCGGTACTGGCGGGTAAGGACGCAGAATACCGCCCCGGCTGCCCTGATCAGCAAGGTGCCACGCTGGCGCTTTGGTCGCTGGAAAAGGCCACCAGCCTGGCCATCGGCGGCGTTGCTGCCGCTGTCGTAACCGCACCGATCGCCAAGGTGGAACTGGCGAAAATCGGGTTTCAGCATCCCGGGCAGACCGAGTTTCTGGCCGCTGCATGCCACATGGCAGCGAAGGATGCGGTGATGATGCTTGCCGGGCCGTCGCTGCGCACCGTGCCGCTGACTGTGCATTGCGCGCTGGCCGATGTGCCCGGCCTTATTTCGCAGGAACTGATTGCCCACAAGGCGCGGATTGTTGCAGCGGCGCTGGCACGGGACTTTGGGCTTTCGCAGCCCCGGCTGGCGGTGTGCGGCCTAAACCCGCATGCGGGCGAAAGCGGGCGGATGGGGCGCGAGGAAATCGACATCATATCCCCTGCTGTGGCAGGGCTGCACGAAGAAGGGCTGGAGATTTCCGGCCCTCACCCTGCCGATGCAATGTTCACGCCACGCGCCCGCGCCGGTTACGACGCGGCGCTGTGCATGTACCATGACCAGGCGCTGATCCCGCTCAAAGCACTGGAATTTGACGAAGGGGTCAACGTCACGCTCGGCCTGCCGATTATTCGCACCAGCCCCGATCACGGCACAGCTTTCGACATTGCTGGTCAGGCCATTGCCGATCCCGGCGCAATGATTGCGGCGATCCGCATGGCGGGCGAATGCGCTGCTCGGTGCGCGCAAAGCCAAGGCGCAGATGCCTGACCTGCCGCCGCTGCGAGAGGTCATCGCCAGACACGGGCTCAGCGCATCGAAGGCGCTGGGCCAGAACTTCCTGTTCGATGCGCAATTGCTCGATCGCATCGCAGCTATCCCCGGTGACCTGCAAGGCAAGGCGGTGCTGGAGATCGGCCCCGGCCCCGGCGGACTGACCCGCGCTCTGCTCAAGGCCGGGGCGCGCGTCACCGCGATCGAGATGGATCGGCGCTGCCTGCCCGCACTGGCTGAACTGGACGAAGCATACCCCGGCCAATTGCGCGTGATCGAAGGCGACGCGCTGAAAATGGATCACGATGAACTGATGGGCGAGCCCTTCGCCGTGGTCGCCAACCTGCCCTATAATGTCGGTACTGCGCTGTTCGTGCACTGGCTGGGTGGAGAGGACTGGCCGCCGCAATGGAGCTCGCTGACGCTGATGTTCCAACAAGAGGTAGCCCAGCGGATCGTAGCGCAGCCCGGAACCGGCGCCTATGGCCGCCTGGCGGTGCTGGCACAGTGGCGCAGCGCGGCGAGCCTGGCGATGAAGGTCCATCGCAGCGCCTTCACCCCGCCGCCCAAGGTGATGAGCGCCATCGTCAATGTCACGCCCATGTATGCGCCGCAGGGTGTTTCCGCCCGCAAGCTTGGACAGCTGACCGAAGCCGCCTTCGGCCAGCGCCGCAAGATGCTGCGCCAGAGCCTGAAGGGCGTGCCCAGTGCGCTGGAGGCTTTGGAAGCGCTCGGCATCGATCCGCAACGCCGCGCTGAAACGCTCAGCGTCCAGGAATTCACAGCAATTGCACGGGCGATTGGTTAATTTCGATTAAACATGCCTCCCAACCAATGCGTATGTGAATTCCGGTATTCCCACGCATGATAAGGGGAATTCGGGCGTATGAGCGAATACGAAGCCAGGATCGAAGCATTCGAGACCGATCGTCGCCGCACCGCGCGGTTTGCGGCCGATTGCCCGGCCATTTTCCGGACCGTCAGCGGTGACCGGCGCGGTCAAATACAGAATGTGTCAGAACTGGGCGCGCGTTTCGCCACCAAGCGCCCGCCTGTGCAGGGCGTTACCGGGCTGCTGCTGTTCGGATCGATGGAGATCTTTTGCAAGGTTGCCTGGGCCAATGCCGATGCTTGCGGATTGGTGTTCGACCACCCGATCTCGCTCGATGCGCTCACGCAGGCAAGCGGAGAGCTGCCGCACGTAAACGGGCCGATTGCGCGCGCAGGCAATATCCCGCTTGGCCGCAAGCGGTCTGGACGGCTGGTTTCGAGCGACGACTGAACCGGGGCTATCAGCCCGCCTTCTTGACCTGTCGCCAGTGGTGCAGCAGCGGCTCGGTATAGCCTGAAGGCTGCACCACGCCCTTGAACACCAGATCCTTCGCCGCTTTAAACGCCACGCCGTCCTCATTGCCGGCCAGCGGCTCATACAGCGGATCGCCCGCATTCTGCGCATCGACCTTGGCCGCCATCCGGCGCAGCGAATCCATCACCTGATCTTCGCTCACCACGCCGTGCAGCAACCAGTTGGCCATATGCTGCGAGCTGATGCGCAGCGTAGCGCGGTCTTCCATCAGGCCGACATCGTTGATGTCGGGAACCTTGGAGCAACCCACGCCTTGATCGATCCAGCGCACGACATAGCCAAGCAGGCCCTGTGCGTTGTTGTCGAGCTCTTCGCGCAGCTCGTCCTCTGACCAATTGGTGCCTTCGGCCAGCGGAATGCTGAGCAGATCGTCAAGCGGCGGAATATCGCCCAATCCGGCCTGCACCGCAAACACGTCGCACTGATGGTAATGCAACGCATGCAGCGTCGCCGCTGTGGGTGACGGAACCCAGGCGGTGTTCGCGCCTGCTTTCAAATGGCCGATCTTCTCTACCATCATCTGCTTCATCAGGTCCGGCGCGGCCCACATGCCCTTGCCAATCTGTGCCCGGCCCGAAAGACCATGCTTGAGCCCGATCGCGACATTGCGCTTCTCATAGGCGGCAAGCCATTTGCTGGTCTTCATCTCGCCCTTGCGGATCATCGGCCCAGCCTGCATTGAGGTGTGGATCTCGTCACCCGTGCGGTCGAGGAAGCCGGTGTTGATGAACACCACGCGATCCTTCACCGCCGCAATGCAGGCGCCAAGATTGGCCGACGTGCGGCGTTCTTCATCCATCACGCCAACCTTGATCGTATGGCGAGGCAGGCCCAGCAGGTCTTCCACCGCATCGAACAGATCATTGGTGAAGCCGCATTCTTCCGGCCCATGCATCTTGGGCTTGACGATATAGATGCTGCCATGGCGCGAATTGCCCAACCGCGCATGGCCTTCCACATCCAGCGCGCCGATCGCGCTGGTGAAAATCGCATCCATGATTCCTTCGGGCACTTCGCCGCCATCGGCCAGCTTGATCGCCGGATTGGTCATCAAATGGCCGACATTGCGCACGAACAGCAGGCTTCGCCCCTTGAGCGAAGCGGGTTTGCCATCACGGTCAATATATTCGCGATCGGGCGAAAGGCGCCGGGTCATCTCCCGACCGCCCTTTTCAAACGTGTCTTCCAGATCGCCGCGGATTACACCCAGCCAGTTACGATAGGCGTTGAGCTTGTCTTCGGCATCGACCGCCGCAACCGAATCCTCGCAATCGCAAATCGTGGTCAGCGCGGCCTCGACCACGATATCGGCAATCCCGGCCTGGTCGTCACGCCCGACAGGGTGCGCAGAATCGAACACAACTTCTATGTGCAAGCCATTGTTCTTGAACAGCATCCCCTTTTCGGTATTGCCCGCGAACTTGGCTTCATCTTCGAGCAGGACATCGAGCCTGTCTTCAAGATCGGCCCAGCTGCCATTGGCCAGCGGCAGCGCCGCATCGAGGAACCGCCGCCCTTCGGCGATCACCGCATCGCCGCGATCCTTGTCATAGCCGCCGGGCCGGGCAGGCGGCGCATCAAGCGCGTCGGTGCCGTAATAGGCGTCATACAGGCTGCCCCAGCGGGCATTGGCGGCATTGAGCAGGAAGCGCGCATTGAGCACAGGCACCACCAATTGCGGTCCAGCCATGGTCGCGATCTCTGGATCGACATTCTTCGTGCCGATGGTGAACGCGCCCGGTTCGGGCACGAGATAGCCAATCTCGCGCAGGAAAGCCTGATATTCGACCTGGTCGATCGACATGCCACGGCGTTCGCGGTGCCATGCGTCGATCTGCGCCTGCAAATCCTCGCGTTTTTCCAGCAATGCGCGGTTACGCGGCGCAAATTCCGCCAACAGCTTCGCCACACCCTGCCAAAAAGCGTCGACATCGCGCCCAAGTGGGGTCAGCACCTCGGCTTCGAGGAAACTGGCCAATGCGGTATCGATTGAAATTCCGGCCTTATCGGTAAAGTTGCTCACTGATTCCTCGCACACTTATTCAACCGCAACGCGGCCATACTGGGTCTGACATCCGGGGAGGAATTGAGCTGCCTATGGCCAATATGACCTCCATTTGCAACTGCACTTCGCACCGCCAGACCAAGCCGGGTTGGCCTTATGCCTTGCCCCAGCTAAAGCGGTTGCGAATGAAACCGGACAATGCCCATTCCCGCTTGATCGAGACGATCGACCAGTCAGCCATGCTCGCGCATGCGCAGGGGTGGAGCGCGGTCAACACCGGCACGGCCAATCTTGATGGGCTGGCCACCATGGCGGGGATGCTGGCAGAAGCCTTTGCGGTTCTGCCGGGAGAGGTCGAGCTGGTCGATCCTGCCCCGGTCACCGCGATTGACGCCAATGGCGCAGAGGTGGAACAGCGGTTCGGCCAGCATCTCGTCCTCAGGGTGCGGCCCGATGCCCAGCGCCGCCTGCTGCTGACCGGGCATATGGACACCGTGTTCCCGGCGGACCACCCGTTCCAGCAACAGCGCTGGGTGGACGATGACACGCTGAACGGCCCTGGCCTGGCCGATATGAAGGGCGGGATTGCGGTAATTCTTCACGCGCTCAAGGCGTTCGAGGCAAGCGGGGAGGCCGCACGGATCGGCTATGACGTGCTGATCAATTCGGATGAGGAAACGGGCTCTCTGGCGTCGGCTCCCCTGATCGACGAATTGGCGCGCGGGAAATATGCCGCGCTAACCTATGAACCCAGCGCCCTGCCCGATGGCACGCTGGCGCATGCGCGCGGGGGTAGCGGGAATTATTCGCTGACCATTACCGGCAAGAGCGCCCATGCCGGGCGCAATCCGCAAGACGGGCGCAACGCGATCGTCGCTGCCGCCGCGCTGGTGCTGGGACTGAAGCAGCTCCAGACGGAAGACTGCCCGGTCAATCCGGCGAAAATCGACGGCGGCGCGGCCAATAACGTTGTGCCCGATCATGCCGTGCTGCGTTTCAACATCCGCCCGAAAAGCCCCGATGCGGCAGCGGATTTCGAAGCAGGCATGGCGCGCCTCATTGGCGATGTACAGCAGGCGCACGAAGTATCTATCCACCGCCACGGCGGCATTTCCCGTCCGCCCAAACCGGTCGATCGCAAGGCCCAGCGCCTGTTCGATCTGGTGCGCGATTGCGGCGCGGTGCTGGGCCAGCAAATCGGCTGGCAATCATCCGGCGGCGTGTGCGATGGCAACAATATCGCCGCCTGCGGCGTACCGGTGGTTGACACAATGGGAGTGCGCGGCGGCGCTATCCATTCCCCGGATGAATTTATGATCGTATCATCGCTGAAAGAGCGCGCGGCGTTATCGGCGTTGGTGCTCCACAGGCTTGCAACGGAGGAATTGCTTTGACCTTTCGCCTGCGCGCGGCTCGCGCCGACGACCTCGAACATCTTTACGAGATGGCCAAGCTTACCGGTGGTGGGTTCACAAACCTGCCCCCTGATCGCAATGCGCTGTCATCCAAGCTGGACCGCGCGACCGAGGCGTTCGCCAATGATGGTGAGGAACTGGCCGACGAACAATTCGTGCTGGTGCTGGAGAATGCCGAAACCGGCGCGATTCGCGGCACCTGCCAGCTGATGACCCGGGTGGGGCAACGCTGGCCGTTCTATTCCTATCGCCTCAACACGCTAACCCAGTATTCGCAGGAGCTTGACCGCACGGTGCGCGCCGAATTGCTGAGCCTGGTGACCGACCTTGAGGGATCGAGCGAAGTCGGCGGGCTGTTCCTGCACCCCAATGAACGTGCCGGCGGCCTTGGCCTGTTGCTGGCGCGCAGCCGCTATCTGTTCATCGCCATGCACCGTTCGCGCTTTGCCGACCGCGTACTGGCGGAGCTGCGCGGAATTATCGACGAGCGCGGCGGTTCGCCCTTCTGGGACGGTGTCGCAGGCCGTTTCTTCGGCATGAATTTTCAGGAAGCGGACTATTTCAACGCGCTCCACGGCAATCAGTTCATTGCCGATCTGATGCCCAAGCACCCGGTCTATATCGCCATGCTCGATGACGATGCCCGCAGCGTGATCGGTGTGCCCCACCCTACTGGACGCGCTGCCATGCGTATGCTGGAGAACGAGGGTTTTCGTTATGAGGGCTATGTCGACATCTTCGATGGAGGCCCGACCATGGTGGCGCATATCGACGACGTCCTCAGCGTGAAGGAAGCCGGCGAGCGCAAGATTGCCGCAACCGATCTGACGGAAGGTGAGCGCGCGATCCTTGCCACCGGGCGGCTGGCCGATTTCCGGGCCTGTTATGGCGCGCGCAAGATCGAAGAGGATGGCACCATCGCATTGGATTCGGTCGCGGCAGATGTGCTCGACGTGAAGCCGGGTGACACGGTGTGGAGCGTGGCGCGGTGAGCCTCAAGGAAATCAATTTCGACGGGTTGGTGGGCCCGTCGCACAACTACGCCGGACTGAGCCTGGGCAATATCGCCAGCGCCAGCCACAAGGGCGATGTTTCCTATCCCCGCGCGGCGGCGTTGCAGGGGATCGAAAAGATGCGCGGCAATCTTGCCCGCTTCGGCACGCAGGGTTTCCTGTTGCCCCTGCCCCGCCCCAACCAGGCCCTCATTGACGCGCTGGCGATCGACCCCGCGAATGATCGCGCGCTGCTTGCCGCCGCCTGGTCGGCCTCCAGCATGTGGACCGCCAATGCCGCCACCGTCAGCCCCGCGCCGGACTGCGCCGATGGCAAATGCCACCTGACCCCGGCCAACCTCGTCACCATGGTCCACCGCGCACAGGAATGGCCCGACACCAAACGCCAGCTTGATATCGCATTTGGTAATAGCGAGCATTTCGTGGTCCACGATGCCGTTCCGCCCAGCTTTGGCGATGAAGGCGCGGCCAATCATATGCGGCTGTGCGCCAGTCATGGCGAAGCGGGGGTGGAGGTATTTGTCTATGGCAGGCCGGGCGGCAAGTTCCCGGCCCGCCAGCATTTGGAGGCGAGCCGCGCCGTGGCGCGCCTGCACGCTCTCGATCCGGCACGCGCTGTGTTCGTCGAACAGAACCCCGACGCGATCGAGGCCGGCGCATTCCACAACGATGTCGTCGCGGTGGCCAATGAAGGCGTCGTCTTTGCGCACGAGCTGGCCTTTGCCGATCGGCTGGGCGCCTATGCCGCGATGCGCAAGGCCTTCCCCGCGCTGCAGGTGGTGGAAGTGCCCGATAGCGCGGTGAGCCTGGCCGAGGCGATCAAGACCTATCTCTTCAATGCGCAGCTCGTCACGCTTCCCGAAGCCGGCATGGCGTTGATCGTGCCGGAGGAATGCCGCGAAAGCAAAGCCGTGTGGACCTGGCTTGAGGGAATGCTGGCGGGCAACGGCCCGATCCGGCAGGTGATCCCGGTCGACGTGCGGCAAAGCATGGCCAATGGCGGCGGCCCCGCCTGCCTTCGCTTACGCGTGGTGGCCGATCCCGCCACGGTCGATCCGCGCTTCATGCTGAGCGAATCCAAGGCCGACCTGCTCGAATCGGTTGTGTCCGCGCTTTGGCCTGAACAGATCGATCCTGCCGATCTGGGCAGTGAAACCCTCGCCAACAGTGTCAGAATGGCACGCAGCAAGCTGTTGGAGGCCCTGAACCTCACGGAATTGGGTTAACGCGCTGGACTTGGGCCTGCGAGCAGATAGACTTACCGCATCGTTAACCAATTCCTGGCCTGCTGGTTCGCTTGGTACCCGGCCCGCCTGCCCGGAAATGGACAAAAGGGTGAGTGCATGCTGCGCAAAGTTGGCCGGCTATTCGTGATCAAGACACGCTGGGAAGCGTATCTGATCATCTATGCCCTGGCCCTGGGGGCGATGACCCGCGGCGCGCATTACACGCTGCAATTTCCCGGCATTGGCGGATATTTGCTGTGGGCGGCCACGGCTGGCGCGGTATTCCTGGGCGGCGCCAAGATCCTCGACGCAATCCGTTATGAGCAGGAAGCACGCGAACGCGAGGCCGGCCCGACGACCGAATAGGTCAGTTGCGCGGCCCGATCAGACAGAATCCGTGGCCGAACGGGTCCGCACAAAAGGCGATCTCGGGAAGAGGTCCGCCGCCCTTTCTTTCTTCGACAGTCGCGCCCGCCTTTTCAAGCCGCTCGAGCGTTCCGGCAAAATCCTCGACGTGAAAGTCGGCATGAACCGGGGTCCAGTGGCGTTCGTAGGTGCGGATGTCGTCTGAACCGGGCGCGGGCCTGGTTCCTGCATCCTTTTGCATCAGACCGATCTGGGCCTTGCCGTTGGTCATGACGACAAATGTCGGGAATGGTCGGACGCGTTCCGTGAAGCCCAAGGCATCGCCGTAGAATGCCAAACCCTGTTCGAGATCTGGGACATCAATCGTCACGACAATCTGCATGAACGCCCCCAGTGTTGAAGGTGGAGGGATTCTGTTGCCACGTTCCCTCCGGACGCCTGGAATCCGTTCTGTTGCCCGGTCGGTCCAACCGCGCTTTAGCTTTGTAAATTCAGGCCGTTAGGCCGTCACATTACGCAGCGAGAGCGAGTGCTTCGTTATCGTTGGCACTTGTGTGTTGTGAACAGTTTTACGGGGTACTCAGCCCGGGCGAAAACAACGTCTTTCAACACACGTCGATCCTGGTTCGGCCCCGTCATAAGCCCCGGAAATCACCGGGTTTTGTGGTGGAGCCGCCGGGTACTGCCCCCGGGTCCGTTGTGCCTATTGCACGCCGCAATTTATCGCCATAGCCCGCAAAAACGGGCACGACCTATATAGGCCATGCCCGCTTAATGTGAAGTGACTGACGAAAACCGTCAGAAATTCAATTACTTCTTCAGCGCATCCCGGATCTCGGTCAGCAGATCGATCTCGGTCGGCCCGGCAGGTGCCGCTTCGTCTTCCGGCTTCTCGAACTGGGCCGCAGCCTTGTTGGCATAGCGCACCAGCAGGAAGATGATGAAAGCCAGGATCACGAAGTTGATCACGGTCGACAGGAAATTGCCCCAGGCCAGCACCACCGCGCCAGCTTCCTTCGCAGCTTCGAGCGAAGTCCCCGCCTCTACCTCGCCGCTGAGCACCATATACTTGTCGCTGAAATCGACATTGCCGAAGATCGCGCCGACAATCGGCATGATCAGGTCATCGGTCATCGACCCGACAATCGTGGCAAAGGCCCCGCCAATGATCACCGCCACTGCCAGGTCCATCACATTGCCCTTGGCAATGAATTCCTTGAATTCCGAAAGCATCCCATCCTCCTTTGATCCCTCGGTTGCGGGTTTTCTCGCATTCTGAGGGACGATTGCCAAGCCCCTGTTGTCCTTGAAATTCCTACAAGGTGTGCCATATTCCTAACACAGGTTGTGCGGGGTCCCCCTGCCCGCGCTTCAAGGGAGAATTCGATGAACTGGAAATCCGTGCGCCGTTTCGGCCTCGTCGCCCTCGCCTCGCTCGGCCTTGCGGCCTGCGGGATCAACTCTGTCCCCACGGCCGAGGAAAATGCGAAGGCCAAATGGGCCGATGTGGAGGCGCAATTCCAGCGCCGCGCGAACCTGATCCCCAATCTGGCCGAAGTGGCCAAGGGGGCAGCCGAAAATGAGCGCGCTATCCTGACCGAGGTGACAGAGGCCCGCGCCAAGGCGACCAGCGTCAATGTGACCGCTGACGATCTGGGCAATGCCGAGAAGATGAATGAATTTGCCGCTGCGCAGAGCCAGATGAGCGCCGGGATCGGGCGCCTGCTCGCCAGCTTCGAAGCCTATCCGCAGATCACCTCCACCCAGGGCTATATCACCCTGCAAAGCCAGCTTGAGGGGACGGAAAACCGCATCGCCGTGGCGATCCGCGATTATAATGAAGCCGTGCGCCAGTATAACACCACGATCCGCACCTTCCCGGACATTATCGGGGCCAAGGTCGTCCACGGGGCGGAACCTTTGGTGCCTTATAAGGCCACGACCGAAGGCGCCGAGGTAGCTCCCGAACTCGATATGACGTCGAACTGAGCGCGGTGATCAAACGCCTCCTCTCGATCCTCGTACTGGCGGGGGTGCTAATCGCATCCCCGCTGGCGGCGCAGGATTTCCCGGCGCTGAGCGGGCGCGTGGTCGATGCGGCGGATATCATTCCCGCCGATGTGGAGGCGCAGCTGACCGCAAAGCTGGAAGCGCTTGAATCCCAGTCCCAGCGCCAGCTTGTGGTAGCGACCGTGCCGGATCTGCAAGGCTATGACATCAGCGATTACGGATACCGGCTGGGCCGCGCCTGGGGCATCGGCGATGCAGAGCGCAATGATGGCGCACTCTTGCTGGTCGCGCCCAATGAACGCAAGGTCCGTATCGAAGTGGGATATGGCCTTGAGGGCTATCTCACCGATGCGCTGTCATCTCTGATCATCCAGAACACCATCATCCCGCGCTTCAAGGCCGATGATTATCCCGGCGGGATTGTCGCCGGGACCGATGCGATCATCCAGCAATTGCAGCTGCCGGAAGAGCAGGCGCGGCTGGTGGCGCAGCAGGCGAGCGAACGTCAGGCGAGCGACGATGGCTTTCCCGTCGGCTTCTTGATGTGGCTTGGCATGATATTCTTCTTCTTCATCCTGCCCATGATGCGTAACCGCCGGCGCAGACGGCGCTATGGCCTGGGCGATACCATGACCGACATCATCCTGTGGGAAGTTGGCAAGGGGATCGCGCGCGGGATCAGCAATCATGACAGCGGCGGCGGTTGGGGCGGCGGCTTTGGTGGAGGCGGCGGTTTCTCTGGCGGTGGCGGCAGTTTCGGGGGCGGCGGTGCCTCTGGGGGGTGGTAAATGGGACGCTATCTGACAGCCGAGCAACACAAGATCGTGTCCACAGCCGTGGCAGAGGCAGAACAGCAAACTTCGGGCGAGATCGTCACCGTTCTAGCAGACCGGTCTGACAGCTATGGCGACGTCGCTCTGCTATGGGCGGCAGTTGCCGGCTTCACCGCGATGAGCCTGTTCGCGCTCTTCCCCCAATTCTTCATGAAGCTTTGGGACAGGCTGGTCGTGGGGCCGGTGTTCGGCGGCTGGATGCACGAATGGAGCGACGGCGAACTGGCCAGCATGGTGATCGCGCTGGGCCTGATTGCCTTTGCCGCCATGTGGACGGTGCAATTTTGGAACCCGTTCAAATTCGCATTCATCCCAGGCCCCGCCAAGCACGCACGCGTGCGTGAACAGGCGGTCAAGCACTTCAAGGTTGGCGCGGAACGCCGCACCCATGGCCGCACCGGTGTGCTGATCTATCTTTCCATGCGCGAACATCGCGCCGAAATCGTCGCTGACGAGGCGATCGCCGAAATGGTCCCCGCCGAAGTGTGGGGGGAGGCGATGGCCGACATGCTGGCCGAAATTCGCAAGGGGTGCGTGGCCGAAGGACTCGCTGCCGGGGTGCGCGATGTCGGCAAGGTGCTGTCCGAACACTTCCCCCGCGCCGAAGATGACCAGAACGAGCTTCCCGACCGGCTGATCGAAGTCTAACACTTCGCCGCATGAGCAATTCCGACGCGGACGCACCCGAAGAGATCATCTGGCAAGGCAAATTCATCACCACCAAGCGGCGCGGTCGCTGGGAATATGTCTCGCGCAGCCGCGGGATCAAGGCGGCAGTGATCCTTGCCATCGACGACGACCACGTCCTGCTGGTGGAGCAATATCGCGTGCCGCTGGGCTGCAATTGCCTGGAGCTTCCGGCCGGGCTGATCGGCGATCACGATCATGGCGAACAGGACGATCCTCTGGCCGCAGCGGGCCGCGAACTGGAGGAAGAAACCGGCTATCGCGCCGGCACACTCAAGGCTTGCGGAAATTTTTTCTCCTCGCCCGGAATGGTGAGCGAGAGCTTTACGCTAGTGCAAGCTGGCGATTTGGAGAAAGTCGGCCCGGGCGGCGGTGTCGATGGCGAGAACATCACCGTTCACAGGGTTGCCTTGGGCGAGATTGAGACCTTTATTGCTGCCAAGCGAGCCGAAGGCTGCGGGATCGATGTGCGATTGTTGATGCTGCTCGGCGCAAGATTGATCGACGGGAGAGACTGAAATGGCAGGACGGGTAGCAGGCAAGATGGCGCTGGTAACCGGCGCGGCGCAGGGTTTGGGCCGGGCCCATTCGGCCCTGCTGGCGCAGGAAGGCGCACGCGTGCTGTGCACAGACATCAATGGCGAAGGCGCTGCGGAAACCGCTGCCCTGATCAATGCCAGCCTGGGAGAGGGAACCGCCTTCAGCCTGCAGCATGACGTGACCGACCGGGCCGCATGGAACGCCGCCGTGGAGGCAGCGCGCGAGAACCTGGGCGGGCTGAACGTGCTGGTCAACAATGCTGGGATGGGCGTTGCAGGCAATATCGAAACCTGCACCTATGAAGACTGGAAGCGCTGCTTCGCCGTCAATGTCGATTCAATCTTCCATTCGTGCCAGGCGGCGCTGCCGCTGATGCGCGAACACGCGCCGGGTTCGATCGTCAATATCAGCTCTATCGCGGGGCTGATCGCGAGCCACAACATGCCTGCCTACAACACCTCCAAGGCGGCGGTGTGGATGCAGTCGAAAGCGATCGCGCTCTATTGCGCGCGCAACAACATGAACATCCGCTGCAACTCGGTGCACCCAACCTTTGTCGATACGCCCATCCTCGATGGCTCGGCGCGCAATGCAGGGCTGGAAAAGGATGTGCTGATGGAGAAGCTGGCGCGGCAAATCCCGTTGAAGTTCGTGGGAGAGCCCAACGATATCGCCTATGCCGTGCTCTATCTCGCCAGCGATGAGAGCCGCTTTATGACCGGAGCTGAAATGAAGCTCGACGGTGGCATTTCGGCAATGTGAGGATGGGAGGAGGTCCCGAGGGACCCCCTCAGTCTGCGATCAGTGCGATCGCGAGGTATACCAGGATCAGCGATCCAAAGCCGATGATGGTGCCGGCGGCAAAGCCGATACGAACCAGCAGCGGATTGATCCCGAAGTAATTGGCGATCCCGGCGCAGACGCCAAAGACCTTGCCATTGTGCTTGTCGAGGCGGAAGCCCTCACTGCTGGGCGTTCCGCCTTCCTTGCGGCGGGTCACATTGGTCATGCCAGCAGACCCGTATTGGGCGATGCGGGAACAATTGCAGTGGCCATCATGATTGCCGAGATGGCGAGCGAGAAGGCAGCGGCGAAGACCTTGCTGCCAGTTTCAGAGAAGTTGAACATCGTCTTTCTTCCATTTTGTTGCTCCAGCGGGACCATCCCGATGGATGCCAACAGTTCTGCATGAGCCGTGCCAATTTCGGAAAATGGCGGAATTCTACGGTTTTTTAGCTTTACCGGTGAAAACCGTTCGTTCACCGAAACGAAAGGTTGGTATTTTTCACCAATATTCGGGATTGGGGATTCTGCGATGTGAATTCATGGCCAAATCGCCCATCTTTGCTAGGGCAAGGCGATGGCGCTTGACCGCATCTCACTCGCGCATTTTCGCAACCATCGCAGCACAGAGCTGGGTGGGACGGCGCATTTCAACCTGCTGGTGGGCGAGAATGGCGCAGGCAAGACCAATGTGCTGGAGGCGCTGTCACTGCTTGCGCCCGGACGCGGCCTGCGCCGTGCATCGCTCGCCGAAATGGCAGGACCAGATGGCGGGGGCGGCTTTGCGGTTGGTGCCAGCCTGCGCGAACAGGGGCATGAAAGCGCGCGGATCGGCACTCAGCTCGATCCCGAGCGCCCCGGCAGGCGGATGGTGCGCATCAATAGCGCCGATGCCAGCGCGTCAGATTTGGGCGAATGGTTGGCGATCGGCTGGCTCACCCCGGCGATGGACCGGCTGTTCATGGACAGTGCGGGCGCGCGGCGGCGCTATATCGACCGGATGGCGCTGGCGGTGGATCCGCTCCACGCCAGCCATGTTGCGCGCTATGAAAAGGCCCTGCGTGAACGCAACCGGCTGCTGGAAAATGGCGGCGACACCACCTGGCTCGACGCGATCGAGGTGCAGGTGGCAGAACATGGCGCGCGGGTGACTGCAGGACGCGCCGCATTGGTGGCCGCACTGGGTGACGAACTATCGGCCCTGCCCGACCAACCCTTTGCCAGGCCGCTGCTCTCCTATCGCCCCGGCGGCCCTGCCGAGCGCGAGGAGTTGCGCGCCGCGCTCAAGGCACAGCGCGGGCGTGACCGCGCCGCCGGACGCGCCCTCACCGGCCCACACCGGGACGAGCTGGAAGTGGTGATGTCCGGCACCGGACAGGCCGCAGCCATGTGTTCGACCGGCGAGCAGAAGGCGATGCTGATCGCGATCACGCTCGCCCATGCCGCCCTCGCCGCATCGGGCCGTCCCGGTGTCTTGCTGCTGGACGAGGTCGCCGCGCATCTCGATCCGCTCCGCCGTGCGGCGCTGTTCGAACGCCTGCGTCAGGGCCGCGCGCAAGTGTGGCTGACCGGGACGGAGCGCGCTCCCTTTGCCGACATTCTTGAGGAAGCGGCGAAATGGCGGGTTAGCAATGGAACGGTCGAACGGTTCTAACCCGCCCTAATCCAGCGCGTCCGCAACTTCGTCCACCGTATTGCCCACCACGATTTCGATACCCTCCACAGTGGGGTGGATCCGGTCACGCTGGAACAGCTTGGGATCGGTGTAGATCGCTTCGAGGAAGAAGGGCACCAGCTCGGCATCATATTTGCGCGCCAGATCGGGATAGATCGCCCTGAACGCCGCCTGATACTCTGCGCCGTAATTCGGCGGGGCGCGCATCCCCATCATCAGGACCGGAATATCGCGCGATTTTAGCTCATCCAGCATGGCTGCCAGATTATCGCGCGTCTTCGGGCTGCAACCCCCGCAACAGATCGTTGCCGCCCAGTTCCAGGATGAAGAGATCGGGCTTGCTGTCCTGAGCATCGAGCGTGAACTTCAGCCGCTGCAGGCCTGCCGCGCTGGTGTCACCCGAAACGCCGGCATTGACGATCACGGCATTGGTGCCGCGCGCGCGCAAGGCGTTTTGCAGCTTGGCGGGATAGCTGTTCTCCAATCCCACGCCATAGCCTGCAAACAGGCTGTCCCCAAAGGCGAGCACGCGTTGCTGCGGCCCCATCACCGGCACTTCGGCCCCCGCCGGATCGCCGTCATCGGCAATATCAATCGAAGTCTCGCTACCGCATGCGGCCAGCAGCGGGGCAAGCATCAGGACAAACGCCAGCGCCATTGCTTTCGACCAAATGCGTTTCGCCATCTGCAAGTCTCCCAGAGTCACCTTGTTTGCGGCCCATGCCTATGCCATCCATCTGGCGTGACAAGTCCCTCTCTCGCAATTTCCGCCCGCAACCTCAAACTCACACTCGGCAGCGCGTCGGCTCCGGTCGACATATTGCGCGGCATCGATCTCGATGTGGCCGAGGGCGAGATCGTCGCCCTGCTCGGCCCCTCCGGATCGGGCAAAAGCTCGCTCATGGCGGTGCTATCGGGGCTGGAGCGGGCAACCTCGGGTTCGCTCAGCATTGCAGGGCAGGATTTCGCCGCAATGGATGAAGATGCGCTGGCGCAGGCACGGCGCGGCAGGATCGGGATCGTGCTGCAGGCCTTCCATTTGCTGCCGACCATGACTGCGGCGGAGAATGTCTCCACGCCGATGGAACTGGCGGGCGAAACAGAGGTGCGCGCCCGCGCCGAAACCGAACTGATGGCGGTCGGGCTGGGCCACCGGATTGACCATTACCCGACCCAG
>JBNLDR010000022.1:0-22322 GCA_050304495.1 Altererythrobacter sp.
AAGATATTGAAAAAGCTGATCAAGACCGGTCGCGGTGTATGGCTGGATGCGGAGATGGAAAAGCTCGCCAATCCCAGCAATTACATCACCGATCCGGACGAAGCCTGGCACCGCATCCGCCAGCAGGGGCGCAATCCGGCTGTGCTGGGGCGGCTCAAATCCCTCGCCGCCTGGCGCGAAGGCGAAGCGCAGCACAAGAACATCCCCCGCGGACGGATCATGCGTGACGAGACGCTGGCCGACATCGCCAGCCATCCACCCAAGACCCAGGCAGACCTGGCCAAGGTGCGCGGCCTGTCATCCGCCTGGCGCGACAATGACATTGGCAAGCGCCTGATGCGCGTGCTCGAAAAATCCGAACCGCTTGAGTCGGCAGAAATGCCCGAAAAGGCCAAGCGCGGCGCACCGCTGGGCAAGGAAGGCGCGCTGGTAGCCGACCTGCTCAAGCTGCTGCTCAAGATCCGCGCGAGAGAGATCGAAGTGGCCGCCCGCCTGCTGACCCGGGCAGAGGAGATGGAGGCGCTCGCCGCTGGCGTGCGCGACCTGCCGGTGCTCCAAGGTTGGCGCTACGAAGTTTTCGGGCGCGACGCACTGGAACTGGTGGAAGGCAAGCTGGCCTTTGCTGTCGTGAACGGAAAGCTCGCCATGACGCATATCGACGATATGGCGGAGCAATTGGTCCAGGCTGCGGAGTGAACGGTCAATCGGGTGGGTGGTCCAACCGCCATGATGTTAAGTGCACTGTCACCGTAATTCCGAACGGCACTGTACCGCGAGCGCTATGGCAATTCGGCTGTGGCGGGAGAATTAAATGCACTGTCACCGCAATTAACCGCAATTATGATGCAGTTTCTTTTCAATAACCCCTCATGGCTTCAGTACCTGGCCGTCTTGGTACTGTTCATTGCGGCATGGCGCTGGGGAGCCGCACCAGAGCGATGGAGTGCGGGAATGTTTCTGATCATGGTCATAGCAGAACTTGCCTATCATTTCGTGATTGGAGCGGTTTTCGCTATTTCCAATATGGATGCTGGCCATTTTGCAATGAGCGCGGCGGCTACCGCAGGTTTTATCGCAGTCGCACTTTATGCGAACAGGATATACCCGATGTGGTTGGCCTCATTCCAATTGATTGCGCTGCTTACTCATTTCACCGGTCACATCGGCGGGGAAGCGTCGATGACCGCATACCAGATCATTATCATCTCGCCCTCTCATTTCATGATGCTGATAGTCGTCGGGGGAATAGCGTTCCATCAATGGAGGTTGCGGAAATTCGGTCACGATCGTTCCTGGCGCACCTCCGCGCGCCGTTCGAATAGCTCATTCGGCTCCTCGCAATGACGATGAAGGTGCTGAGCTTTCCTACTCACCTCTGCGCGCGCTAGTCGGATTGCCATGCCTGCCCTCTCCAACCCCAGCGCACCCAAGCCAAGTTCACACCTCCGCCGCCTAAAGGTGACGCATTGCGCGCCGCAAGTTCACACTTCCGCACTCCAACGTCACACTTTTGCGCGCCAGAGTGGCACTTTGCGGCGTAGGGTGACACTTCTCGCGACTACAGTCACACTATGGCGGTTATTGCCCCTGGACCGTGTTCCATGTGTTCCATCCCGTAGGACTTTGCGCCTGCGCCACGGCGCGCTAGGAACATAGCCAGCATGTCCACTTACCTCCCGACCATCAAGCAGCTGCAATATCTCGTCGCATTGCACGAACATGGCCATTTCGGCCGCGCGGCGGACAGCTGCTTTGTCTCGCAGTCGACGCTTTCGGCGGGAATTCGCGAGCTCGAATCCCTGCTCGGCGTCACCTTGGTCGAGCGCAGCCGCCGCGTGGTGCGTTTTACGTCGCTGGGCGAGCAGGTGGTGCACAAGGCGCACCGGCTGCTGCGCGAGGCGGAGGAGCTTTCCGACCTGGTCCAGGCGTCGGGCAAGCCGCTGACCGGAACAATCCGGATGAGCGTGATCCCCACGATTGCGCCCTTCCTGCTGCCGCGTATCCTGCCGCGCCTGCGCAAGGAACGCCCCGATCTGAAGCTGTTCCTGCGCGAAGAAACCAGCGCCGATGCGGTCGAATCGCTCCATCACGGGCGGGTCGATTGCGTGTTGCTGGCCCTGCCCTTCAACAC
Organism: Altererythrobacter sp.; assembly: GCA_050304495.1. Taxonomy (GTDB): domain Bacteria; phylum Pseudomonadota; class Alphaproteobacteria; order Sphingomonadales; family Sphingomonadaceae; genus Erythrobacter. The sequence goes on from JBNLDR010000022.1 coordinate 2,132, forward strand.
GGGCGAAGTGGAATGCGCGCATATTTCCGATGACCGGCTGTTCGTCGCCTTCCCGAAAGACGACCCGCGCGATCCGCCTGACGAAGTGCCTGCGTCGATGATCGACGAGGGGCGTCTGCTGCTGCTGGAAGACGGACACTGCCTGAAGGATCACGCGCTGGCCGCCTGCAATCGCCCCGAATTGCGCGCCTCTGCCACGATGATCGGCACCAGCCTGCACACGCTGGTGCAAATGGTCGATAATGACCTTGGCCTCACCATGCTGCCCGAAATGGCGCTCGATGCCGGGATCCTTGGCGGCACGCATGTGGTTGCGCGGCCGCTCCGCTCGAAGAAGGCAACACGTGAGATCGCGCTGATCTGGCGCAAGAACTCTCCCCGAACGGAAGAGTTCAAGCTGTTGGCAGAAGAATTGAAGGCGGGTTAGGTGCGCGCCGGTGTCGCTTGATTGGCAAGCTTGGCCTGGGCAAATCGCTCAAGCTTCTTCGCCGCGATGATCGGGACGACCACCGACAGCGCAATCCCCGCCAGAGAACAGACGCCGAGCCAGATCGCCATCAGCGATCCGCCCGAAAGATACATGGCATAGAGTACCGGCACCGCCAGCACCGCTCCGCGCACCTCGTTAAAGATGACGGCAGCAATACCGGCCTTGGCGGTCAGGCTCAGAAGGGTTGAAAGCGTTGCACTCATGCAGGCTGTGCTAGCCCGCAATGGTTGAAAAACGATTTACCCGCTCAATTTGAAGGAGATTATGACCCGCTCAATCCATATGCTTGAGGCCGACCCGCAGATAATCCCAACCCGTCATCAGCGTCAGAATCGCCGCGCCCCACAAGGTGGCAAGCCCGACCGTGTGCGGCACATTGGCAGAAACATCGCCAATCATCATGTTCCATTCGGGCAGGCCGCGCCCCAGGATCAGCGAACCCAGCGCAATGATCTGGAAGGTCGTCTTCCACTTGGCGAGCTTGGTCACCGGCACAGATACCTGCAATCCGCCCAGGAATTCGCGCAGGCCCGAAACCGCGATCTCCCGCACCAGGATGATCAGCCCGGCGATCACATGCATATCGCCGACATAGGGGCCGCGCAGCACCCCTTGAGCCGTAAGCACAAGGATCACTGCCGCAATCATGATCTTGTCTGCAATAGGATCGAGGAACTGACCCAGCTTCGACACAGTCCCGCTCGACCGGGCGAGGTAGCCGTCGAAATAATCGGTAATGCCCATCAGGCTGTAAAGCCCGAAGGCGAGCAGATATCCGGTCTGCCAATCCGGCCACCACAGCAGGAATGCCAGGAACGGCACCGCGAGTATCCGTGACAGCGTAAGGATGTTGGGCAAGGTCAGCATCCCCGTCACCTTAGCGCCACTCGCGGCAGGGCAAAAGATGCACTCTTCGCCTTGTTCACTGCCGCGCATCGGCTAAGTGTGCACTACCTAAGCAACAGACCGGGTCATTGATGACAACCTCGACGCACATCTTGCGCAGGCGGCGCTTTCTCCCGCTGTTCTGCACACAGTTGCTCAACGCCTTTAACGACAATCTCTATAAGACTGCGATGGTGCTGTTCGTGGTCTATTCGGTCTATCAAGACGAGAATGCTGAAGGCATTTTCAGCGCGGTGGCATCTGGGTTGTTTATCCTCCCCTTTGTTCTGTTCTCAGCCGTGTCGGGCCAATTGGCGGACATGCGGGACAAGGCGAAGATCATTCGCGCCGTAAAAGCTGCCGAAATCGGAATCATGACAGTCGGCTGTATCGGCCTGGTCATGGCCTGGAAGGGGATTGCCGTTACCAGCCTGGCGATTCCACTACTGCTCGCCGCCCTGTTTGCCATGGGCGTGCATTCGACTTTCTTCGGCCCGATCAAATACGCCATCCTGCCGCAGCACCTGAGGCAGGAGGAAGTGCTGGCGGGCACAGGCCTAGTCGAGGCGGGAACCTATATCGCTATCCTGAGCGGCACGATCCTGGCCGGATGGCTACCGATCGAATGGGCCGCAGGCGGCATCGTGGCGACGGCGGTGATCGGCTATATCACCAGCCGCCAGGTTCCGCCTGCCCCTGCCACCGCCGTGGACGAAAAGCTTGACTGGAACGTCTGGCGCGCTTCGATTGCGCTGGTCCGCAACACCATGCACGATCCGCAAATCTTCTATGCGATCATGGCGATCAGCTTCTTCTGGACCATCGGTGCGGTGCTGTTCATCCACTTCCCCCCGCTCGCCAAGAATACGCTGATGGCCAGCAAGGAAGTGGCCAGCCTGTTCCTGGTGGTGTTCTCGATTGGCGTGGCAATCGGCTCGGTATCGGTCAACACGCTGCTCAAGGGGAAGGTTTCGGCACGCTATTCACCCGCCTCGGTGGTGGTGATGGGCCTGTTTGTGGTGGCATTTTATGTCGTGTGCCGGATGTGGGAATCCGAACAACCGACCGAGCTACTCAATGTCGCGCAATTCATCGCCTGGCCGCTGGCAATCGCGATCCTTCTGTGCCTGTTGGGGATAGCCATTGCCGGCGGCATGTTCGTGGTGCCGCTCTATGCCTTCCTCACCACACGCTGCGCGTCCCACCAGGCATCGCGGACCATCGCCGCCAACAACATCGTTAATTCGGGTGCGATGGTGGCCGGTCCGTTGATAGCAATGGGTTTGAGTGCAATCGGGATAGCGGTGGTCGATCAATTGCTGTTTACGGCGGCGATGTGCCTGTTTTCATCCTGGCTGGGAAGTCGCCTGTACCGCGCCGAACAGGCCGCCGGGCAGCCATAAGGTTCGTCACATGATGAAGACGAGTGCCGCCACGAAGCAGGCGAGATAGGTACTGGCGAAGCCACGCACATCCTCTTGCGTCAAACGCCACAGCGTTTCGGCCGGATTTTCGTACTCACGGCTGCGGATATGGGCGGGCAGAGTCGCCCGGAACGGGTGCCGCGAGGTTTCATCGGTCAAGACAAGCGATCTGCGCATGGCCAAGGTCTTAACCTGAAAATAACCATTACACACGCGGGGAATCCGCGCTGTTCTGTGACGGGACATTAAGCATGCCAGTTCATCGTGAATATCCACAATGATTGCTTCAGGAATGGCGCGCAGCTAAGTGCTGGGGATGAACCACTCCACCACTCCAGGGGCCGCCGCCCTGCTTGTCGATTGCCTGATCGAACAGGGTGCTGACCGCATTTTCACCGTGCCAGGGGAAAGCTTCCTCCCGGTGCTCGACGCATTGCATGATCGCCCTTCGATCGATCTGGTGACCTGCCGCCAGGAAGGTGGCGCGGCATTCATGGCCTGCGCCGATGGGGCGATGACCGGCCGGCCCGGCATATGCTTCGTCACCCGTGGACCAGGCGCAACCAATGCCAGCATCGGGGTCCATGTCGCGCATCAGGATTCGCAGCCGATGATCCTGTTCGTGGGCGATGTGGCCCGTGACGCGCGTGATCGCGAAGGGTTTCAGGAGGTGGAATTTTCCGCTTTCTTTGGCCCGATCTGCAAATGGTCGGCGCGGATCGACGATCCGGAACGCATCCCCGAATATGTCGCGCGGGCATTCAGCACGGCGATTTCCGGAAGGCCGGGCCCGGTCGTGATTGCTCTACCCGAAGACATGCTGCACGAAGCTGCAAGCGCCCGCCCCCGCCCACAGGTGGCGCGGCCGGCACAGGCCCCCTGCCCCGATGCGATGCAAGCGATGATGGCCATGATTGGCGATGCCGCCAGCCCGATCGCGATCATTGGTGGCGCGGGTTGGAACGCCAAGGCGCGCCAGTATTTTCAGGCTTTCGCCGAACGGGTCGGACTGCCGGTCGCGACCGCATTTCGGCGGCAGGATGCGATATCGCCATCGAGCCCGGTCTATGCCGGGAACCTCGGCTATGGCCCTAATCCAAAGCTGGTTGAACGGGTTAAGCAGGCCGATCTGGTGCTGGCAGTCGGCGCCCGCCTGGGCGAGGCAACCACCGACGGCTATGCGTTCCCGACGCTCGACCATCCTGACCAACAGCTCATCCATATCCACCCCGATCCGGAAGAGCTGGGCCGCGTCTATCGCACTGACCTATCGATCTGCGCGGCTATGGACGATTTCGCCGAATGCGCCGCCTTGTGGGAAGATCACTCTATCATTTCGTTTGATGCAGGTGCGCAGGCCCATACCGAATGGCAGGAATGGTCAACACCGCGCACCAGCAACAGCTTTGCGCTTGATATGGCCAAATGCCTTGCCTTCATGCGAGAGGAATTCCCCGCCGATGCCATCATCTGCAACGGCGCGGGCAATTTCTCTGGCTGGTGGCATCGCTATTGGCGCTATGATGGTTTTCCGACCCAACTCGCGCCTACGGCCGGTGCAATGGGCTATGGCGTGCCTGCAGCCGTCGCTGCTTCACGCCGCTTTCCCGACCGAACCGTCATTGCGGTGGCCGGCGATGGCGATTTCCTGATGAACGGACAGGAACTGGCCACTGCCGCCCAGCATGGCTGCAAAATGCTGGTAATTGTGATCGACAATTCGACCTACGGCACAATCCGCATGCACCAGGAGCGCGAGTTTCCTGAACGAATCTCTGCCACCCATTTGGACAATCCCGATTTTGCAGCGCTGGGCGCGGCGTTTGGCGCGTGGACGGCGGCAGCCAGCACCACCGAAGAATTCAAGGCGGCGCTGCAGGATGCGCGCGACAGGGCGGGCCTGCGTCTGATCCATGCCAGGATAGAAATCGAGCAATTGGCCGCCAGCGGCATCACGGTGAGCGGGCTTCGCGCCCTCTGACTTCGGCTATTCGCCCGCCAGCTCCAGGATCACCTTCCATTCTTCTGGAGTGATCTCGGCCACGGAAAGCCTTCCCAGGCGGATCAGCTCGCAATCGGACAATCGTGGTTCTGCCTTGATCTGTTTGAGCGAGACAGGGTTCTTGAGCTTGCGTTTGGGTTTGATTTTCACCGCGGCCCATTTGCCTTCGGGATCGGTCGGGTCGGTGATGCCAGACACGCTGATGGTAACGATACCGACAATCTCCAGCCCCTCGCGCGAGTGGTAGAAGAACGCTTCTTCGCCCACTTGCATGGCGGCGAGATTGTTCTTGGCGCGGTGATTGCGCACACCGTCCCACGTCCCTTCTTTCTCGGCGACCAGGTCATCCCAGCTGTATTTGAACGGTTCGGATTTCATCAGCCAGTAACGCGGCAATTCCATTCCCCTTTTCCTGCTTTTGCAGGGTTCCTTAACGATCCCGCGCGAACCTGCCACCCCGACATTGAGTTACCTAGGGTCAATTAACCCTATTTTCACGGCGTCAGGCCATAAATTCCCTTCCGATTTCCGATTGTCGGAATTCTGGAACCTTGCAAAGGACTTGTGCAGCGCGTGAGGGGCACATCAGCATCTCGGTTTGGACGGGCCGAACGCGATATCGTTGCCCTGGGCATTGCCCTGGCAGCGGTGATGCTGTTCGTCGCCACCGGAAGCAGCGTGCTACCTGGCGCAATTCGGTCGCTGCTCGGTCACGGGCAGGGGCCTGACAATGTCCTGTCCAGTGCATTGCTCCTCAATATCGCCTTGGTCATTTTCGGATGGCGACGTTATCGCGAACTGACCCAGGAAATTACCGTGCGGCGTGAAGCCGAGGAAAAAGCCCGAACTCTGGCAGAAACCGATCCGCTAACCGGTTGCCTCAATCGCCGCGCGCTCATCAATGCCGCCGAAGACCTGCGGCAAACCTTGGCAACCCAGGGCAAGATGATCGCCTTTGCGATGGTCGATCTCGACAATTTCAAGAACATCAACGACCAGTGCGGACATGTGGCGGGTGACAGGGTTCTCACCGATATATCCGCACGGATCCAGGGGCTGCTGCCGCCAGATGCGCTGCTTGCCCGAATCGGTGGCGATGAATTTGCCTTTGTCGTGCCTTTCGACGGCACCAATCCAAGACAGGTCGACGATCTGGTCGTTGCGATCCTCGAAGCCTGCAACGAATTGCCCCAGGTAGGTGCTGGTTCAACCCGCATCTCCATGTCGGTTGGCCTCGCCACTGACCTTGAGGTCGACGAGACAACGCCAGCGGCGGACGTCCATGCGCTGATGCACCGCGCCGATATCGCCATGTACCACGCGAAGAAGCGCGGGAAGAATCGCTATTTCTGGTTCGAGCGAGCCATGGAACACGAATTGCACAAGCGTAACGCGCTCGAGACTGACATTCGCCGGGGCTTGGAGAATGGCGAATTCGAGCCCTATTACGAACAGCAAATCGACCTAGAGACCGGCGAGCTGCTGGGCTTTGAAATGCTGGCGCGATGGAATTCCCCCACACACGGCCTCGTCAAACCCGAAGCCTTTATCCACACCGCGGAACAAATGGGCATAATCAACGAGCTTTCGGAGCAGTTGATGGTCCAGGCGTTCGAAGATGCCAGGGAATGGGACCCTTCGCTTTCGCTCTCCTTCAACATTTCACCCGTGCAATTGAGCGATCCGTGGTTCGCACAGAGATTCCTCAAGCTGTTGGTACGGCACAATTTCCCGCCCGACCGTGTCGAACTCGACATTGCCGAAAGCAGTCTGCAAGAAAATCCCGAACAGGTGCGATCCATCGTAACTAGCCTGCAAAACCAGGGCGTACGCATTAACCTCGACGATTTCGGCAAAGGCCTTTCCAGCCTCGACCATTTGCGTTCGCTGACGTTCGACCGGGTGAAAATCGATCGTACCTTCATCACTGGCATTCATGACGCAGGGGCCAACAGCAAGATCGTGGACGCCATCGTCACACTGGGCGCAGATCTCAATGTTTCCATCTCCGCCGAAGGGGTTGAAGACCAGAAGATCCTGGAATCGCTCAGGTCCATGGGCAAGCTTAAGGGCCAGGGCTATCTTTATGGCCATCCGGAAACGGCGGAGCAGGTTGGAAGGCGGCTTTCCGTAATCGGAAGGTTGCGCAAGGAGGCCGCTCCATTGCGCGTTGTTTCTACCGACCGTGCGCGTGCCGGTGACGCACCGGACTGCAAGGCAACGGGTAGCTAGGCCAAACGGCCCCTGACCCTGAAAGACTGGACTGCGCGCGCAGCGGCGCATAGATGCGCCAACAATGCGCGTTTCCTTCACCAAGATGCATGGCCTCGGCAATGATTTCGTCGTGCTGGATGCGCGCGATACCGCCTTGCCCGAACTCACGCCCGCCACCGCCAGGGCGCTTGCAGACCGGAAAACCGGCATTGGTTGCGATCAGCTGATCCTGCTCGCACCTTCCGAAGTAGCAGACTTCCGCATGCGGATATTCAACCAGGACGGCAGCGAGGTCGAAGCTTGCGGCAATGCGACCCGCGCAGTTTCCATGCTTCACGGCAAGTTCGCTCGGATTGAGACCGATGGCGGCATACTGGAGGCCACACCCATGGACGGAGGTGCATCCGTCGACCTGGGCGAACCGAACTTCGATTGGGATGCGATTCCCCTCGCCTATGCGATGGACACGCTGCACATGCCGGTTGGCTGGGACGGCCTCGAAGACCCGGCCGCAGTCAATGTTGGCAATCCGCATGCGATCTTTTTCGTCGACAATGTGGCTGCAATCGAACTCGACCGGCTCGGCCCCGAAATCGAGCATGATCCGCTCTTCCCTGAACGCGTCAATGTCAATGTCGCCAGCATCGAAAGTCGCGAAGCCATCCGCCTGCGCGTGTGGGAACGCGGGGCCGGACTGACCCGCGCCTGCGGCACCGGGGCATGCGCCACCGCAATTGCGGCCATGCGGCGCGGACTGGTCGAGCGCAAGGTCACCGTCACGCTTCCGGGCGGAGATTTGCAGATCGAATGGACCGAGGCCGGACGAATCCTGATGACCGGCCCGGCCACCACCAGCTTCACCGGATCCTTCGAATGGGAGGATTACGGGTGAGCGGGGCGGAAGTGGTTTCGCTCGGCTGCCGTCTCAACATCGCCGAAAGCGAACGCATGCGGGCGATGTTGCCACACGAAAGCAATGTGGTGATCGTGAACAGCTGTGCAGTCACTTCCGAAGCCGTGCGACAGACCCGGCAGGCAATCCGCAGAGTCCGGCGCGCACGTCCCGGTGCCCGACTGTTGGTAACCGGTTGCGCGGCCGAGATCGAGCGTGAGCAGATCGCCGCCATGCCAGAAGTCGACGGGCTGATCGCGAATGAAGCCAAGCTCGATCCGCGCGCCTGGAACCTTCCGATTGCCGTGCAAACGATCCCATCACAGCATACGCGCGCCTTCATCGCGGTGCAGAACGGCTGCGATCATGCCTGCACCTTTTGCGTAATTCCGCAGGGACGCGGCGCGAGCCGTTCGCTGACAATCGATCAGGTGCTGAGCGAAATCGCAGAGCATCTCGAATCCGGCGCACCCGAGGTAATACTGACCGGGGTGGACGTAACCAGCTGGGGTGATGATCTGCCTGGCAGGCCGCGTCTCGGCCAATTGGTTACACGCATCCTTGCCGCCTTCCCGGAATTGCAGCGCCTACGGATGTCATCGCTCGACGGGGTGGAGATCGATGACGAGCTGTTCGAGCTTTTGGCCAGAGAACCAAGGGTAATGCCGCACCTCCATCTCTCATTGCAACACGGGCACGATCTGATCCTGAAGAGGATGAAGCGCCGCCATTTGCGCCGCGACGCGGTCGATCTGGTGCAGCGATTGAAAACGCGCCGCCCGGATCTGGCCATCGGCGCAGATCTGATCGCGGGCTTCCCGACCGAGAATGAGGAGCACCACGCGGCCAATCTCTCGATCATCGAGGAGTTGGAAATCGTGCACGGACACATCTTTCCCTACTCCCCTCGCCCCGACACGCCCGCCGCGCGCATGCCGCAGCTCGAAAAGGCGGTGATCAAACGCCGTGCGGGCGAACTGCGCGAAGCAGTGGCCCGCGTGCGTCAGGGCTGGCTCGATTCGCTGCTGGGAGTAGAACTGTCGGTCCTCGCCGAATCCGATGGCACGGGCTATTCGCAGCAATTCGCACGCGTGGCGCTTCCCGCCGATATCTCAGCCGGTGCCATCGTATCCATGCGCCCTGCCAAAGTTGAAGAAGGACAGCTCATATGAGCGAGGCGGACACGCCCAAACAATCCTGGACGCAGCGCCTCTTCGGCGGCTTTCGCAAGACGTCCGAACGGCTTTCCTCCAACCTTACTGAGGTTGTGAGCAAAGCCAAACTTGACGATGCCACGCTCGACGATGTCGAGGACGCGTTGATCCTGTCCGATCTTGGCCCCTCCGTGGCGCGGCGCATTCGCACGCAATTGGCCGAGAAGCGCTTTGGCCTCGAAATCAGCGAGGCCGAACTCAAGCAGGCCGTGGCCGATGAAATCGCCGAGATCCTGCGCCCGGTCGCAAAGCCGATAGAGATAACCGCCTTCCCGCGGCCCCAAGTGCTGCTGGTGATCGGCGTTAATGGCAGTGGCAAGACCACCACTATCGCCAAGCTCGCACATTTGTTCCAGGAGGATGATTACAGCGTGATGCTGGCGGCGGGCGATACGTTCCGCGCGGCCGCAATCGGCCAGCTCGCCACCTGGGCAGAGCGCGTGGGCGTGCCGATCATCCGCGGGCCCGAAGGCGGCGATCCGGCCAGCATCGTGTTCGATGCCGTGAAGGCTGCGACCGAAAAGGGTATCGATGTGCTGATCGTCGACACTGCCGGTCGCCTGCAGAACAAGCGCGAGCTGATGGATGAACTGGCTAAGATCAGGAAGGTGCTGGGCCGGCTCAATCCAGAGGCACCGCATGACGTGGTCCTGGTGCTCGATGCCACCAATGGCCAGAATGCCCTTGCCCAGATCGATGTGTTCAAGGAGGTTGCAGGCGTGACCGGTCTGATCATGACCAAGCTTGACGGTACGGCGCGTGGCGGGGTGCTGGTGGCTGCGGCGGAGCAATATGGCCTGCCGATCCATGCGATTGGCGTGGGCGAGAAGATCGACGACTTGCGACCCTTCGATCCCGATCTGGTCGCGCGCGTGATTGCAGGGGTGGCGTGATGGCTGGCGAAGGCAAAAAGAAGCAGGGTTCCGGCTGGCTCAGCGTACTGGTCGATTACGGCCCGCTGCTGGTGTTCTTCCTGACCTATCGTTATTTCGCGCCCGAAGAGCCCGAACCGATCGGCGAGGTTGCCGCCGTGATCAAGGGCACGCTGGCCTTCATGGTATCTGCTGTGGTCGCGCTGGGCATATCGAAATGGCGCCTGGGCAAGGTTTCGCCCATGCTGCTGTTTTCCACGGCGCTGATTGTGGGTTTCGGCACACTGACGATATTTTTTGGCGACCCGACCTTTGTCCAGATGAAGCCAACAATCATCTATCTGACGCTGGGCATCGCCTTGTTGGTTGGCTGGAAGATGGGAAAACCGCTGCTCAAATTCCTGCTTGAGACTGCTTTTGAAGGCCTGTCTGATGAAGGCTGGCTCAAACTGTCGCGCAATTGGGGTGTTTTCTTCCTGGCGTTGGCCGTCCTCAACGAGGCCTTGCGCTGGTATCTGGACTTTGGCGATTGGCTTGCCGCCAAACTGTTGGTTTTCCTGCCGATCAGCTTCCTGTTCACCTTCAGCCAGATCCCGATGCTGCTCAAACACGGACTGTCGATGGAGGGTGTGGACGAGGAAACGCACAGCCCGCCCCCTGCGTGAACTTGCCTAACGCTGTCCAAAGCGGGTAAGATGGCTCCAAATCGCGCAGTCTCAGCCTGCTGCGATTATTGTTCTGGATCAATTTTTGGGGGAATTCTCAATGGCCAAGATTTTCGGAAATCTGAACCTGGTTATGGTGCTCGGCCTGATCGCGGCGATCATCACCATGGTGTGTTTCGGTGACAGCGCACCGATCAATGTGAACGCGGTCGCGCGCTGGTTGCACCTGTTCTTCGGTGTGCTGTGGATCGGCTTGCTCTATTATTTCAACTTCGTGCAGGTCCCGAGCATGCCCAAGATCGCCGACGAACATAAGCCGGCTGTCACCAAGACAATCGCTCCTGCAGCATTGTTCTATTTCCGCTGGGCCGCGGCCTTTACCGTTCTGACCGGTCTCACCATTGCGCATGTCACCGGCTATCTTGTCCCGGCACTGACCTTTGCCGGCGAAGGCAATATCAACCTGATCGGCGCAGGCATGTGGATGGCGCTGGTGATGGCCTTCAACGTGTGGTTCATCATCTGGCCCGCGCAGAAGAAGATTCTGGGCATTGTCGAAGCAAGCGCAGAGGAAAAAGCCGCCGCCGGGCCGCGTGCCTTGATTGCCAGCCGCCTCAACACGCTGCTTTCAATCCCGATGATGTGGTGCATGATCAGCGCCAATCTCGGCTGATTGACGCTAGAGGTCGAAAACAGAGGGCGCTGCCAGAGATGGCGGCGCCCTTTTTTCATGCCCAGGCATCGGACAATCAGATTTCGACCTGACTGCCAAGCTCCACCACACGGTTGGTCGGCAGCTTGAAGAAGTCCATCGCAGTCGCTGAATTGCGCAACATCCAGGAGAACACCTTCTCGCGCCAAATAGGCATGGCAGGCTTCTTCGAAGGGAGCAGCGTCTGGCGCGACAGGAAGAAGCTGGTCTGCATCATGTCGAATTCGCCGCCACAGCGCTCCATCTTCTTGAGACCGGCCGGAACGTCGGTTTCCTCCATGAAGCCATAATGCAGGATCGCACGATAGAATCCGTCCCCCAGATCGTGATATTCGCAGCGTTCCAGCGGATCGACGTAAGGCACTTCGGCGATCATCACGGTCAAGATCACGACCCTTTCGTGCAGCACCTTGTTATGCTTGATATTATGCAGCAGCGCCGAAGGAACGCCTGCTGTTGCCGATGCCATGAAGATCGCGGTTCCGGGAACGCGGGTGGCCGAATTCTTGGCCGACTTGGCAAAAATCTCCATCGGCAGGGCGACTTCGCTCATCCGATCACGCATCAGCTTGCGGCCGCGCGCCCAGGTTGTGAGCAGGGTGAAGGCAAACAGGCCGACAACCAGCGGGAACCAACCGCCATCGGGCACCTTGGGCAGGTTGGCGGTGAAATAGGCACCATCGACAAAGACAAACAGCAGGAACACCGGCAATGCCAGCCACCAGCGCCATTTCCACACTGCGAACAACATCACGCCCATCAACAGCGTATCGATGAACATCGCGCCGGTCACGGCAATGCCATAGGCGCTGGCGAGGTTGGACGAATTCTTGAACATCAGCACCAGGATGATCACCGCCACCATCAGCGCATTATTGACCAAGGGAATGTAAATCTGCCCGCGCTCCGAAGCGCTGGTGTGCTCGGTCGACAGGCGCGGAACGAAGCCCAGCTGGATCGCCTGATGGGTGACCGAAAAGGCGCCCGAAATCACCGCCTGGCTGGCGATAAAGGTCGCCAAGGTTGCAAGCAGGACCAGCGGCAACCGCAGCTGCTCGGGCGCCATCACGAAGAACGGGCTTTCCATCGCAGCCATCGTTTCGACCGGATCGAGCGAAGCGATCATCGCCCCCTGCCCGAAATAATTTAGCAGCAGGCATGGCATGACGAAGCCGAACCACGAAAGCCGCATCGGGCCGCGTCCGAAATGCCCCATATCCGAATAGAGCGCTTCTGAACCCGTCACCGCCAGCACGACCGAACCCAGTGCAAGAAAGGCGATCCGGCCATCGGCGAGGAAGAACTGCACCGCATACCACGGATTAAGCGCCTGCAGGATATGGGGATTCTCGGCAATGTGAATGATCCCCAGCACTGCGATCGTCACGAAATAGACAATCATCACTGGGGCAAACAATGCTCCGACCTTGGCCGTTCCACGTCGCTGGATCAGAAACAGGAAGATGAGCAATATCAGCGCGATCGGGATAACCAAAGGCTCCATTCTCGCATTGACAATAGTGAGGCCTTCAACCGCCGACAGAACCGAAATCGCTGGCGTGATCATGCTGTCACCATAGAACAGCGCAGTGGCGAAAACGCCCAGCAGGATTGTCACCCAACCGTATTTGGTGCGCCCCACATGGTGGGTGAGCATGGCGACCAGCGCCAGCGTACCGCCTTGCCCCTTGTTGTCGGCGCGCATCAGCAACGTCACATATTGCAGCGACACGATCAGCGTCATCGACCAGAAAATCAGGCTGACGACGCCATAGATATGCAGCTTGTCAATCGCCAGCGAGTGCTCACCTAAGAACGTCTCGCGAAAGGCATAGAGCGGGCTGGTACCGATATCGCCAAAGACGATGCCGATCGCGCCAACGGCCAGCGCGGTTTTAGACGCACTTTGGCTGTGTGTGTCGCCAATGCCTGCAGGTTGTTGTGAAGCTTCGCTCATTACCTAGGATTTCCCGATCATTTCCCGGTACTGCCCCAATTGCTTGGATCGTGTCCCGCAGAATCGCCTGCAGGCAAGGCGGCGGCGCTTAGCACCGGCAGTTCGCGCCTGCAACATATCGCTATTGCGGGCCTGCGCCCTGCATCCTGGTGATGAGTTCGTCGAGCTGCGCGATGCGTTGGGCAAGGTCGCCCCGCCATGGCGCATCGGGCGGTGTACTCTCATACAATTCGGACCAGACCGCCCGCGCCTGCCCCAGTTGGCCCGAACGGATCAGCGCAAATCCCAGGAAATATGCGGGGCCGGGATGTCTCGGCAGCGCCTCTTCGGCCTTGCCATAGGAATAGAGCGCGGCGGGCGTGATCTGGCCATTGGCATGTTCGACCAATGCATTCGCCAATGCCAGCCAGCTTTCGCCATCGCCGGGATTTTCAGCCAAACCAGAGCGCAGCATGTTCGCCGCCCTCTCATACTTCCCGCGGCGGGCGAAAGCGTCTGACACGGTGAGATATTGGGGTTTGGGCTGCGCCGGATCGAACAATGATCGCCTTGCGTCGACCATGGCTTCGCCCGAATTGCTCTGATTGGCCGCAGCCGGCTTGGGCGCCGCAGGCACGCCGGGCGATCCCTGCAGAGCGTATCCGGCCAATCCCAACATCAGCACCGCGCCAAACATCGCCCAGCCGCTCCTGGGCAAACGAAGCACGAAGGCCGCTACCAGAAAGGCGAGTGCCGCCAGCGCCAGGATCGGTAGCCAGATCATGCCCCATCCCCTTTGCCGCGTCGCCCGATCCGACGCGAAATTATCAGGCCCGCCACGGCGATCAACAGCAGGGGAATCGCAAATAGCGGCCAAGTGGTTTCGCTGATCTTTGGCTCATAGCTGACATAGTCGCCATAGCGCTCGATCAGCCAGGCTCGGATCGCCTCCGGCTCCTCACCAGCGGCGATGCGGGTGCGGACCTGGTGGCGCATATCGCCTGCCATCGACGCATCGCTATCGGCAATCGACTGGCTTTGGCACTTGAGGCAACGCAGCGTTTCCATCAGCGCACGCGCCTTGGCCTCCTGCGCCGGATCGTCGAGCTGGCGATAGGCATAGGGTGCCGGCGGCATGCTGTCCTGCGCGGCAAGCGGCAGTGCCAACAGCGCAGCGACCAGGGCGAGCAGCAACCTCATTCACCCGCCTCCCGCAATTTCTCCAGCAACATAGGCACGTCATCTACGCGAATGTCGCCAATGTGTTGGTACCGGATCACGCCCTTGCCATCGATCACGAAGGTTTCAGGCACACCTGATGATCCGATTGCGAGTTGGAGTTCGCTGAGGTCATCCGCCCCGATCCGCGCATAGGGATTGCCGTAATTGCCAAGGAAGCGCTCGACATTCTCAGGCCGGTCGCGGATCGCCACGCCGAAAATCTCCACCCCTTGCTGCTGCAGGCGTTCAAGCTGCGGCGCCTCGGCTATACAGGGCACACACCAACTCGCCCAGATGTTGAGCAGGCGCGGCTTGCCATCCTGAAAATCCTTCAAGGCCACGCCCGGCCGCCCCTCGATCGAAGGCCTCAAGTCGAATGCCGGGAGCGGCTTGCCGATCATGGTCGAATGGATGAACTCATCCTTCGGACGCCCCAATTGATATAGCGCCAGCCCGGCAAAGAAGGCGAACAGCACCAGCGGGATCCACTTCGTCCAGCGCATCAGCCTTGCCCCGCCAGTTTGCGGTCTCTGCGGCGCTCCGCTGCGCGTCGACGAACCTCGCGGCGGCGCAGATCGTCACGCAAACGGCCAAGGATCGAGAGGATTCCGCCCAACGCGATCAGCAGGCCGCCATACCAGATGAAAGTGACAAAGGGCTTCCACCACAGGCGCAGCTGCCAGCGTCCGTCGCTCGTCATGTCACCCAACACGACATAAAGTTGTCCGTCCCACCGCGTCAGCAAGGCGCTTTCGCTGGTCTGTTGCGGCGGAGCCCAAAAATTGCGCGCCTGCGGATCGAGCCGCACCGGCTCGCCCGAACCGCGCGCCGCAAGGATGTGGCCTTCCAATGCGGTCCAATTGGGTCCGGCGACCGGATCGACGCTCTCCAGCGTCACTTCCCAGCCTGCCACCTGCTCGGTGTCACCCGGTGCAACCGCGGCCAGCCGTTCGCTAGTGAAGGCGCTTTCGCTCGCCATACCGAACAGTGCCACAGCGATCCCGAAATGCGCCACAACCATGCCCCAGGTCGCGACTGGCACTCTCGTGAGCCTGCGCCCCTTCAGCGGCCAGAAACTGCCGACCGCCAGCCCCGGCGCAATCGCCAGGCCCAACAGCGGCAGGACGCCAACATCGCCGATCAGGCTGGATATAACCGCTGCGGTTACCGCGATCGCGGCAAACACCGCCACCGGCAGCTTGACCCGCTGCCAATTGTCACCGCGCCAATGCAGCAACGGCCCCACCGCCAACACCAGCAACATCGGGATGACAAAGATGGCCCCAACCGGGTTGAAATAGGGCGGCCCGACCGAAACCCGCACATCGAACGCCTCGGTAAGAAGGGGATAGAGCGTGCCGAACAGAACGATCCCCAATGTCGCCGACAGCATGACATTGTTGAACACCAATGCGCCCTCGCGGCTCAGCAGCTTGAAACGTTGCCCTTCGGCAATGCTCCCGGCGCGCAGGGCGAAGATCAGCAAGGCACCGCCGATATAGAGCGCCAGCAGCCCCAGGATGAAGGTCCCGCGTTCTGGATCGACGGCAAAGGCGTGGACGCTGGTGAGGATGCCTGATCGCACCAGGAAGGTGCCGACCATGCTCATCGAAAAGGCGATCACGCCCAGCATAATCGTCCAGGTGCGCAGGGCATCGCGCGCGGCAAGGACGCTGGCCGAATGGAGCAGCGCGGTCGCGGCCAGCCATGGCATGAGCGAGGCGTTTTCCACCGGGTCCCAGAACCACCAGCCGCCCCATCCCAGCTCGTAATAGGCCCAATAGGAACCAGCCGTGATGCCGACTGTCAGGAAAACCCATGCACCCAGGATCCAGGGCCGCATCACACGGGCGAATTCAGGTGTGACCTGCCGGGTCAACAGCGCACCAACCGCAAAGCTGAACGCCACGGACAGTCCGACATAGCCGAAATAGAGCGTTGGCGGATGGAAGGCCAGGCCGATATCCTGCAGCAAGGGATTGAGTCCCAGCCCCTCTACCGCCGGAACCGGCAAGCGTTCGAACGGATTGGAGGCGAACAGCAGGAAGGCGTAAAAGCCCAGCGCAACGAAGCCCTGCGCCGCAAGGGTCGCCTGCATCGTCTTTTCGGGCAAGCGGCGCTCGAGGAACGCAATCAGCCCTCCCGCAAGCGACATGACCGTGACCCACAGCAACATCGAACCTTCGTGATTGCCCCACGCCCCTGCGATCTTAAAGATCAGCGGCTTCATCGAATGCGAATTTTCGGCCACCAGCTTCACCGAAAGATCGGTGACCGCGAAGGCCCAGATCAACATCAGGAACGCGAAGGCCGCCAACAAGCCCTGCATAACCGCCGCCGGGCGCACCAGCACCGTCAGATCTCCATCGAGATTCCTTTGAGCCAGGGCCCCGCCAAACAGCTGTAACGCGGCCAGGGCCGCTGCCAGCCACAGCGCGACGAGACCCAGTTCAGCTATCATTCGATCCCGACCGTGGTCTCTTCAGCCATCTTGGCTGCTTGATGCTCGCTCATTTCCTGCAATTCGCGCGGAACGTAATTCTCGTCATGCTTGGCAAGAAGGTTGTCAGCAAGGAACGTCCCGTCCGCGCCCAGGCTACCCTCTGCGACAACGCCCGAACCCTCTACAAACAGGTCAGGCGTAATGCCGGAATATCGGACTGGCACGCGTGAGCCCTTCTCGTCAGATACGACAAAGGCGATTGTCACGCCGTCTGCCAATGTCTGGAGCGATCCGGCCTCTACCATGCCGCCCAAACGAACCGGCTGGCCCGGTTTGGGCGGATCGGCCACCATCTGGCTGGGCAGGTAGAAATAGCTCGCCTGGTTACGCAGCGCCCATGCCGCCATCAATCCGGCTCCGACCAGCGCCACCAGCGCCAGAGCAACCAGCACCAGCCGCTGATGCTTGGGTTTGATCATGCTCATTTGCGCTTCACCTTGTCACGGCGGGCCTCGGCCCGCTTCATCGAAATCCAGCTCCACGCCACCATCGCTATCGTCCCGCCCACACCCACGGCATAGGCGGCGATCACGAAATTCCACTGATCGAGCGATTCGGACATCATGCGGCCTCCATCGCCCGCCTGCGCAACCGCGCCTCGGCCTGGAAATCTGCAATAAGGGCGCGCATCCGCGCCAGCACAACCCCGCCAAACAGCAACGAGAAGCCCACCGTTCCGACCAGCATCGGCACCAGGAATTCGGGATCGATCGCGCTCTTACCCATGGTGATAGAGGGCGGCTGGTGGAGCGAATTCCACCATACGACTGAGCGGTTGATGATCGGGATATTGATCGCACCAACCAGCCCAAAGATCGCGGGGATGCGACTGGACGCGCCATCACGCGCGGCCGCCTGCGACAGGGCGATATATCCGGCATAGAGGAACAGCAGCACCAACATGCTGGTCAGTCGCCCGTCCCACACCCACCATGCGCCCCAGGTAGGCCGGCCCCAGATCGATCCGGTAGCAAGGCAAATCGCAGTGAAGCACATGCCCGGCACAGCCGCCGCGCGGGCTGCAATCGCCGCCAGCGGATGCCGCCAGACAAGGAAGACCAGGCTCGACAGCGCAATCGCGGTCCAGCCGCCCATTCCCAGCCATGCGGCGGGAACATGGAGATAGAGGATACGCACCGTTTCGCCCATCAAGCGGTCAGGCGGGACCTGGAACAGGCCCCAATATAGCGCACCGGCGGAAAGCAAGGCTCCGCTCGCCAGCAATAGCGGCGTCAGCCAGCTGGCAAGCGACAGGAATCGGGTGGGGTTTGCGTAGCCGTGCATGGGATTTCTTTGGCTGTCGCTATTGCAGCGCAGAGCCCCCCCCGCAAGACCAATCGGCTCGCTTTCAGCGCCCAATCAATTTTTGCGCCATGCGATCGGCCACCACGTCGGACGAAACGCCGCTGCTGTCCGATTCCTGCCAGATTTGCTCAAGCCGTTCAGGAATCTGCGCGATCCGCTTGCGCACCTCGTTGATGTCGCAGGCTTGGCCATGCTGGCGGCAAAGATATTCCATCGCCACGCTGATGATCCCACCCGCATTGATGACATAGTCCGGCGCGTAAAGGATCCCGCGCTGCGCCAGCGCCGCGCCGTGATGCGCGCGGGCGATCTGGTTGTTGGCCCCGCCCGCAACAATCGGGCAATCGAGCCGAGCAATTCCCTCGTCATCGAGGATCGCGCCAAGGGCATTGGGGCTGAACACATCGCAGGTCACGCTCATGATCGCATCCGCCGCGGCCCATTCGCCGTCAAGCTCAGCTACCAGCGCCCTCGCCCGCTCCTCGTTTACATCCGCCAACGTCAGTTTTGCACCATCCCTGGCCAGCAGGCGCGCAACGCCGCCGCCCACGCTGCCAGTGCCCTGGATCGCCACATGTACGCCAGAAACGCTGTCCTTGCCCAACTTGTGGCGGACCGCGGCCTTGATGCCATGATAGATGCCCATGGCCGTGAACGGCCCCGGATCGCCGCCCGCGGCGTCTTCGCCTTCCACCGGCAGGCCAGAGACATAGGCCGTATGCCGCGAAATCGCGACCATGTCGGCTTCGCTCATACCAACGTCTTCGGCGGTCACATAGCGCCCGCCCAGCGCCTCTATCGCATCGCCGAATGCGGCGAGCATTTCGGGCGTCTTGGTGCACCGCTTGTCAGCCAGAACCACCGCCTTGCCCCCACCCATCGGCAGGCCGGCCATGGCGTTCTTGTAGCTCATGCCGCGGCTCAAACGCAGGGCATCGCGCATCGCGCCCGCAGGATCGGCATAGTGCCAGAACCGCGTGCCGCCAGCGCCCGGGCCAAGATGGCTGGAATGGATCGCGATAATCGCGGTCAGCCCGCTCGCCGGATCGTGCACGAACTGCACCATCTCGTGGTCGTCAAAATCCGGTTCGGTCCAGAAAGCCGTCATTGCACTTGCCTTTGTTACAGGCGCGGTCTGGCAGGGAGATGAGGGGGAAATGGGGCGATCGACGGGATCCGAACCCGCGACCTCCGGTACCACAAACCGGCGCTCTAACCAACTGAGCTACGATCGCCACATGCCCCGGCCCGCTGTCATTCGCATGCCGCGCAAGCGGGGCTGATAGAAGCCTTGGCAGGCCCGTCAAGGCTCGCCGCAGCGGGGGCGAGCCTGTTGCACAAGTCCCCCGCATTTGGAAGCGAAAACTTCGCCTCCGCCCCCCAAACGCAAGATTATTTCACACTTGCCGTTGGGCCATGCCAGCTTATCCTGCGCCAATGACGGCGTTGCGCGAATCTTCCGCGGAAATCCTGCTCAGCCATGCCAGGGTCCAGCGCGTCCCCACAGCGCGCGCGGAATTGTTCCAAGTGAGGAATTTTCTCGACCCTTCGCTGTGCGAGCGATTGATGCAATTGATCGAGTCAAATCGACGCCCGTCCACGCTGGCAGACGCGAATGGCGATCAATATTTCCGCACCAGTGAGACCTGTGATCTCGCCGCAGAAGAGCCTGCGGTGCAGGAACTGGAGGCAAAGCTGCAGGCGTTCAACCGGATCGATCCCAAATATGGGGAGCCCGTGCAGGGTCAGCGCTATGCCGTGGGGCAGGAGTTCAAGCCGCACACGGACTACTTTGCCCCCGATGGCATGGACTTTGCGAAATATTGCCAGATTGCGGGTCAGCGCACCTGGACTTT
>JBNLDR010000023.1:0-22093 GCA_050304495.1 Altererythrobacter sp.
TTCCACGCTCGAACGGGATCAAGCGCAGCTGGGCTCGGCGCGAGAAGTGATGCCGTTCGAAACCCCTGGTATGGGATTTCCCGGTTCTGCATTCTACTATCTCGAAGACGCGCCCGAAGCATCGCTCGCCCTGCCTGCGCTCGATCCCAAGGATACCGCGCAAGACGCCAGCCAGCTGGGCAAGCGGATCGATGCTGGTCCCGCCGCCAGGGCGTTTCTCAGCGCCGGGAGCGGGATCGACAAGGCGCGCGCTCTGCGCTGCATGACTCAGGCGATCTATTACGAGGCCGCGAGCGAGAGCGAGGCCGGACAGCGCGCTGTGGCGCAGGTGGTGCTCAACCGCGTGGCCCATCCAACCTATCCCAACAGCGTATGCGGCGTGGTTTTTCAGGGCTCGCAGCGCTCAACCGGTTGCCAGTTCACCTTTACCTGCGACGGTTCGCTGGCGCGCCAGCCTAGCCGCACGGCATGGGAGAGAGCCCAACGTGTGGCTGCACGCGCGCTCGCTGGCGAGGTATACGAGCCGATCGGCCTGGCGACGCATTACCACACCAATTGGGTCACCCCCTATTGGGCCAAGACGCTCGACCATATCGGTACGATCGGTGCGCACCGCTTCTATCGCTGGCGCGGCGCCGCGGGGCTGCCGAGCGCCTTTAGTGACCTCTATTCAGGCCGCGAGAGTCTGGCTGCCCGCACGCAGGCGCCCGCCGGTGGCGCTGCATTCGCGGGCCACACTCCACAGACCACAACCGACACGGCAATTACGGCCTATGGCTCGCCCACGCGCGCCGCTTTACCTGCTGCCGCCATGACGCCAGCGTCATCGCAAGCACCGAACACTCCCTATGCCGGGGCAGGCCGGGTGAAGGATGAATATGCCAATGCGGGCCGCTGGAAGGTCGATCCGTCGAAAGCGGCGAACTAGGGGCGTTCCGCCTTTTTCACGATTAACGGGTGCGAAACCTTGTCGCGGAACCAAGCCTTAGGCGCTTCGCACTATATGCCCGGTACTCGCTGAAAACCTTCGGGATAATAAGAATGACGATCCATTTCGCCGCTGCTCGCACTGCGGCTCTCTCTCCCATCGCGCAAGTTCTGGCATTTCGCCGCTGTGGCCCCGCCGCGAACGACAATTGCGAACTGGCGAGCGCCGAGGTCCTGCGCGCTGCGCTCTACCATTTTGCGAAATACGGGATCGGCGCTGCGCGCGAGGCGCGCGGGCGCGCAGAAGCGGCGTTTTTCGCGGGCAATCGCAGCGAATATGACCATTGGCTGGAGATTTGCCGGCAGCTCGACCGGCGGATGGCGCTGCAATTCGAACGCCGCGCGAAACCATAAGCCGGGAACGGGCCACGCAGGCTATTCCAAAACAGCGCAAAATTGCGGCGCGAATTTGGTAAGTAACCCGTTAACTCGGCGGTGACACCTTTGCATTATGCACGTGGGTGTATGACGATGGGCAAGGCCACATTTAACATGCGTTCGTGGTTCTCACGGCGCAACCGGTCGGATAATCTATCCGAGCGGGTGCGGCGCACACTCGTCAAAACGCTTTATACCCAGCCGGGCAGCCTGGCGATCGGCGCATTCAACGGGATCGCCTCCACCGCCATTGCCGCATGGCTTTCGGGCAGCTCGGCGCTCTATTTCGGCTGTATCCTGCTCTCTGTTGTCGCGGTTGCGCGCGTAACTGCGGCGATGGGCCTGTCTCCCGATGAGGAGAGTACCAGCACCCGCAAGCTCGAACTGGTCTACGAGGTCGGCGCGTTCACCTATGCCTTTCTGCTTGGCGCAATTGCGGCCATTACCATCGTCGAAAATGTCGGCGCCGCGGTAGAGGTGCTGATGACCGCCAACGCCACCTGCTACGCCGTTGGTATCTGCGCGCGCAATGCCGGCCGGCCCACGATTGCCATGGGCCAGTTGCTGCTGGTGTGTGTGCCGATCATGGCGGCGGCATTGTGGCTCGGTTCCCTGCCCATGATCGCGCTGTTCGTGACCATGCTGCTGCTGATTCCGGCGATGATGTCCATCACCTTCAATGTCTTCCGGGTGCTACGTGACTCGATCGCTGCGGCGGAAACCAGTGCCCGGCTAGCCGAAAAGATGAAGCATCTGGCGCGAACCGATGTCGTAACCGGCCTCGCCAATCGCGCAGGCCTCAACCATGCCATCGCCGAGACGTTGATGGGTCGCAAGGACGATAGCCAGCTCGCGCTGATCTGGATCGACCTCGATCGCTTCAAGGAAGTGAACGACTTGCTGGGCCACCCGGTGGGCGACCGCGTCCTGTCGGAAGTGGCGCGGCGATTGCGCGAAGTCTCGCCTGAAGGTGCCACGATCGCGCGCTTTGGCGGCGACGAATATATCATTTTCTGCCCAATCGCGGATCGCAAGGACAGCGAACGGATCGCCAGCGAAATCCATGCGGAGATCATGCGACCGATTCGGATCGATGGTGACCGGTTGGAAGTGCGCGCATCCTTGGGCGTGGCGATCCTGCCCGAAGACGGCACCGATGCCGACCAGTTGATGCAGCATGCCGATCTGGCGCTTTACCACGCCAAGTTGGGCGGTCGCGCCCAAACCCGCTTCTTCGACCAGTCGATGACACGCAATCTGCTGCGCCGCCGCGAAATCGAGGAAGAGCTACGGCTGGCGATCCAGCGCAACGAACTGTCGATCTATTTCCAGCCGATCGTGGACCTTGCAACCGGCCGGATCCGCACCTTCGAAGCGCTGGTGCGCTGGTTCCATCCGGAAAAGGGCGAGCTGAAGCCGGACGAATTCATCCCGGTAGCGGAAGAGACCGGCGTCATTGTCACGCTGGGCAATTGGATCACCGCGCAGGCGGCGCGCGCTTGCGCAAATTGGCCCGATGACGTCACCATCGCTGTCAATCTCTCGCCCTTGCAGATCAAGGCACCGGGCGCGGCGCTGGGCATCCTCAACGCCTTGCGCGAAGCAGGCCTGTCACCGTCAAGGCTGGAGCTGGAAGTTACCGAAACGCTGTTTGTGGAAGACAATCACAATACAGCGGCCTTTATCGAGGAATTGTCACAGGCAGGAGTCCGCTTCGCACTGGACGATTTCGGCACGGGCTATTCCTCGCTCGGCTATATCAACACCTTCCCCTTCTCCAAGATCAAGGTCGATCGCAGCTTCGTGTCCGGCCCCAATGTCGGACGCAAGAGCGATGCGATCATTCGCGCCGTTGCCGAAATGGGCTCGACGCTGGAGATGGAGATCGTCGCCGAGGGGCTCGAGACAGTCGAGCAGGTCCAGGCGGTGCGCGACGCCGGTTGTACGCTGGGCCAGGGCTTCTATTTCAGCCGCGCCGTCCCGGATTACCAGGCCGCCATGCTGCTGGCGCAGGAACGCGGCGAAGATGCCGAGACCGAGGGCCGCCTGACCGCCTGACAATTGCGGCCTGCCGCAGGCCCCACTGTGCCGCGTGCCATGTTGCCGGGCGCCATTAACGCTGAGTCCATATCCACATTTGCATGAACCATAACTCTCGCCTCAAGGCGGAACGCGCATTTCTTGACGCTCTTATTGCTATTGCGAATAGTTTGCAAAGATAGTTCCTAAAACACCCTTTTTGCCAGTTGCAATAGGGCGAAGTGCAGCCTAGGGCCGTGGTGAACGGTCGGGTGCAGCCCCTCGCGGGACGTAAGGGAATGCGCCAAATCGGCCAAGGTTTTCGCGTCCCAACCCCCAAGCGAAGGAATAGTCCTCAAAATGGCCCGCAAGAAGATCGCACTTATCGGCGCTGGAATGATCGGTGGCACCCTCGCCCACCTCGCCGCCAAGAAGGAACTGGGCGACATCGTCCTGTTCGACATTGCCGAAGGCATGCCGCAGGGCAAGGCGCTGGACCTCAGCCAGTGCGGCCCGGTTGAAGGGTTTGATGCCAAGATTACCGGCACCAATGACTATGCCGATATCGCAGGCGCGGACGTGATCATCGTTACCGCCGGCGTGCCGCGCAAGCCGGGCATGAGCCGCGACGACCTGCTGGGCATCAACCTGTCGGTCATGAAGGCCGTCGGCGAAGGCATCAAGAACCATGCGCCCGACGCCTTCGTGATCTGCATCACCAACCCGCTCGATGCGATGGTCTGGGCGCTGCGCGAATTTTCCGGCCTGCCCGCCAATAAGGTGGTCGGCATGGCTGGCGTGCTCGACAGCGCGCGCTTTGCGACCTTCCTCGCCTGGGAGTTCGAATGCTCGGTGCGTGACGTGAACGCCTTCGTGCTCGGCGGCCACGGCGACACCATGGTGCCTGTGCTCAGCTATTCCACCATCAGCGGCATCCCCGTGCATGACCTTGCCAAGATCAAGGGCGTGGACGCTAGCCGCCTTGACGAGATCGTGGCTCGCACCCGTTCGGGCGGCGGCGAAATCGTCGGCCTGCTCAAAACCGGTTCGGCCTATTACGCCCCCGCCACCTCGGCCATCGCCATGGCTGAAGCCTATCTGGGTGACCAGAAGCGCATCCTGCCCTGCGCCGCCTATGTCGAGGGCAAATATGGCGTGGACGGCCTCTATGTCGGCGTCCCGGCTGTGATCGGTGCGGACGGCATCGAAGATGTGGTCGAAATCGAACTGAGCGACGAAGAAGCCAAGAACCTCAAGGTTTCGGTCGACGCGGTCGAGGAACTGCTGGTGGCCTGCAAGGGGCTGGAACCCTCGCTGGCGTGATGGCGAAGTCTGGCTACCCCAAGCGAATAGGGCCATCTCCGTTCCGACAGGATGCGCCCCTGTTCGCTGTCTTTGGCATGGTCATGATTGCGATATCGGTTGCCGTCGCATGGTTCGCCCCGCACCTAATACCAGCGCTCTTGATTGGACCGCTGATCACTTTCTTTACCGATAGACGCCTGCGGTGGCGTGAACGCCTCTCGTCCGTGGCACTTCAAATCGCAGCAATTGCAATTGCCGCATTTGCAGTTTGGCTAATCAAGTAATCAAAGGAACTCAAATGAGCATCCTCGTAAACAAAGACACCAAGGTCATCACGCAGGGAATGACCGGTGAGACCGGCACTTTCCACACCGAGCAGGCGCTCGCTTATGGCACGCAGATGGTTGCGGGCGTTACGCCGGGCAAAGGTGGAACCGAGCATATCGGCCTGCCCGTATATGACACGGTGGGCGAAGCCAGGAAGGCGACCGGCGCCACCGCGTCGTGCATCTATGTCCCGCCGCCCTTTGCTGCGGATTCGATCCTTGAAGCGATCGATGCCGAGATGGAGCTGATCGTCTGCATCACCGAAGGCATTCCGGTGCTGGACATGGTGCGCGTCAAGCGCGCGCTCGACGGTTCGAAATCGCGCCTGATCGGCCCCAACTGCCCCGGCGTGCTGACGCCGGGCGAATGCAAGATCGGCATCATGCCCGGCTCGATCTTCCAGAAGGGTTCGGTCGGTGTCGTCAGCCGCTCTGGCACGCTGACCTATGAAGCCGTGCACCAGACCACCATGGTCGGCCTGGGCCAGACCACCGCAGTCGGCATTGGCGGCGACCCGGTCAACGGCACCAATTTCATCGACGTGCTCGACCTGTTCCTGAAGGACGATGCGACCAAGTCGATCATCATGATCGGCGAAATCGGCGGCAGTGCAGAAGAGGAGGCCGCAGACTTCATCAAGCCCACAAGGCCAAGCAGGGCATCAAGAAGCCTATGGTCGGTTTTATCGCCGGGCGCACCGCCCCTCCGGGCCGCCGCATGGGCCACGCCGGCGCGATCGTTTCGGGCGGCCAGGGTGGCGCAGAAGACAAGATTGCCGCGATGGAAAAAGCAGGCATCCGCGTTTCACCCTCCCCCAGCGAACTCGGCACGACGCTCGACGCCATGCTGAAGGAGCTTGCCTAGTCCTCCTCCTCCCCACGGAGATACCCAATGGGTAACGAAAATCTCGATTTCTTTCCCGACGATCCACAGCCGGGCCCGTCGTGGGCCAATCCGCGCTGGCCGCTGGTTGGCGGTGACAGCGAAGACGAGCTGACCAAATCGCTCGACCCCACCGCCATGAAGCTGGCGGTGAAGGAAGCTGCGGCCAAGGCAGGCAAGCCGACCGACGCCAAGTCGGTCGAGCAGGCGGCCGATGCCTCGATCCGCGCCATGCTGATGATCCGCATCTTCCGCGTGCGCGGGCATATGGCCGCAAACCTCGATCCTCTGGGCCTGCACCATATGGAGGTCCCGGCGGATCTCACGCTGGAATGGCATGGCTTTGCGGGCAAGGAGGATATGGAGGTCTATGTCGGCGGCAATCTGGGCCGCGACTGGATCCAGGTTGGCGAGTTGCACAATCTCCTGCGCCACAATTACTGCGGCACGATCGGCCTCGAATTCATGCACATTTCCGATGTCGAGGAGCGCCGCTTCCTGCAGGAACGGTTCGAAGGCGTGGAGAAGCTGATCGAATTCACGCCCGAAGGCAAGAAGGCGATCCTGGCCGCCGTTATTCGCGGCGAGGAATATGAGAAATTCCTTGGCAGGAAATATGTCGGGACCAAGCGTTTCGGCCTCGACGGCGGGGAATCGATGATCCCCGCACTCGAAAGCGTGATCAAATATGGCGGCGCCATGGGTGTGCGCGAGATCGTTTACGGCATGGCCCACCGCGGCCGGCTCAACGTGCTCGCCAATGTCATGGCCAAGCCATATCGCGTGATCTTCCACGAATTTTCTGGTGGCAGCGCCAATCCTGACGACGTTGCCGGTTCGGGTGATGTCAAATACCACCTCGGCACCAGCACCGATCGCGAATTTGACGGGATCAAGGTGCATATGTCGCTGGTCCCCAATCCCTCCCACCTCGAAGCGGTCAATCCGGTGGTGCTGGGCAAGGCGCGCGCGCAGCAGGCAATCCGCGAGGATCTGGACACGCACCAGGAAGTCCTGCCCGTGCTGCTACATGGCGACGCCGCCTTTGCCGGCCAGGGCATCGTGTGGGAATGCCTCGGCTTCTCCGGCGTCAATGGTTACAACACCGGCGGTTGCCTGCATTTTGTCATCAACAACCAGATCGGCTTCACCACCGCACCCAAATTCTCGCGCGGGTCGCCCTACCCGTCCGACGTGGCCAAAGGCGTGATGGCGCCGATCCTGCACGTCAATGGTGACGATCCCGAAGCAGTGACTTTCGCCTGCAAGCTCGCGATCGAATATCGCCAGCGCTTCAAGCGCGACATCGTGATCGACATGTGGTGCTATCGCCGCTTCGGCCACAATGAAGGCGACGAGCCGAGCTTTACCCAGCCGCTGATGTATTCGGCCATTCGCCAGCATCCGCGAGTGAGCGAGATCTATGCGGGCAAGCTTATCGATCAGGGCGTGATCGACAAGGATTGGGCCGGTGAAACGCGCATGCGCTTCGTCCAGATCCTGGAGCAGGAGTTTGAGGCCGGCAAGACTTACAAGCCTGATGAGGCGGACTGGTTCGGTGGCCGCTGGGCGGGTCTCAACAAGCCGGTCGATCCGGAAACCGCGCGCCGCAATGTCGAAACCGCGATCGACAAGAAACTGTTCGACAGCCTGGGCCGCACGCTCACAACGGTCCCCGACGATCTAACGATCCACAAGACGCTGGACCGCGTAATCGACGCCAAGCGCGAGATGTTCGCAAGCGGTACCGGTTTCGATTGGGCGACCGCCGAAGCGCTCGCATTCGGAAGCCTCATCACCGAAGGATTTGGTGTGCGCCTTTCCGGCCAGGATTCGGGCCGCGGCACTTTCAGCCAGCGCCATGCCTGCTGGATCGACCAGAAGAACGAGGAAAAATACATCCCGCTGTGCCAGCTGCCGCATGGCAAGTTCGAGGTCTATGATAGCCCCTTGAGCGAATATGGCGTGCTCGGCTTCGAATATGGCTTTGCCATGGCCGATCCCAAGTCGCTGGTGCTGTGGGAAGCGCAGTTTGGCGATTTCGCCAATGGCGCACAGATCATGATCGACCAGTTCATCGCCGCTGGCGAAGCCAAATGGCTGCGCGCCAACGGCCTGGTCCTGCTGTTGCCGCATGGATATGAGGGCCAGGGTCCGGAACACAGCTCGGCCCGGCTCGAACGCTTCCTGCAGCTCTGCGCGAATGACAACATCCAGGTCTGCAACATCACCACGCCGGCAAATTACTTCCACGTATTGCGCCGTCAGATGCTGCGTCCGTTCCGCAAGCCGCTGGTGATCATGACGCCCAAATCGCTGCTGCGCCATCCGCTGGCCAAGAGCGAGGCGAACGAGTTCCTGGGCGAAAATCACTTCATGCGGATCAAGTCCGACATGAAGGAGACTGACGACAAGCAGGTGCGCCGCCTGGTGCTGTGCAGCGGCAAGGTCGCCTATGATCTGATGCAGAAGCGTGACGAGGAAGGGTTGGAAGACGTTTCGATCGTGCGGATCGAGCAGCTTTACCCCTTCCCCGGCGAACCGCTGGCAGCGCGGATCAAGCGCATGACCAAATTGGAGGAGATTGTCTGGTGTCAGGAAGAACCGCGCAATAATGGCGCATGGTTCTTCGTCGACCGCCAGATCGAATGCGCCGCGATAGAGGCTGGCAAGCCGGGCCTGCGCCCGACTTATGCCGGCCGCGAGGCTTCCGCCTCCCCCGCAACCGGGCTCGCTAGCAGGCACGAACAGCAACAAGCGGCCTTGATTGCCGAGGCTTTGGGCCTTGGTGATACCACAAAGCCAACATCAACTCGTAAGAAAAAGGCCTGAGGAATCAATATTATGGCCACTGAAGTTAAAGTTCCGACATTGGGTGAATCGGTTACCGAGGCAACCGTTGGCGAATGGTTGAAACAGCCCGGTGATGCCGTGGCGGTGGACGAGCCGATCGCCAGCCTTGAGACCGACAAGGTTGCGGTCGATGTGCCCTCGCCTGTCGCGGGTGTGCTTTCAGCCCATCAGGTC
The DNA here is from genome assembly GCA_050304495.1 of Altererythrobacter sp. Lineage (GTDB taxonomy): Bacteria > Pseudomonadota > Alphaproteobacteria > Sphingomonadales > Sphingomonadaceae > Erythrobacter. Next base: position 8,926 of record JBNLDR010000023.1, read on the forward strand.
GCCGTGGGCGATACGGTGGAAGTCGGCGCGGTAATCGCGCTGATCGATGCTGGCGCCAGCGCCGGCGCGTCTACCCCTGCGGCGGCCAAGCAGGCCGCCCCATCCGCAAAAGAGGAAGCTCCTGCCAGCGGTGAAGTCACCATGTCGCCTGCCGTGCGCCGCGCCGTGCTCGAACACGGGGTCGATCCGACCACGATCAAGGGCACCGGCAAGGATGGCCGCTTGACCAAGGAAGACGTGTTGGCAGCTGCCAAGGCCAAGGACAGCGCTCCTGCCCCTGCCGCGGCTGTTGCCCCTGCCCCCGCACCGGCGGCCGGCGGCGGCGCGCGCAATGAAGAACGCGTCAAGATGACGCGGATGCGCCAGACCATCGCCAAGCGGCTCAAGAGCGCGCAGGATAACGCCGCCCTGCTCACCACCTTCAACGATGTCGATATGTCGGCGGTGATCGAGGCGCGCAACAAGTACAAGGACCTGTTCGCCAAGAAGCATGATATCCGGCTCGGCTTCATGGGCTTCTTCGCCAAGGCCGCTTGCCTTGCGCTGAAGGATGTCCCTGCGGTCAACGCCTATATCGAAGGCGATGAGATCGTCTATCACGACTATGTCGATATTTCGGTGGCCGTGTCCGCCCCCAATGGGCTGGTGGTGCCGGTGGTGCGCGATTGCGACAAGAAGGGTTTCGCGCAGATCGAAAAGGACATCGCCGACTTCGGTGCGCGGGCCAAGGCCGGCACGCTGACGATGGAAGACATGACCGGCGGCACCTTCACAATTTCGAACGGCGGTGTGTTCGGTTCGCTGATGTCGACCCCGATCATCAATCCCCCGCAGAGCGCCGTTCTGGGCTTGCACCGGATCGAGGATCGCCCAGTGGTGGTGAATGGGGAGATCGTGATCCGCCCGATGATGTATATCGCGCTCAGCTATGATCACCGTCTCATCGATGGCCGCGAGGCGGTGACCGCGCTCAAGATCATCAAGGAGGCGATCGAGGATCCCACGCGGATGCTGATCGATCTCTAAACGGGCGTCAAAGTGCGAAATTCGATCAGGCGATCCCTTTCGGAATGGTTCCGGCGCAAGCGCGACGGCCGATTGCGCGAATTGATCATCGCCTGTCCGCGCCGTGGTGAAACGCTTGAGATCCTCGACCTGGGTGGCCGCAGCGAATACTGGTGCCGCATTGGCTTTGATTTTCTGGCCTCCCAGGGCGTACGGATTACTTTGCTAAACCTCCACCGCGACGAGATTGTGGAGGATCCCGACGCGCCCGATGGGCTGCTGCAATGGGTCGTGGGTGACGGCCGACGGCTGGATTTCTGTGATGGCATGTTTGATTTGTGCCATTCAAATTCTGTGATCGAGCATGTGGGGAATTGGCCCGACATGGGTGCTTTCGCATACGAAACCCGTCGCGTTGCGGCATCCTATTACATTCAGACGCCCAACTATTGGTTCCCGGTCGACCCGCATTTTCCTTCGTTGCCTGCGATCCACTGGCTACCGCGCAGCTGGCGCGCATGGCTGATGAGACGGTTTCCACTGGCCTACGCCGGAACGGCGTGCGACGAGGCCGAGGCATATCGTTTTGTCGACAGCGTGAGGCTGCTTACCAAGCGTCAGCTGCGTCTGCTCTTCCCGGAAGGCACGATCGCAACCGAAAGGTTCCTGTTTCTCGCAAAATCGTTCATTGCCACCCATATTGCCGTGCATAACGGCGTATCAATCAAACAGAGAAATTCTCATGGCTGACCAGAATTACGATTACGACCTCCTTGTCATCGGTGCCGGCCCCGGCGGCTATGTCGCGGCGATCCGCGCAGCGCAATTGGGCCTGAAGGTGGCATGCGCAGAAAGCCGCGCAACGCTGGGCGGAACCTGCCTCAATGTCGGCTGTATCCCATCAAAGGCTATGCTCCACGCTTCGGAATTCTATGACGCGGCGCAGAACGGCGCGATGGCCGAGATGGGCATAGACGTGAAGCCCAAGCTCAACCTCGAAAAGATGCATGCCCAGCGGATCGACGCTGTCGGCGGACTGACCAAGGGCATCGAATTCCTGTTCAAGAAGAACAAGGTCGATTGGAAGAAGGGTTTTGCCACCTTCCAGGATGCGCATACGGTCAAGGTCGGCGATGAGACTGTCACGGCGAAGAATGTGATCATCGCCACCGGCTCTTCGGTCACCCCCCTTCCCGGCGTTGAAGTCGATAATGACAAGCAGGTGGGGGTCGATTCCACTGGCGCGCTCGAACTCAAATCCGTACCCAAGAAGATGGTCGTGATCGGCGGCGGCGTGATCGGGCTTGAGCTGGGCAGCGTATGGCGCCGGCTTGGCGCGGAAGTGACCGTGGTCGAATTCCTCGATGCGCTGCTCCCCGGCATGGACGGCGACGTGCGCAAGGAAGCGGCCAAGATCTTCAAGAAGCAGGGCATGCAGCTCAAGCTTTCGACCAAGGTCACCGGCTGCACGGTCAAGGGCAAGAAGGCCACGTTGACGCTTGAGCCCGCCGCGGGTGGCAAGGCGGAAACGCTGGAGGCCGATTGCGTGCTGGTTTCGATCGGCCGCCGACCCAATACCGAGGGACTTGGCCTCGAAAATATCGGGCTGGAAGTGAACCAGCGCGGCCAGATTGAGGTCGATCACGATTTCCGCACGTCGGTTGACGGCGTGTGGGCGATCGGCGACGTGGTGCCCGGCCCGATGCTGGCCCACAAGGCGGAAGACGAAGGCATTGCCTGCGCCGAAAACGTCGCCGGGCAGACCGGCATCGTCAATCACGATGTGATCCCCGGCGTGGTCTATACCTGGCCCGAAATTGCAGGCGTCGGCCTGACCGAGGAAGATGCCAAGGCACGCGGCGCGGTGAAGGTTGGCAAGTTCCCGATGATGGCCAACAGCCGGGCCAAGACCAATCACGAACCCGACGGTTTCGTGAAGGTCATCGCCGATGCGGAGACTGACCGGGTGCTGGGTGTGTGGTGCATCGCCAGCGTGGCCGGCACGATGATCGCGCAGGCGGCGCAGGCGATGGAATTCGGCGCGACGTCAGAAGATATCGCCTACACCTGCCACGCGCACCCGACCCATTCGGAAGCAATCAAGGAAGCCGCGATGTCGGTGCAGGGCAAGCCGATCCATATTTGATCGGCTATACCCGAAAGTGGGGTGGAACGCGGACGGACTTCATACTTTCATCCCTAGAACTCACCCTCTTCAGCACTAGAAAACCGCCGTCAGTCCAAATTCCACCCGGTGCCGGTTGTAATCAAACAGTTCGATATTGCTGTCTGATTTCGTAAAGCTGTAGGCAAGGCGCGGCGTAAAGCGCCAGAGCACGATACGGCGATTGAGGACAGCAGCGGTGATCGATCCGACCTTGTCCTTGCGTGTCTTTCCAAATGCTAGAAGCGGCGCATCGTATTCGGTCAGCGCGAGCGATGGTTCAAGATAGATCGAGAACCCCTCGGGCAGTTCGCGGTAATACCCCGCCGAGATCACTCCTGCCCAGTTAGAGTAGGCATTCTCCTGAGCGTTCTGGCGATTGATGCCAAGTCGCACGGTCACAGCGCTTTTCTGATTGATCTGGCGCATCCCGCCAAGGGAAGCGGAATAGACCCACCTGCTACGCGCATCCTCCCGTTCGTCCTCGATTCTCAAGATGGCCAGCGAACCATTGAATACTGTTCGTGGACCTGCGTAGTGAGTTGCCTCCATCCGCCCACCGAAGGATGATGCATAGGCATCCCCGCCATACCAGCGCCGAAATCCGGTTCCGAGCAGGCTGAGATCCCATTTCGGCAAGACAAAGCGTGGGCCGGCCTGGAGGGCTAGCGTCATGTCGTCGAATTGCGTTCCCTTGTATTCGCGCCGCTGCAGGGCCGCTCCGAGTCGGAACCGTCCATTGGGCGCAATCCGCGGCGCATATTCCAGGCTTGCATCTATTGCCGCGCCTATACCACTCTTTTGCCTTGCTTCATCGGACAGGCGGAAAGGTAGGCCATAGATATCAACTTCGCGGGTGGTTGATGCACCATTGATATTGGTGTCTGGGGCGATCGCGATCGACAGGCCATAAGACCAGTCTTTCGCCATGCGAATTTGACCCAGAAAAACATCGATATTGGCCTGGACAGCTGGCGGCAGATTTTCCGCTCGGACCGCCCTGAATTGACGATCAGCATTCTGGAATTCTCTTGCCATGAAATGCGCGCGGGCAAGCTCCAATCGAACACGTAATGCTTCTGGATGATCGACCAATATCGCACGAAAAATATCGATCGCTTTGCGGTAGTCGCCCTGTTTCAGCGCCAGCAAGCCCCGCAAGAAGCGCAGTTGTTCATTGGCTGGCGTTGACGCATCAAGGGCCTCAAGCAGCTTTTCGGCCTTTTCGATTTGCCCTTGCTGGACGAGCCTTTCGACGAACTGGTCGATTGAGATGTCTTGCGTGGAGGAGCTGACCTGACTTGCAGGAGCCTCTTGCGCGACGGCGGTGGTCGGGAAGGCTGCACTACCGCATGCCAACACTATGGCTGACATGCGGTAGGCCGCGCCCGAAAGAAGGTTCCGGGCGCGCATCTCAGGGCTGCTTTCCGACCAACACGCCGGATGCCACGCCGGTGCTGTCATAAAGATTCCACACAGCACCCAGCTCGTTTGCCGAGGGCCCATAGAACATACCGGAGAAGAAGCCGGCTGCTGCATCGGTCAACGAATAGCTGTTGCCCGGTGCACTGGTTACGCTGGTGGTGCCGGAAAACCCGTTCAGGCCTTGCGTAAAATCACCGACAAATTGCAGGCCGTTCCACGCCTGGCTTTCACCAGGAGTAATCGGGCCCTGCGGCAAGGGAAGCTGGCCTAGTGGAATGGCAATGACCGTTGGCGCGCCGCCGCTAATCGTTCCATTGGCGAAGTCGGCTGTGATCGTCGCATCGCCACTCAAGGAGGCGACCTTCAGGTTCGGACCTTCGCCCAACGCAACGGTTCCCAATACAAACCCGTCAAAGGTCGCCGTGCCAGTTGTCGGCATATTGCCGTCTGGCGTTTCGGCCCCTGTCACGAAGTCTGCACGTGCCCCGACCGTTGGATTGCCCATAGTGGCATTGGTCACGGACCAATTGCCATAAGCGGTCCATTGCAATTCGCCGCCCGCACCAGTCGTGCTTTGGTCAGAGCTGTCCAGGAAGACACGCACCTGGCTGCCATCGTCCAATGTGGCTTCAAGGAACGGTCCCGTTTCGCTCGGAGTAAGTGCGATCGGGTCCGGATACACACCGTTATCGATGCTCAAGGCGAAACTAGCTTCTCCATCTGGATCTGCCGGAATGTTGACGATCAGACTGGCACCGGAATTATTTGTCGGCGCGGATGGTCCAATCAGGGCGGGGATTCCGGTATTGTACTCGCTTGCGTACTGCACTAGCCGGAATGGCTGATCGCCGACTACTTCCTCGTTATCGAGTTCCTGTGACCATTGGACTCGGTCCGTATTGCCGCCGACTCCCGGAGCTGTTGCTGCAAGAATCGTTGCTGGCTGGGTCGAAGGATCCGGGTCGGGCGGTGGCGGCGGCAAACCTTCGCAGCAATCTTCAAACGACAGTAAGTCGTCCGGTATGACCGCTCCGCAAGCCGCCAATGCGGTACTCGAAAGCAACACGAAAGCTCCGTGTAGCAATCTGCGTGATGATATCTTTCTCATGATACCCTCCATTGTGATCCGGAAGCCTGAGTGCTGCCGGCAACAATGGTGGCTAATGAGTCATAAGAGTGACGGTCAGTTGCAACGGAAGGTGCAACGGTTGCGTTCTAGGTTGCTCAGTCAGCCTAGGGAAGAAACGAGCTAGCCTTCGAGTTCGCCCAAATGCGACATGCCGCGGGACAGTGCGGTAGCAGCCGCTACGGTTAGGAACATGTCCCCCCCTTTTGCCGCTGCATCAGGGCCGAGATTGCGGAACAGATGTGCCCTCACTTCTTCTGGCAGTTCCGCCTCTTCGTCGAACGGGTCGCTATTGCCCATCTCGGCACAGGTCCGCTCATCCTCGGCCCGATCGCCGGACAGGTCACCAACGCGTTCAAGCAAAATCGGCATGGCCGCAGGGGTGCGGGCGGCATCAAGCGCGGCCAGCAGGACAATTCCATCAAGCCTGGTTACCTTAGGAAGGGTCACGCCTTTGAAGATCAGGAACAACGGAGTGAATCCAACCATTCCGTCCAGCATGGCGAAGAGATTGCCTTCGAGCGGCAGCGCCCAACCTTTGAAGGTCAACCCGGCACCGCCCATGGTCACCTCCAGCAGACCGAAGCTACCCTTGCGGATCATGCCGTAATCGTGAAACACGCGCCCTTCCATCAAAACAGAGGGTCGGGATGTCCGCCAGAAGCCCTCATAGGCAGCCCCGCGACGCTCTGTTTCGATTCGTGCTTCCATGACGCAATTGAGTACACCGCCGCCAACTGCCGGCGGTGGCTCGACCGAGCGATGTGCCAGGCCGGGATCGACACCGACCAAATTTGAAAAGGAAGCAATATCGCGCTGCCAATCGTGCATGGTGAATCCCGGCACATGTTCGGCAACTAGCTGTGTAATGCGCGACAGGTTGTGCTCGGTTGGCTTGACGGTACCAGCAGCCCAGCGGCCCACGAGCGATTTGTCGACTGCAAGCAAAGAAGCAGCCCGGGCCTTGCTTATACCTAGCGCGAGAATGGCGACGCGAAACAAGGCCGAAAAAGGCGGATTTTCCCCCATCGCCGCCGTATCTCCCAATTTGTCATCTGCGGCAATCAGGATTCTGCATTGCACGTGAGACTCAGATCAAATTCGGCGATTCCGACACATAACGCTTGCGTCCGCAATTGGGTCGTTAGCAGACATCGCTCTCATACCGCCCCTCACACCCCATTGGGATAGACCGGCAGGATATCGACAGGGATCGTGTCCATGCTCGCAATCGCCGCTTCGGCGTGCGCGTCCATATGGGCGTAGTGATCGAAGAAGGCCTTGGTCCCTTCGTAATCGCCCAATGCCTGCAGCATCAGCTGGTCATGCAGCAGCGCCTTGAGCCCCGCCTCCATCTTCGCCGGATCGATCACGAAATGGCCCTGTGCTGCGTCCCAATGGAACGCGCCCTTTTCCTTCAGATAGCCATATTGCAGCGCCGCGCCCTCGCCATGCGCATCGGTGACGCCAAATCGGACCGAGCGGAAAATCCCGGCGAAATAAGTCGGCCACAGCTGGTCTTTCTCGGTCAGGGGTAGCTCGCCCTTCTCCATCATGAACAAGATGTTCCACACGCCCGCCACATCGGCCTTGGCTTCTTCCAGCGCCGAATAGCGGTCCTTCAGCTCATCGCTGACGGTTGTCTTGCGTCCGTTCTTTACAATCGTGCCCGGCCCCAGGCTGTGCGACAATTCGTGGAACAGCGTTTCCAGCTGCATGTATTTCTTGACCACCAGAGGTGCCTGCGCCTCGCTCAGCACCAGCCGCCCGATGGGTGCCAGGATGCGATCGTATTTGGCGCCCAGCACGTTTGACAGGATCACCTTCTTCGCGCCCTTGGCCTCGCGCACGCGTTCGTCATTGGGCAGGTTGAAGGCGATGGTCTGGACGGCGGGCACATTGTCGCCGCCGCCCTGGATCTGGTCTGCCACCGCGATCGGGCTGGCAAAGCCGCGCTGGAAATTCTTGTGCTCCTCCGGGATCGGCAGGTTCGCCTCCATATCGCGCAGATAGGCCTTGTATTTATCGAGCGCGGCGGAGGCTTGCGGATCCTTCAGCGTGACGAAGCTTTCGAAGGCGGTCTTCTTGCCCTGCAGGCGATCGGTATAGGTTTCGTAAGGCCCGATCGCGACTTCGATCGGCGTGCCTTCCAGATCCATCCAGGCCAGCTCGCTCTCGAAATAGTCGTCGCTCAGGAAAGCCTTGGCGCGCAGCGAAAGGAACTTCTTGAGGCTGGGGTTGGTGGTGATCGCCGCGGCTTCCTCAAGCTTTTGCGCCGCCGGCACGAGCCATTGTTTGTAAGCCTGTGAATAGGGCACTGCGACGAGCTTGTCCCCGTCCCGCCGCACCACGGTGTAATCATTGGTCAGCGCCGCCGCTTCATCGGGGTGCGCGGCGAGATAGGCGGCAAATTCCTCGCGCGTCAGATCGGTGGGATAGAAGCCCGCTCCATCTGGCATGGGCTCGCTGCCCCAGAACGGGTGCAGTTCCGCCAATTCGTCCCACGGGCCGAAATTGCGATCGAACATCGCCAGCAGAAGGTCGCGATCGGCGCGACGATTGTTGGCCACCGCGCTGCGCGCCTGGTCGTAATCGGCGATGCGCTGGCGCTTGTAGATCTCGCTCATATAGCCGGATGCTTCGATCAGCAGATTGACCACCTGCCGCTCCTCGGCGCTGAGATAGCTGGTGTCCGGTGCCATCTCGACCACCGCCAGCTTGTTCATCTGCGCGCGCAAATCATAGCCAGCTTGGGCAGCAGGAGCAGCAACCGGTGCCGGCGCCTCGGGCGGCATGGTGGCGCAGGCAGTGGTGGCAAGCAGAAGGGGGAGTATCGCGATGCGCATGGAAATCCTCGGAAAAAATTCGTGTCATGCGACTAGCGGAGATGATTGCAATTGTCACCAATTGCCCCGCCCCCATTGACGCATCGCGATGCGCGCAGCATCAATCGCCCCAAGAGGAGATTCACTTGGCCTATCCGAAACTGACCGATCAGCCCGGCGCACTGGAAACCGCCGCCGCCATCCGTGCGGGAAAATTGAGCCCACATGAGGCGGCGGAGAACGCCATTGCGCGGATCGAGAAGCTGGATGTGCATATCAATGCGGTTGCGGTGTGCGATTTCGAACGCGCGCTGGCAACGGCCAAGGCGATGGACGGCAAGGCTCCTGCCGGGGACCAGCCGCTTTTGGGTGTGCCGATGACAGTGAAGGAAAGCTTCAACGTGGAGGGCCTGCCCACCACATATGGCTTCAAGGATTGCGCAGGGCACATCGCCACCGAGGATTCCGCAGTGGTCAAGCGGCTGAAGGCTGCCGGTGCGGTGATACTGGGCAAGACCAATGTGCCCGAAGACCTGACCGACTGGCAGAGCTTCAACGCGATCTATGGCCGCACCAACAATCCGCACGATCATGCGCGATCGCCGGGCGGATCATCGGGCGGTTCGGCCGCCGCCGTCGCCAGCGGCATGGTCCCGGCCGAATTCGGCACCGATATCGGCAGTTCTGTCCGCGTCCCCGCGCATTTCTGCGGCGTGTGGGGCCACCGCACCACATGGGGCGTTGTCAGCAAGCGAGGCCACCAATCGCCGCGCGTCAGCCAGATGGAGCATGACGGCGCGCTGTCGGTCGCTGGCCCGTTTGCGCGCAATGGCGATGATCTTGCCGCGCTTCTGACGATCGCGGCAAACCACCCACTTGCGACAAAGAACAAGCCGTTGGCGCAATGCCGCATTCTGGCCGTGATCGATCATCCGGTCAGCTCGCCCGATCAGAGCGTGCGTGGGCCGATAGAGGCTGCGCTCTCCGCGCTGCAGGATGCCGGTGCGCAAGTGCTGCGCCAGTCGGAGCTTTTGCCTGACCTTGCCGCGCAGCATTCGAACTATCTGCGGATGATGAACACGGCGCTGGCGCATGGCGCGCCCGCGCCCAATGGTACGCAGGCAAGCGCGGCGGACTGGTTCGCCATGCTCGACCTGCAGGCGCAGAACATGGCCACCTGGGACCGGTTGTTCGAGGAATTCGACCTTGTGCTGGCCCCGCCCGCACCGGTGCTGGCGGTGCCGCATACGGACCAGTCTTTGTTCAGGGGCATGATCGAAGTTGACGGTGAGCAGGTCAAAGGTGCCACCGGCCTCGCCTGGTCGGGGCTGGTCACCTATCCCGATCTGCCATCCACAGTGGTGCCGATAGGCGGCAGCGAGGTCGATGGTACGACCCTGCCCTGCGGCATGCAGGTGATCGGGCCGCGCTGGGGCGATCTTGACTGCATCGCCGCCGCGAAAGAAATTTCGCACATCTTGCACGGCTGAGGCCGCAGTGGAGGCAATCGATCTCGCCCCGGTCTTTGGCCTGCTGGACATTGCGGGGCTGGCGATCTTCGCGCTGACCGGCGCGCTGCTGGCGGCACGGATGCAGCAGACCTTCGTCACCATGGGCTTTTTTGCGCTCGTTACCGGGGTTGGTGGCGGGACGGTGCGCGATCTGCTGATCGGCGCACCCGTGTTCTGGATTCAGGACCCGTGGGTCGCGCCGGTGTGCTTCATCGTGGCGCTGATGGCATGGTTCACTCCCACGCATTGGTGGGAGGGTAGGCTGCTCGATTATGCCGATGGCGCAGGCCTCACCGCCTATGCCGTGCTGGGATGCGCCAAGGCGCTGTCTTACGGTGTGCCGCCAATCCCGGCTGTGCTGATGGGCGTGATTACCGGCTGCGCGGGCGGCATTATCCGCGATGTGGTGGCGGGCCGTCCCTCGATCATCATGCGTCCGGAACTCTATGTAACGGCGGCGGCAGCCTCGGCCTCGCTCACCGCCCTTGGTTTTTTCGCCGGATTGCCGGATGCAACGGTCTGGTCGATCGCCTTTGCGGCCGGTTTCGCCCTTCGCAGCGCGGCAATCCGCTGGCAGATCGCTCTGCCAACTTATCGAGACGCCGTGAACTCGTCTGAGTGATTAGCCGCCGAAGGCGGGCTCTTCCACCAGATCGCCGTCGATCGGGCCGCCCGGATAGGCAGGCTGCGCCTCTTGCGGTACATCCTGTGCGCGGCCGTCTTCGCTGCGGGCCACATTGTTCCACGCCGCCGCATAACGATCATCGCTCAGCTGGGTGTCCTCTGCAGCGCTGGCGGAAAAGCCGCCGCCATAATCGACATCGTCGAGCCGTCCATCCTCGCCGATCCGGCAGGTGAAACGTTCGCCATTGTAAAGCGTGCCGGTGACTCGCCAGCCTTCACCATTGCGGTCAACGCTGTCGACCTGGTCAACGCGCACATCGCGCTCGATCCGCGACAGGCACATGTTCACAGCATTGTCGATTCCGCGCCCACTGTCATAGCGCGAATCCCCGCGGCGCTCGCGATAGTCATAGGGCCGGTCGCGATAGTCATCGCGGCGGTAATCGCGATCACGGTAATCCTCACGCCTTTGTCGCTCGGACCTTGAGGCAGAGCTGGCAATCGCAGCGATAGTGCCCAGAACGAGGACGCCCGCAATGACATCACCCGCATCGACATGATTGTGCCTGCGATAACGATACCAGCGGTGGTTCTGGACGTTGATCGAATCCGCATCGAATACGCCAGGCGTCATAAATTCGGGTTGTGAAACGGGGGCCGCGGTCGGCAAATCCGCTGCAGCGGCAGGTGTTGCTGCCATTGAAAGCGCGGCGGCCAGGCTGGCGAATGCGGCGAGACGCTGAAATTGGGCCATAGTGGTATGTTCCTCTGTTTTCGCGGGGCGCCCACCAAACGCCAAGCATAGATCATACACTAGGCGGCCCAGGCTTTCCATCGCCTGAACCGCCCGGTGTTCGAATTACGCCCTTTGATCAGCGCAGGCCGCGAATTCCGCTATAGTCGATGCCGACTATCCTGCCGTGCGAAACGTCGCAGCGGAACTTGCCCGCATCGCGGTCATAACCCCGGTCATAGCGACCCGAACGGTCATAACGATCATAACGGTTGTAGCTGGAGTTGTAGCGCCCGTATCCACGGTTGCCATCAACCACCAGTCGGCCTTTCACTTCAAAGCCATAACGCTCGCGATCGACATCACGGATCTCGGTCACATCGGCGAAACGATAGCCGGCCCGGCGCGCATCGCGCTCTACTGCCCTGACGCACATCTCGACCGCACGCCGCGGGTTGTCAGTGCCATAGCGCCCGCCGCGATAGTCGCGATCGCGATAGCGGTAATCGTCACGATAGCGATCATTCTTGCTTGCTGCGCTGGCGATGGCGGCGATGCCGCCCAGGATCACTGCGCCGGCGATAATGTCGCCTGCGTCGATTCCGTCACCGTGACGGTCGCGGGCCTGAACCGGGGTTGCGCCAACCAATGCCATGGCGCCTACGGCTGCGGCTGCGATCCCACCTTTCGCAAATGCCTTGATATCCTTGCTCATTTGAGGGTCTCCTCATCTGGACCGCGGCGGGATTGCCTCGGCTGTGAGGAGATAGTTAGGCGATTCGCTGTGAGATGAGCCTGAACTTCACCGACAGCCAACGTTCATATAAATTGCTTTTTTTATGAACATACCAGAATCAAGAAGGGCGGACGCTTTGAACGTCCGCCCCTTCGACTCTCGTCATCCCAGCGCAAGCCGGGATCTTGATCGGAAATGTCAGACCGTCAGGCCAGAGACCCCAGCTTTCGCTGGGGTGACGTCAGGCTCAGGCGTCTTCGAATTCCGCATCGCTCATCACCGGACCGCTATCCTGGCCTTTGGCGTCCACGTCACGATCAACGAATTCGATGATCGCCATCGGGGCCGCGTCACTGCCGCGCACACCGGCCTTGATCACGCGGGTGTAACCACCGTCGCGATCGCCATAACGTTCGGCCAGGACTTCAAACAGCTTCTTCAGCTGGGTTTCGTCCTGCAAACGGCTCATCGCCAAGCGGCGGTTCGACAGCCCGCCGCGCTTGGCCAGCGTGACCAGCTTTTCGACATAGGGGCGCAGTTCCTTGGCCTTGGGGGCCGTGGTGAGAATCTGCTCGTGCTTGATCAGGGCTGCAGCCATATTGCGGAACAAGGCGGTGCGGTGGCCCGACTTGCGGCCGAGCTTACGCTGTGAAATTCCGTGACGCATTGTATTCTTCCTTCAGTTCGAAAAGGGCCCGGATAAGGTAGCCCAGTGCTGGCGGCACTTAAGGGTGCGCCGCCATGACCCGTTTTAGCCCAGCAGCTCTTGTTCCAGCTTCTTGGCCATTTCCTCGATATTTTCAGGCGGCCAGCCGGGGATGTCCATGCCCAGGCGCAGGCCCATGCTGGACAGCACTTCCTTGATTTCGTTCAAGGACTTGCGGCCGAAATTCGGCGTCCGCAACATCTCGGCTTCGGTCTTCTGGACCAGATCGCCGATGTAGATGATGTTGTCGTTCTTGAGGCAGTTGGCCGAACGGACCGACAGCTCCAGCTCGTCAACCTTCTTGAGCAGGTAA
>JBNLDR010000024.1:0-22035 GCA_050304495.1 Altererythrobacter sp.
TTGAAGCGGCAAGGGCGGTGGTGACGATTTTCAGTTGAATTCCGGACATGGGCAACCTTTCATCAATGTAGTGGCACGATCTGATTTCGCAGCCGCCTCTGCCTGCCCCGCGGTAGCTGTTTAACAGAACCGGCAAACGATGCGAGATCAATCTTTGGCGCGCATCGCTTAGACGCCGCGAAACCCCAAAACCCGCAGTTTCTTGACTTTTACGGGCGGAGGTTCACATTTCGTCACATCGCAAGATCGGAGTCGTCGCGGGTCGCTTTCGCTTGATTTGCCAAAGGCAGGTCAGGGCAGACGCGCGCGCAATCATGCGCTGCGCAAAGGGGGAAGGACCTGAATATGACACGTAAGCTAATCGCAATCGCTGCGGGCATGTGCCTGTTGGCACCAACCGCGGCACTGGCGGGCACTGGAACCTACGCAACCACCGGCGGGCCAGAGAAGTTGGTGGGCAATGCAAATTACCAGGGCAGCTATCAGGAGGGCACTTCGGTAGTGACCTATTCGGACGGGACCACCGAGAACGAAAAGTGGACCTGTATTGGTGTGTCGCAACCGCCAAATGCCAAGGTTTTTGACTTTCATGTTGTTTGCGAAGCATCTGGCGCTGGCGGCAGCTATTCGATGATTTTCGGCTGCAACAGTATCAACGAAGATGGCCTGCAAGGCTGCGTCGGGGGCCTCACCGGCAAGACCGGCCGCTATGAAGGTAAGAGCGGGGCGACCACCTGGTCCGGAACCAGAGGGACTGGCATGGGCACCATGCAGTGGAGTGACTAGCGTCTCATGATGAGGGCTGCGGGGCTGCTTTGCGGCGGCCCCGCGCTTATCTCGCTTGCAACATCGTGCATCATGGGCAAAGGGCGTGCGCCATGAGCATGCAAGAACTGATTTCCGCCGCGCGCGTTAACAAGGCCTGGCCGTTCCAGGAGGCGCAGCGGCTGCTCAAACGCTATCCCGATGGCAAGCCCGATGGTTCGCCCGTGCTGTTCGAAACCGGTTATGGTCCCAGCGGCCTGCCGCATATCGGCACGTTCCAGGAAGTGTTGCGCACCACGCTGGTGCGCCGCGCCTATGAAGCGATCATCGGGGCCAGGCCGGAAGACGGCAAGACGCGCCTGGTGGCGTTCAGCGATGATATGGACGGGCTGCGCAAGGTGCCGGACAACATCCCCAACCGCCATGTGCTCGAAGCCAATCTCAACAAGCCGCTCAGCCGCATTCCTGATCCGTTCGAAATGGGGCACGAGAGTTTCGCCGCGCATAACAACGCCATGCTGCGTGCCTTCCTCGATCGCTTCGGCTTCGATTATGAATTCATCGCGTCCAACGACATGTATAATTCGGGCCGGTTCGACAAGGCGCTGAAGCAGGTGATGCGCAAGAACCAGGACATCCTGGACATCATGCTGCCGACCTTGCGCGAGGAACGCCAGCAGACCTATTCACCGATCCTGCCGATCAGCCCCAGGACCGGGCATGTGCTGCAGGTTCCGGTTGAGATCATCGATCCTGAAACCGGCATGATCCGTTTCACCGATGAAGATGGCAGCGTGGTGGAACAGAGCGCGCTGGGCGGCACCTCCAAGCTGCAATGGAAGGTCGATTGGGCGATGCGCTGGTATGCGCTGGGCGTCGATTACGAGATGAGCGGCAAGGATTTGACCGACAGCGTCACGCAATCGAGCAAGATCGTTCGCGCGCTGGGCAGTCCGCCGCCCGTGACCTTCATTTACGAGCTGTTCCTCGATGCCAATGGCGAGAAGATTTCCAAGTCCAAGGGCAATGGATTCACCATCGACGAATGGCTGACCTATGGCAGCGAAGAGAGCATGGGTTTCTACATCTTCCGCGAGCCCAAGAGCGCCAAGCAGCTTCACGCCGGGATCGTGCCGCGCGCGGTCGATGAATATTGGCAGTTTCGCGAGCGGCTGGCCGAACAACCGCTGGACAAGCAGCTTGGCAATCCGGTGTGGCACCTTTTGCGCGCCAATGGCGGGTTCGAAGGTTCGGAAGCCCCCGGCGCGGGTGACAAACTGCCGGTCAGCTATGGCCTGCTGCTGAACCTGGTGGGCGTGCTGGGCGCAGAGGCTGACCGCGAATCCGTCTGGTCCTATCTCGGCAATTACATCGATGATCCCGATCCGGCGAAGCATCCCGAACTGGACGTGCTGGTTTCCACCGCGCTCGCCTATAGTCGCGATTTCGTCGCGCCCACGCTCAACAAGCGCGCGCCTGATGAGAACGAGCGCGAGGCACTGAAGGCGCTCGATTGCGCACTGCAGGTGATCGCGCCCGACATGCCGGCCGAGGAAATCCAGACGATCGTCTATGAAATCGGTAAGCGCGAAGAATTCGGTTTCGAAAACCTGCGCGACTGGTTCAAATGCCTGTATGAAACGCTGCTGGGCAGCGAACAGGGGCCGCGCATGGGCAGCTTCATTGCACTTTACGGGATCGAAAACAGCCGCAAGCTGATTGCCGAGGCGCTGGAAAGATGAGTCAGTCGGCCGATCCTCACCGTCTGGCCCGTGACTTGCTCGGGCGAGAACTGAAGGATCTCGACCTCGACGAGCAGAAAGTCATCGAGCGCGTGGCCGCAGGTACGCTCATCGGGATGGATGCGGCGGAAACAGCGGAAATGCATGCCAGCTTTGGCGATCGCCTGGCAGATCGTGTGGCGGCAGTTGGCGGTAGCTGGGGCTTCATCATGGCGTTCGGCTTCGTGCTGGTTGTCTGGGTGCTGATCAACAGCCGCGTGCTGGAACGCCTGGGCTTTCACCCGTTCGACCAATATCCCTTTATCTTCCTGAACCTGATGCTCTCGATGCTGGCGGCGATCCAGGCGCCGATCATCATGATGAGCCAGAACCGGCAGGCGAAGAAGGACCGAATCGCTGCGCGCCACGATTATGAGGTGAACCTGCGAACCCAGCTTGAGATCATCCGCCTGTCGCGCAAGCTGGATCGGCTGGCGCGCGAGTTGGGCCATATCGAGGGGCATGCCCGCGAGACCGGCGAACGGAGTTAGGCCGTCAGCGCCAGCGCCGGGTGCGATACCATTTGGTGATGACGTATTTTGCGCCCTTTACCACGGGCGTTCCCGCATGCAGCGTGCCTTCATTGGGCGTGCCATCGGGCAGGGCATTGTTCCACACCAGCAGCACGCCGGGATTGGGCTCTATCTTGATGCCCACTTCGGTGAAATGCGTCTCGCCGCCTTCTTCCACCTCGTTGAGGAAGATCATCGCGGTCCAGCAACGCTGGCCGCCACGCTTGCGTTCCAGCTCCCAATATTTCTCTGTGGTATAGAACCAGTCATTATGCGGCTTGAACTGCTGGCCGGGCAGATAGCGCTGGCCCTGGATCGATTCGCCGCATTCCGAATCGATCCCCAGCACATCGTCGATCCGGCGCGAGATGCCCAGCACGAAGCTGTCGCGCGCGTCCAGATCGCCCGAATAGGATGTGCGGAAACCGTTGGAATAATCCTCTTCGTGCAGCGTGCTGGGTTTGGCCACCAGATCGATCATGGTGCACAGCCGTGTGCACTCCGCCGGGCTGAGGAAGTCCCCAATCGCGTATATTTCGGCTACGTCAGTGTCGATCTTATAGGCTTGCGGATCTGCGTCGAGCCGCTGGCGCACGCTTTCGCCCACGCGTTTGAGCCCGTCCTTGTCCGGTATGATCGCCGCCTTTGCCATGGCTGCTGTCCTAACAATTGTGCCCGGCACTTCAAGACATTGGCTTGCCGGTTTGCCTGCCGATGCTACAAGTGGCGCCGAAATTGCGGATGGAGATGGTTATGAGCGGCACAGCACAGGCGCGTTATTCGACCTGGGCGATCGCGTTGCATTGGCTGATTGCCATATTGGTGATCGTGAACTGGCGTCTGGCCGAAGCTTTTGAAGAGGCAGCGGATGCCGACAAGCTGTTCTGGATCAACCAGCACAAGACATTGGGCATCACGATCCTGCTGCTTTCGGTGCTGCGGCTGGTCTGGCGCATGGCGCATACGCCGCCCGCTCTGCCTGACCAGATGGCCGGGTGGGAGAAGCTGCTTGCCCGTTCGATCCACACCATCTTCTATATCATGTTGATCGGCCTGCCGTTCGGCGGCTGGCTAGCCAGTTCGTACAGCGGCTATCCAATCCGGTTCTGGGGACTGTTCGACTGGCCGCTGCTACCCGTGCTTGAGAACAAGGATATGGGGCATAAACTGGCAGAGGCCCACGGCGCGGGCGGCGAAGTGCTGCTGATCCTTATTGCGCTGCACATAGTGGGTGCGTTGAAGCACCAGTTCATCGACAAGCTGCCCAGCTTCAGCCGGATGTGGCCGGGTAAAGGCTGAAACCGGCCCGCTTGACGGCAAGAGAAAACCCCCGCTGGAGTAATCCAGCGGGGGTTTCCTGTATCGGCAGCCACAGGAGCCGCCCTTCGGGGGTCACCAGAAGAAGTCGTGGATCACATCTACAACCTCGCCGGTGTAGACATTCACAAGCAGCACATCGTCGTAATACCTAACCCAGCGATAGGGCCCGTAAACCTCCGGCAAACGATAATCATAGGGATCGTTGATCCAGTACCGGCTGCCGAAGAACAGATCGTCCAGGTAAAAGCCGATGCTGATCCGGCTGTAGCTGTGATGGCGATAGGGTGCGTAATAGGCCCCCAGGCGGAAGATGCTGTGGTGCGAACGGCGATAGTCGTACCAATTATAACGATGGTGGTTGCGCCATTTGTGACGATCCCAGCGGTTGTAATTGCCATGATAGTCGCCCCGGCCATAATAGCGGCGATCGCGGTAATAATGCTGGCCATCGCGATATCCGTCACGGCGGCCATCGCGATAGGAGCGATTGCGTTCATAGCGATCTTCGCGGCGATCGGCATAGCGCCCGTCGCGATATCCATCCCGGCGTCCGTCACGATAGGCATCGCGGCGAATCTGGCGATTCTCGATCCGGTCACCCTGGCGCTCGTCCCTGCGCCCATCGCGATAACTGCGGTTGCGCTCTCGGTCCGCGTAGGAGCTGTTGCGTGTGTCGTTGGCCGCAGCGCTAGGCGGGGTGCCAACGCTGCGGATCGCGCGCGGATCGCTCCGGCGGTCACTGCGGTTCCATTCGCGGCCCTGCCGCTGTTGCGCAATGTCGGCGCGGCGTTCGCTGCGGTTCCATTCCTGGCCCCGTCGCTGATCGCCTTGATTGCGGGGTTCCATGCGCACTTGCTGGCGAGAGCTTTCCTGGGTCCGACGTGGCGCTTCGCGGCGCGCTTCACGTCGTGGGGCCTCGCGCCGGACCTGGTTGGATTGCTGGCGCTCTGCACGCTTCTGGAATTGGCCGGTTCGCTCGTCACGGGACTTTGCCTCGGCTTCAGCGGGAAGGGCGGTCAGCGCCATGGTGGCGGCAAGGGCGCTCAGCGCGCTGCCTTTTAGAAACTGGGTGATCGACATTGTGGGCTCCTCGTGGGGCCGCTCCACCATCCGCGGCTCTTCTTGATGCCCGAGTCCTACGCTTCGCGGCCTGTCATGAAACTGAACCATCTGAGTCGTCTTTCGTTCATCTTTGACGGCATTTGTCTGAATGATATTCTTGAGGGCAAATCCCCTGATGATCGAACATTGGACTTCCTGCGTTGACGGAGTAGGGGGCAGGGAATGTCGCGCATTTCCCGCATCATCGATGCCATTCCTCGGCCGGAAGCGGGTGACTTGTTTCAGATGCAGGACTGGCACAGACGTCTGGCGACGCTGATCGGGGCACTGCTGGTTGGAATACTGGCGCTGTTCTTCACCTATGCGGGCGACACAGCGCAGCGCCTGTTCGAACATCTTGTATCGCGATATCAATATCTACCTTTGGTGCTGACGCCCGTACTGTTTGTCGCGATCGTCATGGTGACGCGCAAGCTGGCCCCTGAAACCCGCGGTTCGGGCATTCCGCAAGTCATCGCCGCGGCGAGCGAGCCCGAGGCTTCGAGTACTGCGGCGCTGGTTTCACTCAAGGCCGGGTTGGCCAAGATCACGCTGACCGTAGCGGCGATGCTGGGCGGGGCATCGGTGGGGCGTGAAGGGCCAACGGTGCAATTGGGTGCGGCCATCATGGTTCAGGTTCATCGCCTGTTTGGCGTGCGGCTGACGTCGGGCGTCTATATCGCGGGCGGGGCAGCGGGCGTGGCGGCGGCCTTCAATACGCCGCTTGCCGGAATCAGCTTCGCGATCGAGGAACTCGCGGTCGCCTATGAACAGCGCGTCGCGGTGCTGGTGATGGGCGCGGTGATGATTGCCGGCCTGACGACGCAGGGCCTGGTCGGCAATTATATCTATTTTGGACAGGTCGCGGGGAGCCTGCCGATCACCACGGTGCTGATCGTGGCACCGATCGCCGGGATTCTGGGCGGGACGCTGGGCGGGCTGTTCGCCCGATTGATGCTCGCGCTGCGCGGGCCGGGCGGGCGCTGGCGCGGACTGCTGGAGCGACGACCTCTGCTTGTGGCTCTGATCTGCGGGCTGGTGGTTGCCGTGCTTGGCATCGCCAGCGGCGGCGCGAGTTGGGGCACGGGATACGAGCCGACCAGGGCGCTGCTCGAAGGCGGCGCTTCGGATCCGTACTTTGCCCCGGCCAAATTCCTCGCTGCGCTTGCCACGGCAGTCAGCGGTATGCCCGGAGGTATCTTTGCGCCGTCGCTGGCAGTTGGTGCGGGGTTTGGCAGCCTGCTGACCTGGCCCTTCGATCCCGATCAGGCAGGCGCGATCGTCCTGCTGGGCATGGCTGGCTATTTCGTCGGCGTTGTGCGCGCGCCGCTCACCGCCGTGATCATCCTCAGTGAGGCGACCGGCAGCACCGGCGCTATCCTGCCGCTGTTCGCCACCGCGCTGATTGGCGACTGGGCCGGCGCGATGGTGTGCCGCAAGCGGCTCTACCATGTGTTGGCGCAAGACTTCCTGCCGAAGCCGGCGGAAGAAAAGGAACAGGCGAAGGGCGAGGGGTGAGCGGGAAGGCCCGCCCGACCTACCTGGTCAGCTTCTTATATGCCAGCCTGGTCGGGCGATCCGCAGCGTCACCCAAACGGCGGCGCTTGTCTTCCTCGTAAGCTTCGAAGTTTCCTTCGAACCATTCGACATGGCTGTTGCCTTCGAACGCCAGAATGTGAGTGGCGAGGCGATCGAGGAAGAAGCGATCGTGCGAGATGACAACGGCGCAGCCGGCGAAATTCTCGATCGCGTCTTCCAGCGCGGCGAGGGTTTCGACGTCGAGGTCATTGGTCGGCTCGTCCAGCAGCAGCACATTGCCGCCAGTCTTCAGCATCTTGGCCATGTGGACGCGGTTGCGTTCACCGCCTGACAGCTTGCCGACATTCTTCTGCTGGTCCGCGCCCTTGAAGTTGAACGCGCCGACATATGCGCGCGTGCTCATGTCCTGCCCGTTGACCTTCATGTAATCGAGCCCGTCGGAGATTTCCTCCCACACATTGTGGCTGGGATCGAGATGGTCGCGGCTCTGGTCGACATAGCCCAGATGGACGGTCGAGCCGATCTCGATCGTGCCGCTATCGGGCTGTTCCTTGCCGGTGATGATCTTGAACAGGGTCGATTTACCCGCGCCATTGGGCCCGATCACACCGACGATGCCGCCGGGGGGGAGGGTGAAGCTGAGGTCTTCGAACAGTAGCTTGTCGCCATAGGCCTTGGAGATATTCTTGGCTTCGATCACCTTGCCGCCCAGCCGTTCGGGCACCTGGATTACGATCTGCGCCTTGCCCACCTGGCGGCTGTCCTGGTTGTTCTGCAGTTCCTCGAACTTGCGGATACGGGCCTTGCTCTTGGTCTGGCGTGCGGCCGGGGTCTGCCGGATCCATTCGAGTTCGCGCTGGAGCGCCTTCTGCTTGCCCGATTCTTCGCGGCTTTCCTGCTCCAGACGCTTGGCCTTCTTTTCCAGATAGGTCGAGTAATTGCCTTCGTAGGGATAGTAGGAGCCGCGATCCAATTCGAGGATCCAGCCGACCACATTGTCGAGGAAGTAGCGATCGTGGGTGATCATCAGCACCGCACCCGCATATTCCTTGAGATGGTTTTCGAGCCACTGGACGCTTTCTGCGTCGAGGTGGTTGGTCGGTTCGTCCAGCAGCAGGATTGAAGGCTTCTGGATCAGCAGCCGGGTGAGGGCAACGCGGCGCTTCTCACCACCCGACAGGTCCTTGACCGGCCAATCGCCCGGCGGGCAGCGTAGTGCCTCCATCGCAACTTCGAGCTGGTTGTCGAGCGTCCAGCCGTCAACTGCGTCAATCTTGTCCTGCAGATCGGCCATTTCCGCACCGAGCGCATCGAAATCGGCATCTTCTTCGGCCATTTCCATGCCGATCTGGTTGAACCGTTCGACCATGTCGGCGGTGGCGCGCGCGCCGTCCTTGACGTTTTCCAGCACGGTCTTGGTCGTATCGAGCTCCGGCTCCTGCTCCAGATAACCGACAGTGATATTCTCGCCCGGCCATGCTTCGCCGGTGAAATCTGTGTCGATCCCGGCCATGATCTTGATCAGGGTGGACTTACCCGCGCCGTTCGGACCGACAATGCCGATCTTCGCACCCTGGTAGAACTGCAGGTTGATATTGCTCAGCACCGGCTTCTGGGCACCGGGGAAAGTCTTGGTCATGTTCTTCATGACATAGGCGTATTGCGCGGCCATCGGGGTCGTCCTCTTGGGAATCTGGCGTGAATGAGAATTGCCGCGCAGATAGGGGGTGCGCGCGCGCGGGGCAAGGGCGTTCAGGCCCACGCTGCCTAGTTGCTCAGTTGCAACGCCGCCCCGCAATGATTCGTTGCGCTTCAGCAGAGAATTGACCTTGCGCAATATTGCCGCGATGGGCTGCTGCATTCCTATTTACATTTGAGTCAATTTCGACCCGATCGACCTCGTGCCGCAACACGTGCTCGATCCATCCATACGAGGCACGACATGACCGGAATTTCACGTTTTCTGGCTTCTGCGGCCACCGCTGCAATTTGCACCGGTTTTACCGCAGCGCCGGCATTGGCCCAGGATGATGCAGCTGACACCCAGGATACGGGCGTTGGCGTGATCATCGTTACCGCGCAGCGCCGCGAAGAGAACCTGCAGGATGTTCCGATTTCTGTCACGGCTGTGGGGCAGGACCAGCTCCAGGCGCTGGGCAGCGGCGGGCAGGATGTGCGCGCCCTGTCGGCTCGCGTCCCCAGCCTGGTGGTGGAATCCTCCTTCGGGCGCACCTTCCCGCGCTTCTACATTCGCGGGCTGGGCAATACCGACTTCGATTTCAACGCGTCGCAACCGGTCAGCCTGATCTATGACGATGTGGTGCTGGAAAACCCGATCCTGAAGGGTTTCCCGGTGTTCGACATGCAGCAGGTCGAAGTGCTGCGCGGCCCGCAGGGTACGCTGTTCGGCCGCAATACGCCGGCCGGTATCGTCAAGTTCGATTCGGTCAAGCCGCAGGACATTTCAGAGGGCTATGCCCGCGTCTCTTACGGTCGATTCAACAATGTGAACGCAGAGGCCGCGCTGAATGTGCCGATGGGTGATCGCTTCGCTATCCGCCTGTCCGGCCTGTACCAGCGCCAGGACGATTACGTCGACAATGTCCTGCCTTCGGGCACCACCAAGGATGCCTATGAAGGCTACAAGGATTTTGCCTTCCGTTTCCAGGCCCTGGCAGACCTGACTGACGATCTGGAAGTGCTGCTGACCGGACAGTTCCGTTCGCTTGATGGCACCGCACGCCTGTTCCGTGCCAATGTCTTCACAAAGGGGCAGAAAGGCCTGAATGCGAATTATGATCGCAACCGGGTTTCCTTCGATGGGCAGAACGAGCAGAAGGTCGATACGCAGAATGCCTCTGCCCGTGTGACCTGGGATCTGGGACCGGTTTCGCTGATTTCCGTCACCAGCATCTGGCACGGCGAGGCGACATCGGTGGGCGATGTCGATGGCGGTTTTGGTGCCAGTTTCCTGCCTGCGAACCTAACCGGACCCGGCATCATCCCTTTCACCGCAGAAACGCGGGATTCGATCCCGCACCTGCAGCAGTTCACGCAGGAAGTGCGGATCGCCAGCAATGGCGACGGGCCGCTCAGCTATCAGGCAGGCTTCTTCTATTTCGACGAAGACCTCGAGATCCTGAGCGAAAACTATTCGACGCTGGGCGATCCCAACAATGCGACCGGCGGTGTCAATATCATCGTGACGCAAGAGCAGTTCAGCAAGGCTTACGGCTTGTTCGGATCGCTCACCTATCAGCTGACTGACCAGCTGGGGATCACCGGCGGCATCCGCTATAATGATGACAAGCGCCGCTATCAGGTGGTGCGCAGCCGTGACACGCAATTCCCTGACTTCCTGCAGATGCCGCTTGGCACTGTGAACCGCGAAGTCAGTGACAGCACGGTCACCTGGGATGCCAATCTGACCTATCAGGCCAATGACGATGTGAACCTTTATGCACGGGTTGCGCGCGGTTATCGCGCGCCCAGCATCCAGGGCCGCATCCTGTTCCCGGCAGCAACCGCAACCCCACTGGAAGACGGTGTGACGATCGGCAAATCGGAAACGATCACCTCTTATGAGGCTGGCCTGAAATCGACCCTGTGGGATGGCCGTGCACGCTTCAATATCGCGGGTTACCTCTATGATCTGAACGATGCGCAGCTCACCGCAGTGGGCGGCGATGTGAACGCCAACCGCCTGATAAATGCCGACAATGTGCGCGGCTATGGCGTGGAAATCGACGCCGAAGTGGCGCCCGTCAGTGGCCTGCTGTTCACCGCCGGCCTGAGCTACAATCATACGGAAATCCAGGATGCCGGGCTGACCACGGCAGCCTGTGGTGGCGTGCTGACCGACAATCTGCCGGGCGACACTTCGCTGTGCACCGTGCTCGACCCGGTGGTGACGCCGTCGGGCTTTTTCTCGGCAGCGGTGGTCAATATCGATGGCAACAGCCTGCCGCAGTCGCCGCGCTGGATCGCCAATGTCACCGGCAAATACAGCGTGCCGATGGGCGATGGCGATCTCTACTTCTTCACCGACTGGTCATACCGTTCGAAGATCAATTTCTTCCTCTATGAATCGGTGGAGTTCCAGGATGGGCACCAGCTCGAAGGCGGCGTCCGGCTTGGCTACAAGACCGACAGCTTCGATGTCGCGGTGTTCGGCCGCAACATCACCAACGATACTTCGGCTGTTGCCGGGATCGATTTCAATAACCTCACCGGCATGGTCAACGAACCGCGCATCTGGGGTGCGGAAATCGGCTATCGGTTCTGAGCGTTTGTGGGGCGGGGCGGCTAGGCCGCTTCGCCCGCAAAGCTTGCCCGCATGCGCCCCGGCATCAGCAGGGCCTGCAACACGGCGCGGACCAGCAGGAACAGTGTGAAACTGGCCCACAGCGCGTGATTGCCATACGGCCAGCTGAGCCACAGCGCCGCGGCGAAAACCAGCGCTGAACCGGCCATGGAAAGCAGCATGGCGCGGCTCCAGCTGGCGCCAACGAACACCCCATCGAAGATGAAGCTCGTCACACCTGCAAAAGGTATGATCGCCAGCCACAAGGCCTGGGCTTGCGCCTCTCGCGCCACCCCGGGGGTTGCGGCAAAGCTTTCAAGAATTGGATCGGCGAGGATCAGGAAGAACAGTGCCACCAGCGCGGCCGCGCCCAAGCCCCGCCACAATATGGCCCGGACATAGGCGGCGAAGCCTGCCCGGTCCTGTGCGCCCAATCGCTCGCCATTGATTACCTGGGCGGCATTCTCGAATCCGTCGAGCACCAGCGCGGTGAACAGGAACAGCTGGTAGATAATGCCATTGGCCGCCAGCACTTCTGGCCCGCGTATCGCGCTGAGGCGCGTGATCGACGACAGTGCGATAGTTAGTACAAGGGTGCGCAGGAACAGATCGCGATTGAGGCTAAGGAAGGGGCGCAGCTCGCTCCAGCGCAGCACAGACTTGTTCCGCAGCGCATCGAGCAGCGCCGCACCTGACGATCCGCGCATGACAAACGCCGCCAGCACCGCCAGCTTGGCATATTCGGCGATGAAGCTCGACCAACCGATGCCCGCAATGCCCATGCCGAACCGCAGGGCGAGCAGCAGGCCGAAGGCGACGTTGACGAGATTGTAGCCGACCTCGATCGCCAGTACGGCACCCATCTGTCGCCGCCCGACGAGATAGCCGATCAGCGCCATGTTCAGCATCACACCCGGCCCGGTCCAATAGCGAATATCGGCATAGGTGGTGGCCGCGTCCAGCACCGAGCCGCGCGCCCCCAGCGCGTCCAGCCCCAGCGGCATCAGCCACGGTTTGGCCAGCAGCAGGGCAGCGGCAATGGCAAGCCCGATCGCCAGCCCGCGCAGCAGCAGCGGGGCTTGCGCCGCTTCGCCCGATCGCGTGCCCGCTTGCGCCACCAGCCCGGTGGTGCCGATCTTGAGGAAGTTCATGATGGTGAATAGCACTGCGAACAGCCGCGCGCCGACATCGACCGCGCCCTGGGTAGGGGCATTCCCCAGCTGCCCCACGATCCACATATCTCCGATCCCGATCAGCGCGGTGGCGACATTGGTGAGCATGGCGGGCAGGGCTATCGCCCAGATCGCGCGGGTATCGAGGGTGTGTGTGGTGGAGGCGCTGACTTGGCTCATCTGCGTCGCGCTGGCCTCCTCACGCGCTATCGCTTGTGAGCATTTTGGCGGCGGAGTGCGAAATAGTGGTCGCTCCTAGCTTCCTCCCGCCCTTGCGGTTGGGAGATTTCCGGCCCCAAATGTCCCCCGGACATTCGGGCGTCACGGAAATCTGGTCGGGGAGACAGGATTCGAACCTGCGACCCTCTGTTCCCAAAACAGATGCGCTACCAGGCTGCGCTACTCCCCGACCTTGTCATTCGCATCGCCGCTGCCGGTGGTGGGCCCGGCAGGACTCGAACCCGCGACCTAGCCGTTATGAGCGGCCAGCTCTAACCAACTGAGCTACAGGCCCCGACCGAAAAGCGTCGATGCGGCGTGCGCCCTACATCGCGCGGTTCGCCGTTACAAGTACAGATCACTCTATGATCGCCGCATCCATGATTTCAGCCACGCTGGTGGGTGTGACACCAAGCTTGCGGCAATAGGCATAGACCTGCCGGAACCAGTCGTACAGGCGGTCCAGATCCTCTTCGCTGCGGACATAGGGGGTGTAGCCGATATCGAGCGAGGGCGAATGGAATGACAGCACCAGGATTGGCAGGCCATCGTCCACGGCAATATCGATGCCGCGGATTGCCTCTTCCGCTGTCACCCCTTCGGGCGTCAGCGCGATCCGCTCCAACAGCCCCAGGCGAGAGAAAACACCCGCCAGTTTGGGCACACGCTGGCTTAGCGGGAACAGTGACTGGCCCTGTTTGCGCAACATACCCCAGAATACGCTGGTGACGGGCAGTTCCAGCAATTGCCGTTCCCGGTCCACCCAATAGGGCCACAGCGGATGGTGCGAATAATCGGGCCCATGGCCCTCGCTGTAATCGAAATTGGCGCGCACCGAAGTATCGATCGCCACGCCCGCATCCTTGAGATTGGTGGCGGAATTGGCCCCCAGCCCATAGCGCCCGGCGCGATAGATCAGCGGCTGGGTATCGAAACGGGCTGCGATTTCGTCCCGCAGGCGAAAGAATTTCTCGCGTTCCAGCTGGGGAGGCAGGTTTCCGGCATAACTGTTGTAATCGTTGACCTCTTCGGTCTTTGGCGGGTTGACCCACGGATGCAGCTGGATGCCCACCTCTGCCTTGCCGCTTTTCACCGCATCGGACAGCATTTCCACCGCCAGTTCCGACGTCACGATCGGCCAGTCGATAAGATAGACCGGGCTGACCTGCATCCCTTCGCAGAATTCCTGGAACTTGCGCAGCCGCATGACATGGTCGAGCCCGAAACCGGTTGAGCTGAAAGGCGCGTCCCAGTCAAAATCTTCTTCGGTATCAACGGTCAGCAAGACACGCTGGCCGAAACCGGGCGCAAAGCGGGCTCGCGATCCACTTGCAGGGGGATCAAGCATGGAAATCAAAAAGCGGCTCCACCTGTCGCGGAGCGGTGCTAGCTTTGTGCCAGCCCCTTCTTGCTCCGCCTCGCAGGTTCATCGCTAGGCAGGCCGCCCGATGCGGTCAAGAGCGGCAGCGAAAGCCTTACCTGATCCTCCACCTGTTCCAGTTCGCCACCCGCTGCGTGCGCCTCTGCCCGCGCCAGGCGCAGACTGAACCCGGCGCCGAACAAACCGGCGCTGAGCCCGCCCGTGGCTGGCTTTGCGCGGGCGGAGAAAATGTCATCCTCGGCAATCAACTGGGCCGGGATTCCGCAATCGAGCGTGGCAGTGCCCTTGGTCGCGCCAAGCGAGATCAGCAGCACTTCACCGGCCGAGCACGCCCCGGCCAGTGTCGCCAGCAGCCGCCAGGCCAGTGCCTCTGCCTCGTCCTGTTCCAGCGCCACCAGCACCGGGCCATCACCACTCTCTTCCAGCTCCAGCGTCGCCATGCGGGGCGCCAGCACTTGCCCCAATTGATCGATCATGGTGCGCACGATCGGCCCCAGATCGCTTTCACCGGGTTCGGGGGAGATCACGCCGCTTTCCAGCTTGGCCAGCCGTTCCAGCTCGTCAAACCCGGCCAGGATACGGGCGGCATCGCCCGCGATATTCGCCGCCAGCGCACGATATTCATTGGGGGCCGGACCGAACAATTGTTGCTGGATCACCTCTGCAAAGCCCTGCATCGCATTTACCGGCGTGCGCAATTCGTGCAGCAACTGGCGTATGCGGTCGGCTTCACGCGCGCGGCGCTGTTCCGGGCTATCGATCGGGGCCGGACGGCGGAACCGCCCGACATAGCCATGGAAGCGCCCGCTGGTACGCGCGAAACGCGGATGTGCATCGACCACCCATTCGCCGCAAATATCCGGTGCCCCTTCGAGCATCATGGTCGCATGATCGATCACTTGCTGGCGGGCAAAAGCACGCGCGATGGGGCTGGGGGCGCTTTCATCGCCCAGCCTGCGAGGGGCAACCAGCCGTTTGCCGATTACCATAGGCGCCACCCTGGAATCCGCCCATTCGATACGTCCCGCCGCGTCTGCTGCAAAGGCGAATCCGGGAATTGCCTGTTCACTGCGCGCGGGCGCGTCTTCCAGTGGCAGCATGGGCGCAAATTCGCTGCTTTGCGCCGGACCAGCCTCGCGTTCGCGGCGAAATTGGGCGATCCGTTCCACCAGGGCAGAGATCTCGTTCTTCTGCTCCTTGCTGCCAGCCGTGGCGGCGACGGGGGAGGGCACTTCGCGCGGCGGCGCTGGCGGTTCGGTTTCTGGCTTGAGCGCTGGCTCGGGGGCGGGCGGAATCGCCTCAAGCTCTTCCACCGCGGGCGGCTCGCCATCGGCCAATTGTTCAAGCTCAAGCGGGGGTTGTGGCAGCGCGCGGTCACGTACGCCCAGCCGATCCAGAATTGCTTCGGCCCCGGCGGGCAAATCGCGCCGCAGCCGCAGGAAACCGCGCGCCCGCACCGGCAGGCGAGGGATCAGCGCTTCCCAGTCCTCTTCGGTGAGCTTGGCGCGGGCCAGCGCCGCTGCCGCTACCGCGGGTTCGTCTTCCGCCAGATGCGCGGCGAGTTCGGGGCTGCGAAAACGCCAGCCGGGTTCGGCCACCATGCGCGCCCGATCGGCTGCCGGGATCATCTCGCCCAATGCGCCCAGCCGCAGCCACGCGGCGGCGACCAGGCTTTCATCCCGCCCGTATTTGCGATTGCCCAACAGGTCCAGCAGCTGCCGGAACTGCGTGCGCGCCGCATTCTCGCCAGCAGCGCGGTGGCGCAGCACAGTGGCAAGGCGGTCATCAAAAAACATCGCTACTCCGGCAGGGACTCACATGGGCACGCGCGTGGCGCACCGACTAGCTACATACAATTTACTCAGCCTGTCTGGCGCAGCATTCTCGATGCGTTGCAAAGCGGGACAATTGCTGGCAAGAACAATAAAATTATCTTTGGCGCCATTAATCGAATTGGTTCGTTTCAATGGTGCCTGTCTGGACAATAACCGGCTGGCGGGGCTTTTGGCATGGCCAATCTTGATGAAATCGACAGGAAACTGCTTGCAGAGCTGCAGGCAGAGGGGCGTGTCACCAATGTGGAACTGGCCCAGCGCGTGGGATTGACTGCACCGCCCTGCCTGCGCCGGGTGCGCGGTTTGGAAGAATCAGGTGTGATCCGCGGCTATCATGCCGATCTTGATGCCTCGAAACTGGGTTTTGCCATCACCGTTTTCGCCATGGTCAGCCTGAAGAGTCAGGCCGAAAGCGCGCTGCGCGAGTTCGAGGACCATATGAAGGAACTGCCTGAAGTGCGCGAATGCCATATGCTCAATGGCGAGATCGACTTCATCCTGAAGGTAGTGAGCAAGGATTTGCAGAGCTTCCAGGAATTCCTCACCAGCAAGCTGACGCCTGCGCCCAATGTCGAAAGCGTCAAGACTTCGCTGACGATCCGCACCGCCAAGCACGAACCGGGCGTGCCGCTGGAGTAGGCGGGACGAATGGAATTGCGACAGGAGTGAGGCGATGAAGAAGATTCTCTTGGCTGGCTGCCTATTGGCAGGGTTTGCAACCTCTGGCTGCGTTGCACTGGTTGCCGGTGCGGCTGGTGCGGGCACGGTTGCCTGCACCGAGGAAGAGCTGGATTGCCCCGTCGATTGATCGTTTGATTCCAGGGGGCTAAACGCAAAATCCCGAATTGAAGGCAGTATGAAAATTCTCCTGGCCTTGGCGGCTCCGCTTGCGTTTGGTTTGCCCGCAGCCCCGACATGGGCGGAGAGTGCGGGACAGGGGACAGGAGCCGCAACGGCCGCATTATCACCCAGTGAAGATTGGGACCGGCAAAGCCGCGCCGCCATGATCCATGATGCAGCGCCCGGGCTTGAGGAATCCTCAAACAGCCAGCCTGGCCTTGCCGCAACCGCATCGCCGCAAGACGGCAATTGGACTGACCATGCACCAGGCGATGCCGCGACCCATCCGCGCTTCGTGCAGCAGGTGGAAACGGTCAAGACCGAGGCGCTGCTGTTGCTGGGCGCGTTCACCTTTGCCGGTGCGAACAAGCTGCGCAAGGATCACGAAGGTTTCCACCTCAAGGATGAGCACTGGTTCAGCAAGCAGAGCGATTATCTGGGCGTGGACAAGCTGGCGCATGGCTTCAACACCTATCTGATTGCCGAAGTTCTGCATGAACGCATCCATCGCCGCACCAATGCGTCGGATGGCGATGCGCTGACAGCGGCGGCGCTGGCGGTGGGCCTGATGACCTTCAACGAGCTGTCTGACGGGATCGAGCCCGACAGCGGTTTCTCATTCCAGGACGTGACGATGAACCTTGCCGGGGCGGGTTTTTCCGTCCTGCGCAATACCGTGCCGGGACTGCGGGAGAAGCTATCCTACAAGCTGGAAGTCGAACCCAATTCGCAGATATACACTTTCGGGGGAGAAAAGCATTTCCTGCAGGAACGCTTCATGTTTTCAATCAAGGGTGCGGGTTTCAAGGAATTGAAGCAAACACCGCTGCGCTATGTGGACCTGCAACTGGGCTATTACGGATCGAATTTCCTCAAGGCAGACCGGCTCGCCGGGATAGAGCCTGAACGTCACCTGTTCATCGGGCTGGGCCTCAATGTCGGGGAATTGTTCTTCGGCGGGGCCAAATCGCGCGCGGGTAGGGCAGCCTACAGGGCGCTGGACTATATCCAGCCGCCCTATACTTCGCTTCGTTATGACAGCACTGGCCGCTTCGGGCTGTAGCGGCGGCTAGCAAGCCTTGCCTTCGTAACTTGAACCGACCTGGCGATATTCGCTTCCTTCGCGTCGCATCAGGGGAAAGCAGAAACCCGGTCCGCCGATCTCTATATCGGGCCAGCCATCAGCTCCTTTGCGGTCAAGGAAAACGGGAATACCAACTGCTTCGGTGACCAATTGCCATTTGTCGCCGGCCTTGGTGAGCAAAACGAACGCTGTGCCGGTATTGCCGTAGCAATAGCTGCCGCCTTCTGTGACGATGAATTCTGGCGCGCCATCTCCATTGAGATCGCCGACATCCTGGATCGCACCGGGCGAATAGGTCATTGTGCCCGGGTCATCGCACTTCTTCCAAATGTCACCTTCCCGGTGAAAGCCGGCAGCTTCGAACGCGCCGGAATAGTCGGCTTCGCCCGATTGTGCCTGAGCACAAGCAGCCAGCACCAACCCCATGCAGGGCAATGCAAATCTTCCAAACATGGCCCACCTCCCAACAAGTGAAGGGATTGTCTCACAAATGGGGTTTTGCGGGAAGCGGAGTCTTGTTGGATCCTGCCTGACCGCTAATCGGCGCGCTCAGCCAGCCATTGCTCCAGCCATTTGATCGAATAATCGCCGCTCAGCACGTCATCCTGCCGCAGCAATTCCTGGTGCAGCGGGATATTGGTCTTGATCCCGTCAACCACCATTTCCTCCAGCGCGCGGCGCAGGCGCATGATGCAGCCTCCTCGCGGTCGTTGCCGTAGACGATCAGCTTGGCGATCATGCTGTCATAATAGGGCGGCACCGAATAGCCAGCATAGAGGCCCGAATCGACGCGCACATGCAGCCCGCCCGGCGCGTGGTAATAATTCACCTTGCCGGGTGATGGGGCGAAGGTGAACGGATCTTCGGCATTGATCCGGCATTCGATCGCGTGGCCGCGGAATTCGAGCTCTTCCTGTTTCACCGACAGCGGCTTGCCCGCGGCGATACGGATCTGTTCGCGCACCAGATCGACCCCGGTGATCGCTTCGGTCACGGGATGTTCGACCTGCAGGCGGGTGTTCATCTCGATGAAGTAGAACTCGCCATTCTCCCACAGGAACTCGATCGTTCCCGCGCCGCGATAGCCCATGTCGCGCATCGCCTGGGCGCAGACTTCACCCATGCGCATCCGGTCTTCGGCGGAAATGACGGGGGAGGGGGCCTCTTCCAACACCTTCTGGTGGCGGCGCTGCAGCGAACAATCGCGTTCGCCCAGATGGATCGCATTGCCATTGCCGTCACCGAAAACCTGGAATTCGATATGGCGCGGATCGCCCAGATATTTTTCGATATAGACGGTGGCATCGCCAAAGGCCGCCTTGGCCTCGCTGCCCGCCTGTTTCATCAGGGTTTCGATCTGGTCTTCGGACTCGCACACTTTCATGCCGCGCCCGCCGCCGCCCGAAGCGGCCTTGATGATCACCGGATAGCCGATTTCCGCAGCGATCCGCTTTGCCTCGTCATAATCGGATACCGCGCCATCGCTGCCCGGCACCAGCGGCAGGCCCAGTGCGCCGGCGGTCTGCTTGGCGGCGACTTTGTCGCCCATGGTGCGGATGTGTTCGGGCTTGGGCCCGATCCAGGCGATGTCATGCGCCTCTACGATCTCGGCGAATTTGGCGTTTTCCGAAAGGAAACCATAGCCGGGGTGGATCGCATCACAATGCGCGCATTCGGCGGCAGAAATGATGTTGGCGACGTTGAGATAGCTGTCCGTCGCGGGCGGCGGGCCGATGCAGACCGCGTGGTCTGCCAGCCGCACATGCATGGCATCGGCATCGGCGGTGGAGTGCACCGCCACCGTTTCAATCCCCATTTCATGCGCCGCGCGATGAATGCGCAATGCAATTTCGCCGCGATTGGCGATCAATATGCGGGTAATGGCCATGCCTTAGCCAATCACAAGGAGCGGCTGGTCGAATTCAACCGGTTGCGCGTTCTCGATCAGGATCGCCTTGATCGTGCCGGCCTTGTCGGCAGTGATCGGGTTCATCACCTTCATCGCCTCGACAATCAGCAGCGTATCGCCCTGCTTCACGCTGTCGCCCACCTTGATGAAATCGGGCGCGCCCGGTTCGGGGGCGAGGTAGGCGGTCCCGACCATCGGCGATTTGAGCGCGTCGGCATGGTCCGCTGCCGGTGCTTCTGCCGCCGCTGCGGGTGCAGCAGCAGCGGGCGCCGCCGCCGCCGGGGCAGTCGCGGCCATGGGCGCAGGGGCCGCAGCCACTGCTATGGTGCCACCACGCGAAACCTTGATCTTGCGATCGCCGTCCTCGACCTCAATCTCGGTCAGGCCGGTCTCGCCCAGCAATTCGGCAAGCTCGCGCACGAGCCTGGTGTCGACATTCATACCAGATGCACGTGTGGCATCTGTCTTGCGTTCGGCCATAATTGCCCCTCAAATAAGCTTGTCGCGCGCGTGACTATTAGCGTGAATTGCGGCTGGCAAGTGGCGAAAGGTCAGATTTCTCCATTCGCCACCGCTTCGAGGGCGAGCAGATAGCTCTTTGCGCCATGCCCTTTGATGCAGGTGACCGCGCCCATCCCGACATAGGACAGGTGGCGGAAAGGCTCGCGTTGCTCCGGATCGGAAAGGTGCACTTCCACCACCGGCGTCCTGATCGCCTTGATCGCATCGAGCAGCGCGATCGAGGTGTGGGTATAGGCCGCCGCGTTGAGCAATACGGCGCGCGCACCCTCTGCCTGCGCTTCGTGGAGCCAATCGACCAACATGCCTTCATGATTGGTCTGGCGCATGTCGATTTCGAAGCCCAGTTCGCGTGCGCGATCCTCCAGCATGCCGGCGATATCGTCCAGCGTATCGGACCCGTAGATCTCGGGCTCGCGCATGCCGAGCAGGTTGAGATTGGGCCCGTTGAGGACGTAGATGAGGTTGGACTGATCGGTCATGCGCGCTGGTTAGCGGCAGTTGGCGTGATTAGAAAGCGCGAAGGCGCGAGATTTTCACCCGACGCGGCAGACTGTCACTGCTGCTCGATTTCGATCAAATCCTCGAAAAACAGGCTCAACAAGGCATGGCGGGAGGAAACGCCCGATTTGGCATAAATCGAAGTTAGTTGTGCCCGGACCGTCCCCTCGGCAACGTTTCGCAATTGGGCGATTTCGGCCACTTCGAACCCCTTCAGCGCAAATAGCGCCACCTCCGCCTCTGCCTCGCTCAGTCCCCATTGACGAAACCGCAGGCCCATCAGCTGTGATGCGGCGCCGCGGGCCACGGCCAGCGTATCAGCGTCATGACGGGCTTGTTCGATCATCCGTGCGGTTTGCCACGCGCCCAAGCCAACCCCCGCCAGCAGGGCAAAGGCGATCAGCATTTCGGTGAGGATGTGCAGGCTCCATTCGCCCGATGAAACATCCACCACCGCATCGGCGAGGAAGAAGACGGCGGCGATTGCCTGGATAACGACGATCGCAGCGACCATCGTGATGCGGTGGTCGCTGCGCCGGATTTTCGGGATCGCTGTATCTTTCACTTTCCTCCAGGCAACATCGCCGTCAGCGTGCGCCTGCCGCTGCGCGCCGTTTCAAATGCAACGCCGGCAATATGAAGGAAAATGAGCAGATAGAGAAGATTTACTGCGCCTTCGTGCAGTTCTTCGAAGGCTTCATCGGATTCGCCTTCGCCGGAATCGCCTTCACCGCCTTCGCCCTCATGCTCCTCATCCTCTTTGCCTTCTTCTTCACCGCCTTCGCCGTGGCCTTCGCGTGACACCAGCTTGGAGATGGAAGTAGGAAATTCGACGGCGGGCGGAGGGCCAGACATGGCGATGCCGGTGGCAATGATAACGGCGAGGCAGGCCCACACCGCATAGACCATCAGCGCGCCCAGCGGATTGTGCGAGCGGTGCTCTTCCTTTCGACTGGCGAGGATGTCCCCCACATGCTGGATCGCGCGCCGGGGGCTGGGCGGGAAGGCGCCAAACCGGGCAGGGGCGGGGCCTATCAGACCCCAGACCAGGCGGAGCGCGAGTAGTGCTGCGAGAAAATAGCCGGCATAGATATGCGCGATCGAGCCATCGCCAACCAGCAAGGCATTGCAGATCACCGCGGCGACAATGCCCCAATGGGTTATCTTGACGATGGGGTCCCATCGCCGGGTGGCAGGTTCGGTTGGTTCGGCAGTTTCCATCTTCTATCTCCACACTGGGAATGTGGAGCGGAA
>JBNLDR010000025.1:0-21763 GCA_050304495.1 Altererythrobacter sp.
TGGCTGGAGCAATTCCCGCTTTGCGCCCGCGGCCTGTGTGGTCCGGGTCGTGCCGCCGCTGATGGCGGTGCAGCTGCGACCGGCGAGGAAATCCAGGGCGGTGGCGATTGATGCTTCAGCAGGATCGCCCAGCGGCGTGAAGATATCGTCATTGGCGCTGCAGGTGTTGGGGAACACGCTGGCGAGGCCGGTAT
Source organism: Altererythrobacter sp. (assembly GCA_050304495.1). Classification (GTDB taxonomy): domain Bacteria; phylum Pseudomonadota; class Alphaproteobacteria; order Sphingomonadales; family Sphingomonadaceae; genus Erythrobacter. Next base: position 195 of record JBNLDR010000025.1, read on the forward strand.
AATATTCGCCCTGATTGTCGCGATTGGTCGTCTTGAATGCAATTGCCCGCAGCCGGTCGTCACAGGCGACCTGGTCAAACCCGAACTGCCCCACAGGCTTGCCAAAAGTGTTCGTGCCGACCAGCGCGGTATTGTTGCCGAGATAGGGGAGCATGCTGTTGGCGATCAATTCGCTGGCCGAGGCCGTGCCGCCGCGACCAATAAATGCCACCTTGGTTGGAGAAATGGCATCGGTTTCGGTCTCGAACAGGCGAGATGGTTCGTTGTCCTTGGCGTATTCCGCAGTCTTTGAGTCTCGCACAACGGTGTTGCTGAAAACCTGTCCCACCTTGTCTGCCCCCATCAAATCGCCGAAAACTTCGGCCACGCTGACTAGCCCGCCGCCATTATAGCGCAGGTCCACGATCAACTCGGTGACGCCCTGCGCCTTGAATTGCTGGAAGGCATTGCGAAGCTCGTTCGACCCAGAGCTGACGATGAAGGTGCGCAGATTGAGATAGCCGACCTTTTTGCCACCATCATCGATGATCTTGGCGCCATAGCGATCGGACACGGGATCAAGCGAATAGTCAGCCTTGGACACGCTCGCTTCCATGGTCACCCCGCCGGCGGTGCGGAACTGCAAGACGCGTGTAGTGCCCGCGGTTGTAGGTCCCAGCGCATCGACGACAGCTTGCGGCCCGCCGCTCGCCATCAGGGAGGTGACCGTCTGCAAATTTGTGCTGGATGTACCGATCGACAGAATTTCAGTTCCGCGATCCATCCCGGCCGCCAGGCCAGGGGCATTTTCAAACGCTTCGAGGATGAAGACGCGATTATTTACCGTGTCATAGGCCAGGCGAATTCCGAAGCCAGCGCTGGAACCGGAATTGATCAGCGCATCTTCTTCGGCGATCGAGGTGATGTAAGTAAGGCCAGCATGCTGAAGCGGGCCGCCCGCAGGTGCAACCGATGGGGCGACCAGCGCGTCAATGTAAGACTGCACGGTGCTATAGCTTGCCTTGTTCACCGAAGTGTCGAGCTTGTCAGGGAACAGATACCATTCGTTGAGCACGTCAAAGGCCCATTGCTGGCGGCTTGCCAGCGAACAGGCAGTGCTGCCAACGCCACCGCCTCCTCCTCCGCTAACAGCGCCGCCACCATTCGATGTGCCGCCCCCGCCGCAGCCAGAGAGAGAGATTGCGATAAGTGCGGAAATGAATGTGCGACCCCGATTCATGGCGAAGTTCCTCTTTGATTCGCTGCGTTTGGTGCAGTTGCCAGAATCGCAGGATTACGCCTGAACCCAATGTGAGCAATGTCCAGGTGCGAGTTTTCCAACCCCTCAGCCTCAAAACGGCGTGCCAATTGCACAGTTTACGGGGAAAACTGTCTATTCGCCGGGTCTTGCGCCTCGTCACACCGGGCCTAAGCGCCTAGCGTTTTGGCTGGTTTAGGAGGGAGACGCTGTGTCGAGCGTGCCAGAATGGCTGTGCAATTTGTTGCCACCTGCTGCAAGGCATGCAGGATTGGCGATAAACGGGCTGGGTGAAGAGCGTGGCTACGGCCGCGCCGGATTCGCCCTGACCAGCCCTGCTTTTCGCCCAGGTGAGGAACTGGACCCGTGCTTTACCGCTGACGAAGAAGATGCAGTCGCCCCCCCGCTGGAATGGAGCGCGCCGCCGCCGGGCACGCAGGAACTGGCGCTGATCGTCGAAGATGCCTCCAGCAAGGGCGCCGAAGCGCGCTGTCACTGGCTGGTGTGGGGTCTGGCCGGCCAGCGTGGCAAGTTGCTGGAAGGCGAAGTGCCGCCGCGTGCCGGCAAGAACGCGCTGGGCAATTCGGAATGGCTGCTGCCTGACCTGCCGGAAGGCGAAACCCACCATTATGTATTCCAGTTGTTCGCACTCGACCTGCCGCTCACCCTCATGCCGGGGGCAAGCCGGGCCGATCTGCTGGCAGCTTTGGATGGGCATGTCATCGCCAGCACCACGCTGGTCGCCCAATACACCCGATCGGAAGATGATGACGATTGGGATGATGACGAAACCGAATAAGCAACGGCCATAACTAGGAAAGGAACTGACAATGGCTGGTAACGCACTGCAAAAGCCGGTGACACTCTCGGCAGCACTTGAAGCTGTGATTGGCAAGGGTCCGATGACCCGTGCTCAGGTCACATCGAAGGTGTGGGAATACATCAAGGCCAATGGCCTGCAGGACAAGACGGATAAGCGCCAGATCAATCCCGATGCCAAGCTTGGCGCGGTGATCGGCAATGCGCAGATCTCGATGTTCAAGATGACGGCTGCGGTTTCCAAGCACCTCAGCTGATGATCGAAGGTGTGGCGGCGCAGCCTGGCTGCGTCGCCCACCGCTTGATGCCGCTAGCCCGGCTGCCAATCGGGCGGGGCAAGCTCAAAGCCCGCGAATTCGAAGCCGGGCGTGACCAGGCATGACACCAGAGTGTATCCGGCAGTACCGCCAAGCGGCTCTGCGGCCTGCCAATGGCCAGGTTCCACCACTGCTTGCAGCAGCTGCCCTGAATGCACTTCGGGGCCCAGAGTTGTGCGGGTTTGCGGGCCAGCATTACTTTCCGCGATCAGCAGCGCCAGCGGATCCCCGGCTTGCCATAGCCATAATTCATGCGCATCGACCCGGTGCCAGTGCGATCGTTGGCTGCTTTCCAGCAGAAACAGGATCGCTGTGCCGATTGCGCGGCCATCGGCGTTGATCGGGCCGCGCCATGTTTCACGGTACCAGCCCCCTTCGGGATGTGGTGACAGCTCCAGCGCGTCAATCAATGCCTCTGCGTCGATCACCTATCTCCTTGCATCGTTTGCCTGATCTGGCATCCAGCATAGCCAGAGATTGGGAGAATCATCCATGAAATTTGTCGCCGCCAGCCTGATTGCCATTGCCGTCGCGGCTTCGCCCCTTTCCGCGCAGACATCGCCGGAAGAGGTCGCCGCCGCAGCGCTGGAAACGGCGCCGGTGTTCGATGGGCACAACGATATGCCGATGCAGGTGCGGGCACGATACGCCAACCAGCTTGTAGATTTCGATTTCGAAGACACACATGACGCGCCCGACAACTCCTATGAACCGGGTCCAATGCAGACCGATCTGATACGGGCCAGGCAAGGGAGGCTGGGGGCACAATTCTGGTCGGTCTATGTGTCATACAAGCTGCGCGAGCCCGAAGCGGTACAGATGACCATGGAGCAGATCGACCTGACCAAGCGGATCATCGCCCGTTACCCGAATGACATGCAATTGGCGCTGACTGCCGACGACGTTGAAGACGCCGTGGCACATGGGCGCATTGCATCGCTTTTGGGTATGGAAGGCGGCCATTCGATCGGATCGAGCCTGGCCGTCTTGCGGCAGATGTACGCGCTCGGCGCGCGCTACCTGACGCTTGCCCACTATGCGAACACGCCATGGGCCGACAGCGCGTCGGTCGATCCCCAGCACGGCGGCTTGACCGACTTCGGGCGCGATGTCGTGCGCGAAATGAACCGGCTCGGCATGGTGGTCGATTTAGCCCATGTCAGCGAAGACACGATGAACGATGTGTTGGACGTTGCGCGCGCGCCGGTGATTTTCAGTCATTCTGGCGCTCGCGCCATCAATGGCCATGCGCGCAATGTGCCTGATGGTGTGCTCGCGCGGTTGAAAGACAATGGCGGCGTCGTGATGGTAATTGCCTATCCCGGCTTCGTGAGCGAGCCCTTGCGGCAATGGGGCGCGCGAAGAACTGCAGAGGAGGCACGGCTGAAGTCACTGTGGCAGGGCCAGCCCGAGCGAGTGAAGCAAAACTTGGCGGACTGGGATGCTGCCAATCCCGCACCGGTTGCCACTGTGTCAGATGTCGCGGACCATATCGATCATATTCGCTCGGTCGTTGGCGTTGAACATATCGGCATCGGCGGTGACTACGACGGAATACCAATCGGCGTTGCGGGGATGGAAGACGTTTCCGGCTATCCGGCGCTGTTCGTCGAATTGGCGCGACGCGGCTATTCGCAAGCCGAGCTGGAAATGATCTCGATGCGCAATGTTCTTCGGGTCTTGCGCGAAGTCGAGCGATACGCCGCCAGCCAGCGCGAAACGCCGCCGATCGAGACGCTGATCGCGCCAGACTGAGTCTGGTGCGAGCTGGGGCCAAGCCTCAACTTCAGCCAGTCATCGCGGGTATGATCCACATCGCCGACATGACAATGACTGCCGCCAGCAGGCTGACGCCAAGTACCCAACGGACCACGCCTTCTTTCGAGCCGCCGCTCGCTTCGGCTTCGTTAACGTGAATCTCTTCGCCTTCGATGTGCATGGCACTTTCCTTCCACGCCCCCAGGGAAGGAAGTTATACTCCTCGTCGGGGATGGAAGCCATGCTTATTGCGAATGGCAATCAGTCGCGCAGCAGATCGTTGATTTCGGTCTTGGAACGGGTCTGCGCGTCGACCGTCTTGACGATCACGGCGCAGGCCAGCGAGGGGCCTGGGGAGCCATCGGGCAAAGGCTTGCCGGGAAGTGCGCCGGGCACCACCACGCTATAGGGCGGGATGCGCCCCGTGATGATCTCACCCGTTTCGCGGTTCACGATCTTGGTCGATTGGGTGATGAACACGCCCATCGCTACCACACAGCCTTCGCCCACGATCACGCCTTCGACGATTTCGGAGCGCGCCCCGATGAAGCAATTGTCGCCGATAATGGTGGGGTTGGCCTGCATCGGTTCCAGCACACCGCCGATCCCGGTGCCCGCCGAGATATGGCAGTTCTTGCCGATCTGGGCACAGGACCCGATCGAGGCCCAGGTATCGACCATAGTCCCATCATCGACATAGGCGCCAATATTGACGAAGCTGGGCATCAACACCACGCCTTTGCCGATATGGCTGCCGCGCCGCGCGATTGCGCCCGGTACCACGCGAAACCCGGCTTCGGCAAAGCGTTGCGCGCCCCAGCCGGCAAATTTCGACGGCACCTTGTCATAGGCCGGGTTTCCAGCCGAGCCACCTTCCATCACCCGGTTGTCATTGAGCCTGAATGACAGCAGGACCGCCTGTTTCAGCCATTGGTTGACCTTCCAGCCGCCATTGCCATCAGGTTCGGCCACGCGGGCCGCGCCGCTATCGAGCAATTCGATCGCTGCATCGACCACCCCGCGTACGTCAGAGCTGGCCGGAGTCACTTCGGCACGATTTTCCCATGCCGCTTCAATGGCGTCGATCAATTCTTGAGACATTGGGGCTCCACAAAGCTAATCGAATTTGACTGCGCTGCTAGCTGTGGCAATCCAAGGCGGCAAGGGCGCATGTGAGATAGAAAAGCTTGTCAGCGCGCTAACCTTGACCTTAATGGAATGAATTAACGGGGAAAGGTCAGAAAAGGTCGCATGATGTCCAACCCGAAGACATGCCCGGTTTCGATCAAGGTTGTTGCCATTGCTGCGGCCTGCGTATTGGTCAGCGCGTGCGGTGGCGGGGGTGCTGGGGGATCAAGTCCGGTTAGCACGCCAGCACCACCGCCTCCTCCCCCACCACCACCTCCGCCGACGAATTTCGACACACCGGAATTCCAGAGTTCCGATGGCCCGAGTTTTCACGGGGCTATCACGGCCTGGGAGGCCGGATACACCGGGACCGGATCGATCATCGCGGTGGTCGATAGCGGGATCGACAGCGACAGCCCTGAATTTGCGGGGCGCATTCACGCGGATTCGCGTGATGTGGCCGGGACCCGCGGGATCGATGGCACAGATGATCACGGCACCAATGTCGCCATGGTGGCGGCGGCGGCTCGCGACGATACCGGCATCCTGGGGATCGCTTTCGATGCTCAGGTGCTGGCGCTAAGGGCGGATGACCCGGGAAGCTGTGCCACCGATTGTTTGTTCGACGATGCAAATATTGCGGCGGGTATAGATCAGGCCATCGCATCGGGCGCAACCGTGGTGAACCTGAGCCTGGGGGGAGGGGCGGCCTCTCAAGTGCTGCTCGATGCAGTGGCGCGCGCGGCAACAGCTGGCGTGGTCGTGATCGTTTCTGCCGGGAACGGCGGCGATGGATCGGAGCCGGGGATCGATCCCAACCAGCCCGATCCCTTTGCCTCCACCATTCTTCAAGCCGGCAATGGAAATGTCATCATTGTCGGATCGGTCGATGCCAATGGCAATTATTCGAATTTCAGCAATCGCGCGGGCAATGACGCAGCTTCCTATCTGGTGGCGCGAGGCGAGGAAGTTTGCTGTGTCTATGTGAACGGGCAATTACAGGTCGAAACGATAAATGGCCAGCAGTTCGTGACGGTCATTTCAGGCACCAGCTTTTCCGCACCGCAGGTTTCGGGCGCGGTGGCGCTGCTGAAGCAGGCTTTCCCTAACCTCACCGCAACCGAGATCGTCGATATACTTCTCGCCAGTGCGCGTGACGCGGGTGCAACCGGGACGGACACCACCTTCGGGCGCGGGATTCTCGATATTGCGGCGGCGATCCAGCCGCAGGGCACCACCACCTTGGCGGGATCGAGCACCTCGCTGGCGCTTTACCAGGACATGGCGATCGGTTCTGCCGCGATGGGCGATGCGCTGAGCAACCCCGCCGGTGGGCAGGGGCCGCAGGCCGTGGTGCTCGACAAATATCAACGCGCCTACAACTATGACTTGAGCGCGGGCATCCGTTCGGTTGCCAGCATTACCCCGCGCCTGCGCAATGCGGTGGAGGGGCAAGGACGATCGATGGCCAGCGGCACCGATGCTATGTCGCTTGCCTTCACGGTGGGCCACGGGGTGCGCGGTGGCGGGCTCGATTGGGCGGGGCCGCTGCGGCTTTCGGGCGACGATGCCGAGCAGGCACGGCTGATCGCGGCGCGGGTCGCGGTAAAGCTCTCTCCCGATATGCAGATGGGGCTGGCCCTGAAACAGGGCGCCAGCGGCCTGGTCGCGCAATTGCAGGGGCAGACACGCCCGGCCTTCATGATCGCGCCGGAAACGGGCGGGGACGAGGGCTTCTTCCAGCAGAGCGATGTTTCGATTGCCCTGCGCCGGGAAATGGGGCCGTGGGGGCTGACGCTGCATGGCGAAAGTGGCGATGCCTGGCTTGGCGCATCGCGCCGCATCCAGGGCAGCCCGCTCGGCTTTTCCGAGAAGCATCCGGTGATGAGCTTCGGCGTGGCGCTGGACCGCGAGCTTGCCGGGATTGAGGCAAGCCTGGGGCTGAGCTGGCTGACGGAGCGGGACACGGTGCTGGGCGGCTATTTCCACGCCGCATTTGGTGCACAGGGCGCGGATACTGCCTTTGCCGATTTCAAGCTGCGTAAGGCGTTTGGAACCCATTGGCAGGCGGGCGCGAGCTGGCGGCAAGGTTATACGCACCCGCAATCGGGCGGCGCGCTTGTCAGCGGATCGCACCTGCTCAGCAATGCCTGGGCATTCGACGTGACGCGGGCGAGCATTTTCGGACCGCGCGACACGCTGGGCCTGCGGATCAGCCAGCCTTTGCGCGTGGCGAGCGGTGCGCTCGATCTCAACCTACCGGTGGCTTACAGCTATGCCACTGAAACGGCGCAATTCGCGCCCTATCGCCTGTCATTGGCCCCCGATGGGCGTGAGGTGATTGGCGAACTGCAATGGCGGGGCCCCTTGTTGTGGGGCAATGCCGCAGCCAGCCTGTTCTATCGCAGGCAACCGGGCCACTTTGCCGATGCCCCCAGCGATGCCGGGGCCATGGTCAGCTGGAATACTGAGTTTTAGACCTCAAGCGGGCATTCCCGCGGCCCGCGCGAAATCATAGGCGCGCTCGATCAGCGGGGTGACCCTTTCGCTCATCTGCTTGGCATGGGCGGAAGATGCCGTGCCATCGATCACGCGCTTCTTGATGCCCTGGATGATGCCTGCCAGCCGGAACAAATTATAGCCGAAATACCAGTCCATCGGCGGCACGGGATAGCCGGTGCGCGCGACGTATCGGGCCACCGCTTCGTCCTGCGTCGGGATACCCAATGCTTCCAGATCGACATCGAGCAGGCCGGCGCGCCCTTCAGAAGGGTTATGCCAGTTGAGCATCAGATAGCTGAAGTCCGCAATCGGATCGCCCAAGGTCGAGAGTTCCCAATCGAGCACTGCGATCACGCGGTTTTCCGTTTTGTGGAAGATCAGATTGTCGAGCCGGTAATCGCCATGAACCACCGAGCAGCCATGCTGCGGGGGGATGGTTTGTGGCAGCCATTCGATCAACTGCTCCATCTTGGGCTGATGTTCGGTCTCCGAGAGTTTGTACTGCTTGGTCCAGCGACTGATCTGGCGAGCGCAATAATCGTCCGGCTTGCCGAAATCGCCCAGGCCGATCTCGTCGGGAACCTTCAGGTGCAGGTCCGCCATGGTGTCGATCATGGAATCATAGATTTCGCGCCGCTCTTCGCGGGTGCAGCCGGGCAGGGCCCCGTTCCACAAGGAACGGCCATCGGCCAGGCTCATCACGAAGAATTTGGCCCCGATCACATCTGGATCCTCGCACAGGCCATAGGTGCGCGGCACCGGAAAGCCGGTGGGATAAAGCCCGGTCATTGCCTTGTATTCGCGGTCCACCGCATGGGCGCTGGGCAGCAGCTTGCCGAAGGGTTGCCGCCGCAACACATAGGAGGTGGCAGGCGTGTCGATCCGGTAGGTAGGGTTGGATTGCCCGCCCTTGAACTTTGAATAGGAAATCGGCCCGGCATAGCCATCGACATTGGCTTCGAACCACGCGGTCAGTCGATCAAGGTCAAGCCGGTCCTGTTCCGGCACTTCAATCGTGCCGACCATCTCCTTGTCGAAATCGATCGCCTCGTCGCTCATTAGCCGAACACCACCACACTGCGTGCCGAGTGGCCTTCCCGCATCTTGTCAAAACCCTTGTTGATGTCTTCCAGCGGGATCCGCTCGGCGATGATCGTATCGAGATCGAGCAGTCCGCGCATGTAGAAATCCACCAGCCGCGGAAGGTCGACCGGGAAATGGTTCATGCCCATCAGAGCGCCCATCAGCTTCTTGCCACTCAACAGGTCCATCGCGCCGAGCCCGACTTTGCAATCGAGTGGCATCATGCCCAGGATGATCGCCGTACCGCCGCGCCGCAGCGAGGCCACGGCGAGATCTGCCGAAGCCTGCCGCCCTACGGCTTCGATGCCGTAATGGACGCCGCCACCCGAAATCGCGATGATCTGCTTGGCCGCATCGGGGGCCATGGCATCCACCGTATGGGTCGCGCCCAGCACCTTGGCCAATTCGCGCTTTTCGGGCAGCGGATCGGCGGCGATAACCTTGCCCGCGCCCGCGATCTTCGCGGCATTGACCACCGCCAGGCCTACGCCCCCGCAGCCCACCACCAGCACGGTTTCGCCCGGTGTGACCTTGGCCGCGTTGAAGATTGCGCCGGCTCCGGTGGTGACCGCACAACCGATCACCGCCGCGCGATCGAGCGGCATTTCCTTGTCTATCGCGACGCAGGCATGCTCGTGGATCAGCATCTGCTCGCTGAAGGCCGAAAGGTTGAGCATTTGCGCCACGGGTGCGCTGCCATCGGCGCGCATGATCCGCGGTGTGGCATCGGGCGCACGGCGCGTATCCGCGCCAAGGCACAGCGCCATGCGGCCCGTCACGCAGAACTCGCAATGGCCGCAAAAGGCGGAAAGGCAGGAGACGACATGGTCGCCTGGCTTCACCGTCTTCACTTCGCTGCCCACCGCGCGCACCACGCCCGCCGCCTCGTGTCCGGGAATGGCCGGCAGCGGGTGGGGATAGGCACCGTCGATGAAGTGCAGATCCGAATGGCACAGGCCACAGGCCTTGGTGTCGATCAGAACTTCGTGCGGGCCAGGATCGGCGATCTTCACCTCGCCAATGGTAAGCTGCCCTACGCTTTCGAGAATTGCTGCCTTTGCCATCAGCGTGTTACCCCCAGGTCGCCCGAGCTAAAGCCTGCTTCTTCCATTGGTTGCGCCTTGCCATCGCGCAGCGCATTTGCGGTCGGTCCGGCTTCGGGAAGGTGCTTGGCAAATTCCATCCGTGCGATCGATCGCGCGTGGACTTCATCCGGCCCATCGGCCAGCCGCAGCGTACGCTGACCGGCATAGAGCTTGGCCAGGCCGTAATCCTCGGACACGCCGCCGCCGCCATGCGCCTGGATCGCATCGTCGATAATGCGCAGCGCCATATTGGGGGCCTGCACCTTGATCATGGCGATTTCCTGCTTGGCCGCCTTGTTGCCGACCTTGTCCATCATGTCTGCCGCCTTGAGGCACAGCAGGCGGGTCATGTCGATATCGATACGGGCACGCGCAACGCGCTCTTCCCACACCGAATGCTTGTAGATCGGTTTGCCGAAAGCCTCGCGTTCCTGCAGCCGCTTGCACATCTTGTGCAGCGCTTCTTCGGCGGCGCCGATGGTGCGCATGCAGTGGTGGATGCGGCCCGGCCCAAGGCGGCCCTGCGCGATTTCGAAGCCGCGCCCTTCACCCAGCAGCATATTGGTGACGGGGACGCGCACATCCTTCAACTCGACTTCCATATGGCCGTGCGGGGCATCGTCATAACCGAACACCGGCAGGTGGCGGATCACGTTCACACCCGGCGCATCGGTTGGCATCAGGATCATCGATTGCGCGGCATGCCGGCCGGCGGAAAAATCGGTCTTGCCCATGACGATCGCGACCTTGCAGCGCGGGTCACCCAGGCCCGATGACCACCATTTGCGGCCATTGATGATATATTCATCGCCATCGCGATCGATCCGGCATTCGATATTGGTCGCGTCAGACGAAGCGGTGAAGGGCTCGGTCATGAGGAAGGCGGAGCGGATCTCGCCATTCATGATCGGGGTCAGCCACTGCTCCTTCTGTTCGCGCGTGCCATAGCGGTGGAACACTTCCATGTTGCCGGTGTCCGGCGCAGAGCAGTTGAACACTTCGGATGCAAAGCCGATCCGGCCCATCTCTTCGGCGCACAGAGCGTATTCGAGATTGGTCAGGCCAGGCCCTTCGAATTCATAGGTTTCATCGACATGGTGGTGCCCTTCGTTGCGCGGCGGCATGAACAGGTTCCAGATCCCTTCGGCCTTCGCCTTGGCCTTGAGATCCTCGACCACCTGGATCACCTTCCACCGCTCCCCCTCGGCATCCTGCGCCTTGTAGGTGGGGACGGCGGGGCGGACATGGGCCTCGATGAAATTGTGAACGCGGTCGCGCCAATATTGCTGCCGCTCTGTCGGTTGGAAATCCATCTTCAGCCTATCCTCTCGTGCATTGGATAAATCGCGTTGTGAAACTGGCAGAGCGCGAGTGCGCAGCCAAGCGTGAATATTCGGGCCGGAAAAGCCGTGGCGCAGCCGGCCTGCGGCCACCATGATCTGGCGCAAGTTGGTAGCGGCGCGGGGTTGTACAATTGCTCATTCGCCGGCTGCCCGCTTCGCCTGTTCTTCCATCTGCGCCAGTGGTCCGTAAAAACCCGGCTCTTCCGGGTCCCAGCTATAACGCGGGCCCAGCGTCAGCCCGCCGTCGACCAGCAGGGACGCGCCGTTGACGAAGCTGCCCGCCTCGCTCGCCAGATAGGCGCAGGCTTCGGCGATATCGCGCGCTTCGCCGCTGCGCGCAACCGGCTGCGCGTTGGAACTGACCTGCCGCAGCACGCCCTTGGCGATCTCTTTCTGCTCTTCGGGCACTTCCAGATTACGGGTGAAGATATTGGTCATCATGAAGCCCGGCTGGATCGCATTCACGCGAATACCGAACTGCGCCAAATCGGCCGCCGCCATCTTTGTCAGGTGCAGCACACCTGCCTTGGCCACGGCATAGGCGGTGGGCGAGTATCCCGGCCCCACAGCAGCCACGCTCGATACGTTGACGATCGAGGCCCCTGGACGGTTTTTCATATGCGGGATGGCATAGCGGATCCCCATCGCCACGGATCGCAGAAGCAGGTCCATCGTCCGGTCCCACTCATCCGGCTCGATCTCGTGGATTGGCGGGCGCGCACCACCTGCACCGGCATTATTGAACAGCACGTCGATCCCGCCCGCTTCGCCGCCAGCCCAATCCATCAAGGCTTTGATTTCTCCGGGGGAGCACACGTCGCAGCGCTGGAAACGGATCGTTCCACTGCTGGCATCGGCCAGCATCCGGCCTGCTGCCTCATCAATGTCGGAGGCGAATACTCTTGCGCCTTCGCGGGCAAACAGCTTGCTGGCTTCTGCTCCGATCCCGGATGCAGCACCGGTGATTACCACCGCCTTGCCAGAGAATCGCATCCTCAATCTCCCATCTCATTTTGAAACTAGCTTAGGCGCGCGCGGCCCCGCGTCAACGACGCTGCGAATGACGCTACGGCATGGCGGAATGGCAGAACTTCGCTTGCGGGCGGAGGCCGAATCACCCTAACGTAAGCGTCAACTAAACGAAGTCAGAGGAGAGTCGGGAATGTCCGATCTGGAATCCTTCCGCGCTGAAACACGGGAGTGGCTTGAGGCCAATTGCCCGCCCGAAATGCGCGAGCCTGTACGCGATGAAGCGGACGTCTATTGGGGTGGCCGCCGCGCTGCCTTCAAGAACGATGCGCAGAAGGCATGGTTCGAGGCTTGCGTCGAGAAAGGATACACCGTTCCCGCCTGGCCCAAGGAGTATGGCGGTGCCGGTCTCGATCCGGCGCAGGCCAAGGTGCTGCGCGAAGAGATGAACCGCATCAATGCGCGCATGCCGCTTTCCAGTTTCGGTATCTGGATGCTCGGCCCGGCGCTGCTGCATTTCGGCACAGAACAGCAGAAGCTGCATTTCTTGAATCAGATTGCCCGGGGCCAGATCCGCTGGTGCCAGGGCTATTCCGAACCCGGTTCCGGATCCGACCTAGTCAGCCTGCAAACCTTTGGCGAGGACAAGGGCGACCATTGGGTGGTCAATGGCCAGAAGATCTGGACCTCCTATGCCGACAAGGCCGACTGGATATTCTGCCTGGTCCGCACCAACAAGGAAGACAAATACCAGGGCATCACCTTCATGCTCTATGACATGGAAAGTCCCGGCGTTTCGACCAAGCCGATCCTACTGATCAGCGGCAATTCGCCTTTCTGCGAGACCTTCTTTGACGATGTTAAGGTGCCCAAGAGCTATGGTGAGGGCATTCCCTCGCAGGTTGGCGAAGTCAATCGCGGCTGGGATGTGGCCAAATATCTGCTCGGCCATGAGCGAGAGATGATTTCCGGTGCAGGCGGCGGCGACCAGACCGCGACGATCGGCGCTGCAATGAAGCGCAATATGGGTGAACTTGATCCGCTGCTGCGGGCGGAACTGGCGATGTTCGATGTCGATGCGCTGGCCTATACGGCGATGGGCGAGAAGTTCCTGGACGAGATCAAGGTGGGCAAGGCCCATCCCGCCCAGCCCAACATGATGAAATATGCCGGGACCGAGCTTAACAAGCGGCGCCATGAATTGATGATGGCGGCGGGCGGCAGCCGCTCGCTCGAATGGGACAGCGATGAAACCGGTGGCGGCAAGCCAGCCCGAAACTGGCTGCGGACCAAGGCGAACAGCATCGAAGGCGGCACGTCCGAAGTGATGCTGAACGTCATTTCCAAGCGCATTCTTGACCTGCCGGGAGCCTGACCCATGCCACTCTATCACAATGACGATCAGGCAATGCTGGCCGATACCGCCAGCCAGTTAATGGCCGAAGAGGGCAGCATCGCGAAACAGCTGCGCCATTGGCGTGACACCGGGTGCAAGGATGGTTTCGGCCACGCCCTGTGGAAGCAGTTTGCCGAGCTTGGTTTGACCGGGATCCTGGTGGGCGAGGCTGACGGCGGGCTGGGGATGGGCCATGTCGAGGCCGGGATCGTGCTGGAAGAAATCGGTCGCAATCTCACGCCTTCGCCCTTTCTCACCAGCAGCGTACTGGCGGCAGCGGCGCTGGCCGAAGCGAGCGACGACCTGCGCGGGCGCTATCTTCCCGGCCTGCTTTCGGGTGACAGCGTGTTCGCTGTTGCGATTGACGAAGGCGCCAAGCATCGCCCGGAAAAGGTCGCCTGCAAGGCGGAACGCTCGGGCAATGGTTTCCGCCTGACCGGGCAGAAGGATTTCGTGGTCCACGGTGCCAGCGCAGACATGTTGGTGGTTGCCGCGCGCACATCAGGCAGCGATGCAGACAGTGACGGCATCACCCTCTTCGCTGTGCCGAAGGATGCGGCCAATATGAGCCACGAGGCGGTTCGCCTGGTAGACAGCTCGATGGCGACCCACACCAGGTTTGACGGGGTCGAGCTCGATGGCGATGCCGTGATCGGTGAGGTCGATGGCGGACGCGATGTGCTCAATAAGGTGCTGATGGCGGGCCGGGTCGGTTCGGCGGCAGAGGGCGTGGGCGTAGCCCGAGGTGCGATGGACATGACCCTCGATTACCTCAAGCAGCGCAAGCAGTTTGGCAAGCTGATCGGCGAATTCCAGGCGCTGCAACACCGGGCGGCGCACCTCTATTCAGAGGTGGAGATTTCGCGCGCCGTTGTCATAAAGGCACAGCAATTGCTCGATGCGGGCAGCGAACGGGCCGATCTGATGGCTTCGGTCGCCAAGGCAAAGGTTGGCAAGACCGCCGGCCTCGCCGTGCGCGAAGGGGTGCAGATGCATGGCGGCATCGGCATGACCGATGAATATGACATTGGCCTGTTCATGAAGCGCGATCGTGCGTTGCAGGAATTCCTGGGCGATCCATATTACCACGCCAATCGTGTGGCCGAACTGAGCGGCTATTGAGGAGATAGATGATGATGAAACTAGGCGACCTTTTCGGCCTTCAGGGGCGCGTGGCGCTGGTCACGGGCGGCAGTCGCGGGATCGGCAAGATGATCGTCGAAGGCTTGCTCGAAGCAGGCTGCGCGCGGGTCTATATCGTCGCCCGCAAGAAGGAGCAGGTTGATGCGACCTCTGCCGAGCTGGGCGACAAGGTGATTGGCCTGGTCGGCGATCTCAGTCAGCTGGACGGGATCAAGCAGCTGGCCGATGAAATTGCCAGCCGCGAGGACAAGCTCGATATCCTGGTCAACAATGCCGGTGCTGCCTGGGGCGAACCGTTTGATGATTTTTCCGAGGCGGGATGGGACCGGACGATGGACCTCAACGTCAAGACGCCGTTCTTCCTGACGCAAAAGCTGGCTCCATTGTTAAGAGCGGCAGCAACGCCTGAACGCCCGGCCAAGGTGCTGATGATCGCCAGTATTGATGGGATGAAGAGCAATCCCTGGCCGACCTATCCCTATCAGGCGTCAAAGGCGGGCCTGATCCACCTGACGCGCCGGATGGCGGCAGAACTGATCCGCGACAATATTGTGGTCAACGGTATCGGACCGGGTGCTTTCCCGTCCGACATGAACCGCGCCGCGCGTGACAATGAAGAAATGGTCAAGCGCGGTATTCCAACGGGCCGAGTGGGCGTGACAGAGGATATGGCGGCAGGCGCGATCTACCTGCTCAGTCGCGCGGGCGACTATGTCGTCGGCACGACAATCCCGATCGACGGCGGCGTGGTCAACGCCAATATCGGTGCGGGCAATTTCGTCGATCCGTCAGGACACTGATCGTTTCGGAAGCTTGATTTCGAAGGGCCGCCGGAGCGATCTGGCGGCCTTTTCTTTTGATGACGGCGAATGTCCGAATGTGGGTCGTGAACGGACCAGCCGCTTTCGGCTGGCAAGTGAAAAAGCGGCCTGTCCGTCTTCAGGATAGCGCCTACGGCCGATCCAAGGCCGCCTATGGGGTGGTTATTGAGACTGTCTACTTCCCGCGCTCAATTGCTGCTTTAAAGAGCAATACAGCATTGCATAGAGCCTGACCCACCAAATCCGGGGGGCAAACTTCAAGAGCAAGCTGGCACCGTAACTATGCCGCGCGGCGCGGCATCAGAACGCCCAGCACTACCGCTACAAGAAGCAACGCAGGAACATCCCCTACAAGGTGACCGCTTTGCATCGGATCGCCTGCCGCCTGAACAGCCATGATTGAGGCGTGAACTACGCTCGACCACACAGTAAACCAGATCAGTGAGCTATGCGCCGCCGGATCGCGCGCTGCGCGGATCAGGAATATGCCCAAAGTCGCGTAAACGCCCACAATCATCATAAAATAATGTGAAGTCATCGGTGGCCCGGCATGCCAAGACCAACCTGAGGGCCAGATTATCGAAAGCGGAAGAACAAGGCAGAACACCACCCCAAATGCAACGAGCGAAAACGATAGTAGTTTAGCTTTGCTGGTCATGACGCACTCTCCAATTCGCTATGAATGATCGGAAGATGCGCGCTTTTAGCGCAACTGGCAATCGACCGCGGGTGGTGAACAGCGCTTTTGACAAAGCAATGATCGCTCTTAGCCATCCGCAGCATCTGGCGCGCCGTCCGCACATCGGTGGTTAGCGGCTGGTCAGCTTTCGGCCTGCACTGATGCTAATTGGATAGGCAGCTCTTGGATGAAAGCAAAAAGTTACAGGCTCGTTCGATCACAGTGCCTTGCAATCTCTGCTTGCATCAGTGTCGCTTTGATTGGAGACCCGCGACACTAGTATTGGGGAGCACGCCATGAAAACCACGCTGAAGGTAGGGATCGTCGTTGTTTCAATTATGACTGCCTATCTGACGTTGTGGCCGGTTCCGATTGCGCCTCAGGCATGGCAGGCGCCGGCTGACAAGGGCTACACTGGAGACTTTGCTGCCAATACGCGGCTCGCCAATCTTGATCGTATTCCCTTGCCGGAAGGTGTGCACGGACCGGAAGACTTTGTCGTAGCGCAAGAGGATGGCCGCGAGATCGTCTACACTACTTCGCAAACAGGCGTGATACTGCGCATCGATACCGAAAGCCGTGCCAGCACAGTGTTTGCCGATACAGGCGGTGTACCGCTGGGAATGGAGCGCGATGCGGAAGGCAACTTCATCGTGGCCGATGCCTACCGCGGGCTGCTCTCGATCAGCCCGGACGGCCGCAAGGTGGAAGTCCTGACGGACGAAGTGAACGGTTCGCCAATCCTCTATGCAGATGATCTCGATATAGCGCCTGATGGGGTGATCTACTTTTCCGACGCCTCGACCAAATTCGGGGCGGAAGCCGCAGGGAGCACAATGGCGGCCAGCCTGCTCGAAATTATCGAACACGGAAAAACTGGGCGTTTCCTCTCCTACGACCCCGCGACCGGCGAGACAGCTATCGTCGCCACCGGCTACAGCTTTGCCAATGGGGTAGCTATGTGTCCCGATGGCGACTGTTTCCTGGGTGCCGAAACGGGATCTTACTCGATAGATCGCATCTATGTCGCTGGTCCCAGGAAGGGCCAGGCAGAACGCTTGATCGAAAATTTGCCAGGCTTTCCTGACAATATCAATCGCGGCGCGATGGTTGATGGCAAGCAGACCTATTGGGTCGGATTGGCCGCCCCGCGGTCAAAGACCTTGGACGATATGGCGCAATCTCCTTTTGCGCGCAAAATTGGTCAGCGCCTCCCGCAGGCTTTGCAACCGGTTGCGGTTCCCTATGGTCATGTGTTCCAGATCGATGAAGACGGCAAAGTTCTGCAATCGCTGCAAGATCCTCAAGGCAGCTATTCCACCACCACCGGCGCCGTGGAAAGCGATGATTGGCTCTATATTTCGTCGCTAGCAGCTCACGATCTGGGACGGTTGCGTAAATCGCCTCTGCTTGCGACAGACAGCGAGTAACAGATTGCGAGCTTCGGTCAGCAATTGGGTCGTTTGACGACAGTCTGCATTCGGTCAGAAAACAGAAGAAGTTGCCTCATTGGAATTGATCGCGCCGCCTAAGGTTCGACGATATTGAATCCCGACCCGATCGGGTCGAGCGCGTCTATCAGGGCCTGCATGGCCGCAGGGTCTCCTTCTACCTTCACGCCCGCCGCCTGCATCTGCGCCACCGGCATTTTGAGGAACAGCATGCCCAGCATGGCCTGACGCGGGCCGGTGATGATCACATCTGCATTGTCCGAAGTCTCACCCACGCGCCCGATCATCACCCGGCCATTCGCCTCGATCACCGATGTTTCGCCCCGGTCGATGATGTTGAGCTGGATCGTCACATTTGACCGCCCCAGTCTGGCCGGATCGAACCGCGCCGCCGCTGAATCCAGCAGCAATCCAGTGTCGATCGCCTGGATCATGTCCGGGCTCTGCGTCGCAAATGCCTGGCGTGCGCCATTGCGCAGCTCATCCGCTGCGACCAGGAACTGGTTGCGCCAGATCGCGCTTTCTGCCTGGTAACCCTGCTGCTCGTAACTGTCAGCGAGCAGGCCCTTGGCGGTTTCATTGGCGGGATCTGCAAAGACCAGCTGCTGCAGCAGATCGGACGACCAGCGATAATCGCCCGTGGTCATGGCAATTCTCGCCAGCGCGATAACGCGATCCGCACCGCCCATGGCCTGCACCATGCGTTTGGCCCGTTCGACCGGCGGGTGCGGGTTGAGATTGGCGGGGACGGCATCGTACCAGCCAAGGTAGAACTGATAGATCGCCTTCGAATTGTGGTTGTAGGTGCCGTAATAGCCGTGGTTCGACCATTCCTGCCCCAGATTTTCTGGCAGGGGCACCTCTTCTGCGATTTCCACCATGGTCTGCCCGCCATTCATACGGCGCACGGTCTGATCATGCAGATAGCGGTAATTGTCCCGCTGGGCAGAAAGCCATTCCACGCCAGCCTCGGTCCCGAACATTGGCCAGCAATGGCTTGATGCGACCACATTGGCCTTGGGGGCATAGCGCCGTGCCGCCTCATCCAGGAAATGCGCCCAGGCATGGGTATCGCGCACCTTGGCCCCACGCGGGGTCAGGATATTGTGCATGGTGCAGGTGGCGATCTCCGCCGTCAGCAGCGCGCGTTCCGGCGCGACATAGACGTTGAGTTCGGCAGGCGCCTCGCTGCCCGAAACGATCTGGAATTCCAGCTCCACCCCATCGACTACGCGCTTCTCCCCGGTGGTGGAGATAATATCGGTGGGTGCGATCAGGGTGATTGTGCCGGCAGAAACTGCGCTGCCGATCCCGCTGCCCATTTGCCCCTGCGCGCCGGGCGAGAGGCCCCGCCCGAACTGATATGCCGCGCGGCGCGTCATCGCGCTGCCTGCCATGACATTTTCGCTGCTGGCTTCCTCTACAAAGCCCTCTGGCGCGATGATGGTGACATTCCCGGCCTTGACTTCGGCCTCATCCACCACGCCGCGCACGCCGCCGAAATGGTCGGCATGGCTGTGGCTATATATCACGGCGGTGACGGGCCTTTCACCCAACTTCGCATTGACCAGCTCCAGCGCCGCCCTGGCGACCTGGGCGGAGGTGAGCGGATCGATCAGGATCCAGCCCTTTTCGCCGCGCACGATCGTCATGTTCGAAAGGTCGAACCCGCGCACCTGCCAGACATTTTCGGTCAACTGGAACAGGCCGTGGTGCTTGAGATAGCGCATATGGCGCCACAAGCTGGGATTGACCGTGGCCGGGGCAGGACCATCGACAAAGTCGTATGCGGCGAGGTTCCACACCACATTGCCCTTGTCATCCTTGATCAACGGGTCGGCACGGGTGGCGATGAAGCCGCGCGTGGCAAAGTCCTCGTCCCGCTCGCCATCCTCTGGCAGGGTGGCTGCTACAGCGCGCTGCGCATCGATCGTGGCGGGGGAGGCAGGCTTGGCCTGCGCCAAAAGCTGGCCCGGCAGACTGATGGCTAATGTCGCGGAAGTGCAAAGCGCGACGATGCGAAGCGGCTTGATCATGTCTTTTCCTCTCTCCGAATGAGAGACTGCTCCCATGGTGCCGCTTGCACAAGGGTGACGTTGCGTAACCCATGGTTGGGCGGGCATAGGGGCAGGATGAAAAATCCGCCCTTCATCGTCACCGCCACATTGCCGGGTGGTATCTTGGCATGGGCGGATGCCTTGCGGCGCGAGCATTACCCGCCCGAACGCAACCATCTGCCAGCGCATGTCACGCTGTTCCACTCTTTCGCACCGTCGCTGCTTGATGAGTTGAAGGACGTGCTGCCGCGTTTCGCTGCCGAAGAATGTCCTATTCCCGCGCAGGTCGTCGGGGTGATGGATTTGGGCAAGGGCACTGCCATCGCCCTGCGCAGCCCCGGAATGCTCGATCTGCGCGAACGCATTGCCGAGCATTTCCATGGCAGCCTGACGGCGCAGGACCTGCACGAACCCCGGCTGCACATCACCATCCAGAACAAGGTGACGCGTGATGAGGCGCGCGAGCTGCAGCGGGCTCTTGCCGACGACCTGGACCCGCGCGAGTTCCAGTTTCCGGGCCTGGAATTGCATATCTATCGCGGCGGGCCGTGGGAACTAGTCCGCGCATTTGCCTTTCGCGGCAAAGCGAAGCCATGATATCGGCAATGTGCAGGGGGTTTTGACCATGGGATCGGAATTTCTACTGGTTGCAGCGGCGATATTGCTGATCGCGGCGCTGACGGTCACATCAATCCGCAATTTGCGCATCCTGGCGCTGGTTGCCGGCATACTGGCCATGGTGCATTTCGGCCTGGTCGATCGCAATTGGATCGCACTGGGTCTGGCGGCGCTGTTCGTGGCGATCAATGGCGGCCGCCTTGCATCACTGCTTCGCCGCGCGCGCCAGGGCGCGGTGTTGGAGCACGAGCGTGAGCTGTTCGAACATGTCATGCAGATCGGGGATCCGGCGCGCCAGAACCGCTTGCGCGACCTGATCAGCTGGTATGATATCGCTGCAGGAGATGTGCTGATGCGCGAAGGGGATGCGCAGCCGCCACTGATCTACGTCGCTTCAGGCCAGGCCCTTATTGATCATGGCGGCCAGCGAATGGGCCATTGCAGCACAGGCGATTTTCTGGGCGAGATGAGCGTAATTTCAGGCGAGGTGGCCAGCGCCACCGTGACTGCCAGCGAAGCGATGCGAATTGCGCGGTTTGATCGCGATGCACTGGCGGACCTGGTGCGGACCGTGCCCGATATGGGCAAAGCCATAGACGCCGCGCTCAACCGCAGTCTGGCGGCAAAATTGCTGCGGATGAACCAATCTCGCGTCTCGCCCGACGCATGATTTCACGAAGTGGCATTTGGCAGGTTGACCATCAGCGGGTGCGGCCCTAAATGCGCCGCCTGCCCCCGCGAAGGCGGGGGTCTGCCCCGGGCATTGCATGCCCGGTTTGGCCTTTCGGGGCGGAGTAGCTCAGCAGGTTAGAGCAGCGGAATCATAATCCGCGTGTCGGGGGTTCGAGTCCCTCCTCCGCTACCAATCCAATTAAATCATTGAAAATAAATAATAAGGTTTTCGAATGTAGGGCTCGAACGTAGAGCACTTCGAGTTCCGGATGATCCCGTTAGCGCCTGAATTTTCAGCGTTATGGAAATCGCAGCTCCTCGACAGGAGGCAGGGACTCGGTCCAGCGATCATCATGCTGGGGGTATCTGCGCACAGTACTGTCAGTCTAACGCTAAACCGTCTCCACCCGGCAAAGCGCTTCCTACACCAACGAGTAGTATGGTTCGGCTATTGACCGAACCCGATCCCAATGGGCAACAAAAAATCCCAT
>JBNLDR010000026.1:0-21179 GCA_050304495.1 Altererythrobacter sp.
GATCCTGCGCCCATCGGCCCTGTTCGGGCCTGACGACAATTTCGTGAACCTGTTCGCTGGTCTGATCAGCACATTGCCAATTGTCCCGATCTTCGGTCCGGATGCAAAGATCCAGCCAACCTATGTCGATGACGTGGCAGAGGCGATTGCCCTGGCACTTTGCGACCAGGCGCAGCATGGCGCGAAGACCTATGAGCTTGGTGGTCCTGAAACGGTGACGATGATGGAGCTGCATCGACGGATTGCCGCAGCGCAAGGGCGCGCGCGGAAATTCCTGCCCCTGCCCGATGCCGTCTGCGCAGTGATTGCCGCCCTGCCCGCAACCCCGATCAACCGCGATCAATGGGTCATGCTCAAGGCCGGCAATGTCGCATCGGGCAAGCTACCGGGCTTCAAACAGATGGGGATCGAGCCGCGCCCGCTCAGCCTGTTCCTCGATCGCTGGATGGTGCAGTATCGCAAGCACGGCAGGTTTGGCCGCGCTGATACAGCAGCAGGTTAGGCCGTAGACTCACCCGACGTATCATCAGCCGGGGGTGGCAGCACGTCCCTTGGTTCCACCACCAGCACGGCGCCATCACTGCCGGTGATGCGAACGCGGGTGCCGATGTCCAGATCGGGGCCGCGCGCAAGCCATTCGCTATCGCCATGCTTGACGCGGCCCGAGCCGCCATCAAATGCCTGGGTGACGATCGCAGTTTCGCCAACCAGCCTGCCGCCACGCCGGTTGAGCAGCGGGTCCGAGCTTTCGATCGGCGAATCGCGCAGGAACCTCTTGGCGCTGAAGACAGCGATCAATGCCAATGAGACAAAGATGATGACTTGCGCAGGCAGCCCCAGGCCCAGGCCAAATGTCAGCAGGCCGGTAATGATCGCCGCCACGGCCAGCCAGATCAGATAGACGCCGGGAACCAGCATTTCGAGCGCGGCCAGCACCAGTCCGACGCTGATCCAGACCCAATACGGGTCAAAACTATCGAGCCCGTCCATCAACTATCGCCAGAACGCGGAACGCTCGCACGGGCGCGCGCATCGCGCGAGAGTTCCAGCGGGACCTTCACATCGCCTTCCTTGGAACCAATCGCATCGCGGACCAGTTCGCCAATCCCGCCCAGCGATCCGATCAGCTGGGTCGCCTCGACCGGGAACAGGATGGTCTTGGCATTGGGGCTGTCTGCAAACTTGCCCACCGCCTTGGTGTATTCCTGGGCGATGAAATAGTTGATTGCCGCATTGCCGCTCTGGGCGATTGCATCGGAGACCATCTGGGTCGCCCGTGCCTCTGCCTCTGCTGAGCGTTCACGTGCCTCAGCATCGCGGAATGCGGCTTCACGCTTGCCTTCTGCCGATAGGATGGCCGACTGCTTTTCACCTTCTGCGCGCAAGATGCGGCTGGCGCGTTCGCCTTCGGCCTCGAGGATTTCAGCACGCTTGAGCCGTTCGGCTTTCATCTGCCGGGCCATCGCTTCGGAGATGTCATGCGGCGGGCGAATGTCCTTGATCTCGACCCGGGTTATCTTGACCCCCCAGGGAGAAGTCGCATGGTCAACCACGCCAAGCAGGCGGGCATTGATCTCGTCACGCTTCGAAAGCGTCTCGTCCAGGTCCATACTGCCCATCACCGTGCGCAGATTGGTGGTCGTGATCGCCATGATCGCAGCATAGAGATTGTGCACCTCATAAGCCGCCTTGCCCGCATCGAGGACCTGGAAGAACACCACCGCATCGACGCCAACCATGGCATTGTCGCGCGTAATGATTTCCTGGCCGGGAATGTCGAGCACCTGCTCCATCATGTTCACCTTCTGACCAACACGATCGATGAAGGGCACAAGAATGTGCATGCCAGGGTCAGCAGCGGTGGTGAATTTCCCAAGCCGCTCAATAGTATAGACGTAACCCTGTTTCACGACACGTACTGCCATGAACATGAAGACCAGCAACAGGAACAATAGCGCGACCAGAGCAACAAAGCCCATGTGATCAGAACTCCCACCAAAAGTTGAAGTCAACGTAACCCGCGCGACAAGAGGTTCCAAGCGAAACCGCAAAGAAACCATCACTATCGTTGTATTTCAGATAGTTGCGCCCTTACATCCTGAATTCTTGAGGTTAACCTGCCGAATCGCGAAAACCGAGGCAGTCACAATTCTGTCCGATAAAGGTCAAGCAAAGCAGCCCATGCGCGATCCGCCTCGCCCTTGTGATAGGTGGGGTTATCCGGCACGCACCAGCCGTGATCGGCAGGATAGACTTCGATCATGGCATCGCGACCAGCATCATCGGCGGCTTCGCGCAAGGCATCTTTGTCTTGCGGCGCCTTGGCATCATCATTCTGCCCGATCAGGATCATCGAAGATGCCTGCATCCGGCCGAACATGCGGTGCGGGCTCTGCGGATCATCGGGCCGAACCAGGCCGCCACCATGGAAACTGGCCAGGGCCTTGACCCTGCCGGGCACCGCCGCCGCGCTCCACATGGTGAAGGCACCGGTCATGCAATAGCCCTGCGTCCCTACTCCGCGCGAATTATCGACCGCGTCCTGTACGTCGAGCCAGGCAATTGCCGCAGTCGCATCCCGCATGATGGCATCTGCATTGAAGCGAGCCATCCATGGCCGGGCTTTTTGAAATCCCTGATTGGCCATGAAATCGGCAAAATCGGTGAATTGCTCTCCGGCAACGTCGCGATAATAGGGATTGGCGATCAGCACGGCATAGCCCTCACCCGCCAAGCGCCGGGCCATCTTGCGCTTGGCTTCACGCAGCCCGCCAATATCGGGCCAGAATAATACGCCCGGCACCTTGCCCTGTGCGGGGTGGACGAAAAAGCCATCCATGGTTCCGTCTTCGGTCGCAAATTGGACTGCGCTTTCTTGAAGCTCAATGGCAGTCGGCCTGTCCTCACCTTCAGGCGGGGCGCATGCAGTTATCGCCGCAGCACCGGCCGCAACGCCGAAACTGCGCCGGGTCAAACCTTGCCTGGCCCATTTCTCCAACATTGCCTCGTCGCACATCGCCGCTCTCCCCGGTCTCCTGTAGTCGAAGCCTATGCTCTGAGTCGGCGATGGACAAGCATGGCAATGCGTTGCAACATGCTACTTGAGGGGAGAGATTCGGCAATGATCAAGCAGGTTATCGGATTGCTGGCTGCGTTAGCGCTGGCAGGCTGCGGCGTGGTAGGTGATGATCGCTCTGCACCGGCGAGCGAAGGCGTAACCGATGCGATGCTGGCCGCTGGGGTTAGCGATGAATGGCTGAGCTATGGCGGCGGCATGGACGAGCAGCGCTTTTCCCCGCTTGACCAGATTACCGATGCCAATGTCAGCGAACTTGGCCTCGCCTGGTTTGCCGATCTCGACACCGCACGCGGGCAGGAAGCCACGCCGTTGATGCATGACGGCACGATTTACGTCTCCACCGCATGGAGCATGGTCAAGGCCTATGACGCCAAGACCGGCGAACTCAAATGGGCCTTCGATCCCGAAGTGCCGCGCAAGGTTCTGGCACAAGTGTGCTGCGACGCGGTCAATCGCGGCGTCGCGCTTTACGGTGACAAGGTTTACGTCGCCGCGCTCGACGGCAGGCTGATCGCACTCGACCAAAAGACCGGCAAACAGGCCTGGTCCACCACCGTCGTTCCTGATCAGGACAATTACGCCATCACCGGCGCCCCGCGTATTGCCAACGGCCTCGTGCTGATTGGCAGCGCGGGTGCAGAATATCGTGCACGCGGATTCCTGGCCGCATATGACTGGCAGACCGGCAAGGAAGTGTGGCGGTTCCACACCGTCCCCGGAAATCCGGCGGATGGCTTCGAAAACGATGCCATGAAGAAAGCTGCCGAAACCTGGGGCGGCGAATGGTGGAAATTCGGCGGCGGCGCCACCGTGTGGGATTCGATCGTTTTCGATCCTGTCACCAACCTCGTCTATTTCGGCACCGCCAATGCCGAACCGTGGAACCCCAAGGTCAATGATCGCGGCACGGGCGACGCGCTCTATTCCGGGTCGATCGTCGCGCTCCATGCCGACACGGGCGAATACGCCTGGCACTTCCAGGAAACGCCGGAAGATCGATGGGATTTCGATTCAACCTCGCAAATCACGGTCGCCGAACTGGACCTTGATGGCGCCAAGCGCCGTGTGGTGATGCATGCGCCCAAGAACGGCTTCTTCTATGTGCTCGATGCCAAGACCGGCGAGTTCCTGTCAGGCGAAGCCTTCGGCCAGGTCAATTGGGCAAGCGGGCTCGATCCCAAGACCGGACGACCCAATATCGTGCCCGAAGCACGCTACGAACAGACCGGCCAGCTCTTCATCGGCACACCCGGGCCTTATGGCGCGCACACATGGCACCCGATGAGCTTCAGCCCCAGGACCGGGTTGATGTACATTCCGGCCAACAACACGATCCAGGCCTATCTGGCAGACCAGGAATTCGAAGGGTCCGAACAGGGCATGCAGCTGGGCCTCGATGCCGGTGCCATCTCCACCCCGGCGGATCCCAAGGTAAGGAGCGAGGTTCTTGCAGCCATGACCGGCTATTTGCTGGCGTGGGATCCGGTGGCGCAAAAGGAAGCCTGGCGGGTAGAGTACCCTGGCCCGTCGAACGGCGGCACACTATCGACCGCAGGGAATTTGGTGTTCCAAGGCACCGCATTCGGTGAATTTCGTGCCTATGCGGCTGACACGGGCAAGCAGCTATGGTCGTTCCCCGCGCAGACCGGGATCATCGCCGCGCCAATGACCTACCGGATTGATGGCGAACAATATGTCGCAATCCTGGCCGGATGGGGCGGCCTGTGGGATGTCAATTGGGGCATTGCCGCGACCAAGTCCGGCTATACTCCCAACATCAGCCGGTTGATGGTGTTCAAGCTTGGCGCCAAGGGCCAATTGCCCGAACCGCCACCATTGGCCGAGCGTGTGCTGGATCCGCCGGCCTTCAAGGGTACGCCGGAGCAGGCCGCGCTGGGGCAGAAGCTATACGGGCAATATTGCAGCGTGTGCCATGGCGATGCGGCCATTTCAGGCGTGCTCAATCCCGATCTGCGCCACTCCTCCACGATCGGCAGCCCGGACGCGATCAAGGCGGTGGTGATCGACGGGGCGCTGGAGCATAACGGCATGGTCAGCTTCGCCCGCTCGATCAAGCCAGAGGGTGCAGAGGCGATCCGCCAATACATCATCAAGCGCGCTAATGAAGACAAGGCTCTGGAGAAGAATTGACAAGCATGGGGGAAAGCGATCCGGACGATATCCGCAACTGGCGGCGGCGTTCGGATCGCATCACCACGTCAGGCAGGCTGGAACCGCATGACCCCGCGCGATTGGCAGAAATAGGGGTGAAGCACGTCATCAATCTGGCGCTGGACAATCATCCGGAGGCGCTGCCTGACGAGCGCGAAGCGCTGGCCGAGCATGGCATTGGCTACACCCATATCCCGGTGCCGTTCGACGCCCCGAAACAGGAGCATGTCGCCGCCATGCGCGCGGCATTGGAGGCAGCTGACGGCCCGGTGCATGTCCATTGCATCATGAATTTTCGGGTGTCGGCCTTCTTCTACCTGCTGGACAGGGAGGAAGGTATTTCCGAAGCGGAAGCCCGCGCCCGGATGACGCAATTGTGGGACCCGCTCAACAGCGACGAGCCAGCTTCCCAGCCGTGGAAGGCATTGCTTACCGGCAACTGATCACCTGTTGGACAGCGCGGCTTCGCTTTCTTCCATCAGCGCCTGGATGATGTCAGCCACGGGCTCTTCCGCCTTGACCATGCCGACCGACTGGCCCGCCATCAGGCTGCCACCCTCCACATCGCCATCAATCACGGCGCGGCGCAGCGCGCCCGCCCAGTAATGTTCGATCTGGAGCTGGGCTTCGTCCATCCCTACCTCGCCGCGGTCAAGCTTGCCCGCCACTTCGATCTGCTTGGCGGTGAATTCTTCCGTACCCTTGTTCTTCAGCGCGCGGACCGGGATCACCGGCAGGCGCGGATCGACTTGGACGCTGGCAATCGCATCGCGCGCGTTGGCACGGAAAAACGCCTTCTTGAAATCGGGATGGGCAATACTTTCGCTGGCGCAGGCAAAGCGGGTGCCGAGCTGGACCCCCGCTGCCCCCATTTCCAGGTAACTCGCAATCGCCTGACCTTTGCCAATCCCGCCAGCCACAAAGATCAAATGCTCGGCCGCCAGTTCGGGCAGCATTTCCTGCGCCAGCACGCTGGTTGCCACTGGGCCGATATGGCCGCCTGCCTCCATCCCCTCGATCACCAGCGCGTCGGCACCAGAGCGGAGCAGCTTCTTTGCAAGTGCCAATGTCGGGGCAAAGCAGATCACCTTGGCACCGTCGCCAGATTCACCCTTGATCGCTTCGACGCTGCCCTTGGGCGGAATCCCGCCAGCCAGCACCACATGGCCTACGTCATGTTTGCGGCACACCTCGATCAAGTCGAACAAGGCGGGATGCATGGTGATGAGGTTCACGCCAAATGGCTTGGCGGTCAGCGCCTTGGTCGCGGCGATCTCCGTATCGAGCAACTCCGGCGTCATCGCTCCGCAAGCGATCACGCCAAAGCCCCCGGCATTAGAAATGGCCGAGACGAGATTGCGTTCAGACACCCAGCTCATCGCCCCGCACAGGATGGCGTAATCGCAGCCGAGAAAGTCAGTTCCGCGCTGCATCAGCGCCGATGTTCTTGGGTAAGCAGTCATGGCCAGCGCGATTAGGCGCGAAGTGCGCTCACGGCAAGCTCAGGCACGCTTGCGATCTTGCCATGCGCAAGGCCCGGCCTCGCGCAGTTCGGCGCGCTGGCCGCCAGATGCCTGCGCAAGCGTCAGGGCGAGTTCGGCATTGGCCAGCACTTCGTCATGATGGCCCGCGATCGCGGCGATGCCGGCGCTGGCGCTAACGAGCAAGCCATCGCAGCCGGATTCGCGCGCCAGGATGGAAAATGTCCCAATGGCTTCATCCGCCAGACCCTGCGCCGCCACGCACGCCTCGC
This sequence comes from Altererythrobacter sp., assembly GCA_050304495.1. Taxonomy (GTDB): domain Bacteria; phylum Pseudomonadota; class Alphaproteobacteria; order Sphingomonadales; family Sphingomonadaceae; genus Erythrobacter. The sequence continues at coordinate 7,005 of JBNLDR010000026.1, forward strand.
CCGGAAGGATCGCCGCGAACCGCTCTCCCTCCATCCGCATCAGCAACGGCTCTTCGCCCAGCATCGCGCGCAGGAATTGGGCGAAGGCCCACAGCACCTCATCGCCCTTACTCTGGCCATAGCGCAGAATGATCGCCCTGAACCGATCGATCCCGAACAGGATTACGGCGCCGCTGGCAGGGGTAATGGGCTGGCGGGACAGGTAGGTCTGGAACGCATGGCGATTTCCGAGACCAGTAAGCGGATCGGTCATCGCCGCCGCCAGCAGCTCTTCATCCAGCATGTGACGGCGCTCGATCGTCCGCAAGATCCCGATAGATCCATTTGTCATGCCTGCCGCATCCAGTGTGGGCCGAATTGCCAGCGCATACCATTGTTCCGTGAAGCCCAGCCCGCGCGGCTGGCCAAGCGGGAATTCGACGCGTTCGGCAGGGGCGAGGCCCGCGATCGCCTCCGACCAGTATTGCCGGACGCGGTGTGAATGCCCCTTGCCCGCCAGGTCAGCCACATGCGGCGCGAACAGCGTTTCCGATGGATCAATGCCAAGGCATTCCAGCCCCGGCGCGGTCTCAGTAATGAAGCCGTTCCTGTCGGTCCTCAGCAAAATGTCGCCCGCACTTTCTGCGAGCAGTCCAAACAAGACCGAGCCGTCAGCCCCGGTAAACCCCCTGATCATCGCTAAATTGCCCCCCGGCTGTTGCGATCTATCGGGCCTGCCCGCCGCCTGATGAGTTCCGGTTAACTTACAAATATTATTTGTATCGAGATACGCAATCGGAATTAAATACTCAATCAAGTATAAAAGTAAGTCATGTAAACTAATCAGGCTAAAAAACGAATCAAAGCCTGTTGTTTGTTTACCATATTATTTGGAAATGGAATCGCCTGAACGGGGGAGCAGGTCAAACTTCGACCATGATCCGGACCCGGTCAGGTGTCGTGCCATAGGCTTCGGCAATGCGTTCCCGGCTGGATCTGAGCAGTTCGCCAAGGCCAGGCGGCTCGCTCAGCTTGGCCAGCTCGCTTTCCGCAATTCCCAGCGTCGCAGCAATCGCGGGCAGCCGATCTTCGATCGGGCGTGCCTTGCCCTTCTCCCACGCCCAGACAGTGGGCTTGCTCACACCCAATGCCTTCGCGACTTGGGCCAATGTCATCCGGCGCTGTTTCCGCAGCTTTTCCAGTTGCTTGCCGAATTGCTTCCCCTCTGGCATCCGGCCAGGCACCGGCCGCCCAATTTCCGGCGGCAAGGGTGCGTTGGCCCTGAGCTGCGTCGCGCTGAGCGATGCGATCGAAAGCGGGCGTTCAAATTCGCAGCCGAACAGCATGCCGCTAGCCCAGATCACTTTTGCCAGCACCGCACCGGTTTCGGGCAGTTCAACCTCAAGCTGCGCCCCGTTTGCCAGCGGCAGGCTGGTTTCCAGGAGCATGCCGGTGGCGGAAATATTATGCACCACCACATTGGCTTCTTCGCCCGTTGGGAGCGCGCCGCTGGTTTCGAGCAAGAGCTCGTGCCGCTGCGTGCCACGCCTCCCGAGTTCCTGCTCAATCGATTTGAGGCGTCCCTTGACCGCCATGTGTCGCTCCTGATTTGATCAGGGCAACAGGCCAGTTCGGGGTTAAGTTTTGGTTAGGTTGTCGCCTTAACGGGCCCGGCTTGCGGCAGACCGTGCATCAGGCAGCATGGAAAACGGGTGCCAGAACCCGAAGGCTCCGGCACCCGCTTTTGGGTTTACGACCCTAGAATTCGGCCGAGAGCTGCACGAACCAGTTGCGTGTCCGGGCGTAGATCTTCTCCGCATAGCCGAGCGTGCCGAGCGAGGCATTGCCCTGGATCAGGTAGTCCTCGTCGAACAGGTTGATAACGCCTGCGGTCAGTTTCCATCCCTTGTCCTTGTCGGCCAGCGAGAGCGAAGCATTGCCCACGAAATAGCCATCCTGTTCGATCAGCGGCACGCTGCCGGTGATGAAGGTCAGGCTGGAGGTGTAGCTGCCATCGAAACGCGGGGTCAGCGTCATGTCGCCGCCGAGCCCGAATTCATAAGCTATGCCGAAGCTGCCCTGGAACGATGGTGTGAGCGGCAGGTCGTCACCCGGAGCCACAGTTGCAGTCGCCCCCGGAACCGGCGTGATCGAGCGGATCGAATCGTCGAGAATGCTCGCCGATGCATCGAAAACCAGCCCGGAATTCCACGGCCGGAAGCTCATCTCGGCCTCAGCACCGCGAATGCGCGCCTTGCCTGCGTTGAACAGCAGCGGCACGGGGCCCTGGCGGAAGATCAACTGGATATCGGTGTAATCGGCCTGGAACACTGCTGTGTTGAGCCTGAAGCTTCCCAGGTCGAGCTTGGCGCCGAACTCGTAGCTCGTCACCTTCTCGTCTTCGAATGCCAGCGGCGTGAAGCCGGCAGGCGGCGCATTGTAACGCGTGTTATATCCGCCCGACTTGAAGCTGCGCGCATATGAAACATAGGCGCTGAGCTCGTTCGAGAAGCTATAGCGGATGCTGGCCGATCCCGTCAGCGCATTGAAGCTGCGGCGATTGGGCGTGTGGAAGATATAGAGCGGGCCGCCTTCGGGGATCGCCAGCGTTGGCAGCGGATCAGGATCCGGAGCAGTCCAGGGGAAGACGTTCAGCACCGTCCCAAGATACGACTTCACGTCATGCGTGTAACGCAGGCCGCCGGAAATCTCGAGCGCATCGGTCGGCGTGATCGAAACCTCGCCGAAAATGGCCGTCGAATCCGTTTCCAGGTCAGAGACCTGCAAATCGCGTGAGCCGGGGCCGCCGGCCAGCACCGATCCAATAACCGTTGGCGTGGGCGGGAAGGCCAGCGGAACAGTCGCGCGTTCGGTGGTCGTCTCGTTGAAATAGTAACCGCCCAGTATCGCGCTGACGATGCCGCTGTCATACTGGAATTGCAGTTCCTGGCTGAACTGGTCGGAATCGGTGGTGAGATCCGTGGTCAGGATGGCGAACGGCGTATTATCGGCATCGCGTACACCCCGCGAGGAGGTGGAACGATAGCCAGTGATCGATTTGAATGTCAGCGTGTCGGTCAGCTCGGCGACACCCGTTGCCGACAGGCCCCAGACTTCCGAAGTGCTGGTCACCGGCGCGGTGCCACCATTGACGGAACGGCCCAGATCCTGGAAATCATTGGCGCAGCGCGCATCATCGATCAACGGGACATTGGGCGCGCCAAAGTTCGCATCGCCCGGCGCCAGCGGCGCGAAGGGAATGGTCGCCCCGGGGCAGCCTGCTGCGACCGAAACGATCGCAGGGACAGCAGCCTGTTCGTTGATCCCGGCGAAGACGAAGGGTGCACCGTTCGAATCGCGCTTGGTGTAATCAGCCCGCAGATTGAGCTTGAAGCTGTCGCTCGGCTCCCACAGCAACGCACCATTCACCGTGAAGGTATCGTCATTGCCAAGATCGAGCCCGTCAAAGACGCGGGTGACGTAGCCGTCACGCTTGCGGAAGCCGCCCGATACCCGCGCAGCAACCGTGTCGCCAATCGGCAGGTTGAGCGCCGCGAAGCCTTCATAAAGGTTGTCCGAGCCGACGCGAACGCGCCCGCTGCCGCCAAAAGTGCCGAGTTCCGGCTCTTTCGTGCGCACCAGGATCGCGCCGCCGATCGTGTTGCGGCCAAACAACGTGCCCTGCGGACCACGCAGAACTTCGACCCCGGCGATATCGCCAAATTCGATCGTGCCGCCAACGGCGCGGCCGACATAGACTTCATCGATATAGATGCCGACGCCCGGATCGACCGCGGCGGTGGGATCGAGCTGGCCAATACCGCGGATGAAGACGACTGATGCGGCGGAATTGCCCGAAAGCTGGCCTGCACTCTTGAACTGGAGGCTGGGGGTGATCTGCTCGAGATCGGATGTCTGCTGGATCTGGCGCTCTTGCAGCGCTTCGGCGGTGAAGGCCGAAATCGCAACCGGCGTATCCTGCAGGCTCTCTTCGCGCCGACGTGCGGTCACGACGATCGTGTTGCCGCTAACTTGCCCGTCCGCGGATGCAACCTGTTCTTCATCCTGCGCGAGTGCAGCGGCAGGCGTGAATAGCGCAGCCCCGGCCGCAAGCGCCAGAAGCGAAGCACCCCTACAAACACTGCCCCCCAGCGGATGCCGGGTTGCATGACGGATTCCAACTGTCTCTGCCATTCATTCTCTCCCTGATTGCAGCCTGTATCGACGTCAGGCGCTTCACTTATGGATGCCCGCAGGATCGCGTATGATATAGTTATAGTCAATAACAATTATGTACCATAATTGTCTCGCAGGCAGGAACGATCGCCGCTAGGTAGGGGAAAGCGAGCGAAGAGGGAGGGGCGCGAATTGGGCCAGGTGGCGCGGAAAGCGGCGTTGAAAGAAGCGGGCGTCAGTCTGGGTATGCTTGCCGAATTGCTGGGCTTTGCCCTGCGACGCGCCAGCGTCTACACTTTTGCCGTTTTCAAGGATGCGATGGAAGACAAGGCGATCACGCCCCAGCGCTATTCAGTCCTCGAAGTGATTGGGGCCAATCCCGGGATACAGGCGATCCAGCTTGCTCGAGCGCTCAATCTTTCACAGCCCGCGATCACCGTCGCGCTCGATTTTTGGGAAGAGCGTGGCTGTATCCATCGCCGCCGCGATTCGCTTGACCGCCGATCGAGTACGATCCAGCCTACTACCGAAGGCCAGACTTATCTCGACGATTTGCGCAAGCAGGTGAATGCCCAGGATCGCAACCTGGCAGGCCTGCTCACCCAGCAAGAGGAACAGGAACTGACGCGGTTGTTGGCTAAAATCTGCGGCGATTGAGCGGCCGCGATTGGTATTGCCCGGATTGGGGCCTGATCAGGCTGCCTCTTCCTTCGCATCCAGCCCATAGGCCGTGTGCAGTACACGCACCGCCAGTTCGGTCTCATCCTCGTCGATCATCACGCTGACCTTGATTTCAGAGGTCGAGATGGCCTGGATATTGATCCCGCGATCGCTCAGCGCGCGGAACATGGTGCTGGCAACGCCGGCATGGCTCTTCATCCCCACGCCCACAACGCTGATCTTGGCGATCTTGCTGTCAGTGATGATGCGGTTGAAGCCGATCACATCACGCTTGTCTTCAAGCAGCGCCTGCGCGCGGGCAAGGTCGGTTTGCGGTACGGTGAAGGTCACGTCGGTCTCACCCTTGTCGCGGCCGACGTTCTGGATGATCATATCGACATTGATCGACGCAGCCGCCAGCGGCTCGAAGATATTGGCCACAGCGCCCGGCTTGTCCGGCACACGGGTGAGGATGATCTTCGCCTCATTCTTGTCATGGGCGATACCGGTTACGAGCTGGCGTTCCATGTCGCCCTTCTCCACTAATTGATCCATTTCCTCGTCCGACACGATCATCGTGCCGGGCAAATCGTCGGCAGGCACGGCGTCATCACCGATGAAGCTGGATAGCACCTGTACTCGCACGCCCTCTTTCATCGCCAGCCCGACCGAGCGGGTTTGCAGGACCTTGGCCCCGACCGAGGCAAGCTCAAGCATTTCCTCGTAGGTCACGGCTTTCAGCTTGTGCGCCTTGGCGACGATCCGCGGGTCGGTGGTATATACCCCGTCCACATCGGTGTAGATATCGCAGCGATCGGCCTTGATCGCAGCTGCAACGGCCACCGCCGAAGTATCCGAACCACCGCGCCCCAGCGTGGTGATGCGGCCATCGGCAGAAATGCCCTGAAAGCCGGGAATGACGGCAATCTCGCCGCGCTCCAGCGACGCAATCAACTCAGGCGAATCGATCGTCTCCACACGGGCCTTGGCATGCGCCTCGACCGTGCGCACCGGCAGCTGCCAGCCCAGCCAGCTGCGCGCCTTGCAGCCCAGCGATTGCAGAGTCATCGCCAGCAATCCACTTGTGACCTGTTCGCCGCTGGCGACCACGACATCGTATTCCGCCGGATCGTATAGAGCATTGGCCTCGCGGCAGAAATTGACCAGGCGATCGGTTTCGCCCGCCATCGCGGAGACCACCACCGCCACCTGATGCCCGGCGGCCTGCTGCTTGCGCACGATATTGGCGACGCGACGAATGCGCTCGGACCCCGCCATCGAGGTGCCGCCGAATTTCATCACGATCCGTGCCAAGGGTCCATGCTCCATCTGGATATGCGTTCCGCGCGCTGTTAGGGGCAGTGCATGGGTGATGCAACTGTATCGAGCGCAATGAAATCTTCAGCCGGCACAACAATCCGCCCCGATGAGGCGGCCCATTTTGGCCAACTGGCGCGCGAATGGTGGAATGCGAAGGGCCCGATGGCCTCACTCCACCAGATCAACCCGGTGCGGCTGCAATTCATCCGCCAGGCGGTGGATGCGCATTGGGGCGATCACGGGACGAAGCCATTGATAGGCAAGAGCGCGCTCGACGTCGGCTGCGGGGCAGGCCTGTTGTGCGAACCGCTGGCCCGGCTGGGCGCGCAGGTAACAGGCGTAGACGCATCGGCAGAGAATATTGGGGTGGCCAGCGCACACGCAGCGGGCATGGGCCTCGATATCCGCTATATGGCCGGAGAATTGGCGGGCCTCGATATCGGGCAGTTCGATCTGGTCACATCACTGGAAGTGATCGAGCATGTGGCGGACAAGCGCGCCTTTATCGCAAATCTTGCGGATCGGCTTGCCCCCGGCGGCCTGATGGTGCTTTCAACCCCCAACCGCACCACTGCCAGCCGCCTGTTGCTGGTCGGCGCAGCAGAGGCAGTGGGCTATGTCCCCAAGGGCACGCATCATTGGGAAGATTTTGTCACGCCCGAAGAGCTTGATGAACTGCTCACAGAGGCCGGCCTGACAATGGGCACGCCGCGTGGAATCGCCTGGCGGCCCGACAAGTCACTACACCTGTCGGACGATCTGTCGCTCAATTACGTGGTGACAGCCAGCCGCGCCTAATCACTGCGCGCCAGCACGGGTGCATCGGTGAAGATACCGTCCACCCCCGCTTGCCTGAGCAGCCGAATCAGCCCGGCGGCATCGCCATGCGCGCTGTCCCCGCCTTCGCGGCGCAAAGCAGCGGGGAGGAAGACATTCTCTGGCCGCACTGTCCAGGCATGTACTTTCAACCCTGCGGCCCCGGCATCGGCCACAAGCGAGGTGGCTGAACCATCGGGTTTGAGCACCATGCCGATATCTGCCCCGATCGCATCGGCATATCCGGCCACTTCCGCCAGCCCACTCGGCGCAATCATCTCGGCATAGCGCATTGCCGGTTCGTCCGCCGGGCCGCCATCCTTTGCCACCAGCTGGGCCAGCTTGAAATCGCTCCGCTTGTTCAGGCGCTGGAGTGTACCGACTTCGAAACACTGGATGAAGATCGGATCGGCCTCGGTGATTCCAAGCTTGCGCAATTCAAGCAGCAAGAGATCGACCATGTCGATGCCCTCGCTCTCGAGCAGGAAGGTCGGGTGCTTGAGTTCAGGATAGAGGCCAATCCTGCGACCGGTCTCTGCTTCCTTGGCGCGAACCAGTGTAACAATATCTTCCAGCGTGGGCACCTGATAGAGCCCGTTGAAGCGCGCATTGGCAGGGCGGAAATTGGCAATGCGTTCCCTGGCGCGCAGCGTGCGCAATTCAGCCAGCGTGAAATCCTCCACGAACCAGCCCGCCACGCGCTGGCCATCGACCGTCTTTTCACGGCGGCGATCTTCAAACTCCTCTCGGCTCGCGACATCGGTAGTGTCAGACAGTTCGTTTTCATGCCGCGCAACCAGCACCAGATCCTTGGTCGCCACCAGGTCCGGCTCGATATAGTCCGCCCCCTGATCGATCGCGCGTTCATAGGCGGCCAGAGTATGTTCGGGCCGTTCCGCGCTCGCCCCGCGATGGGCAATGATCAGAACGTCCTCGCCTGCCGTAGCTGCCGATGGCAGCATTACCGAGAGCGCAACCAAGAGCTTGAACGAAATCTTGGCCATAATGCTCCATTGTGCGCGGGCCATGTTCAAGAAACTCCTAATTGTTGCAGTGATAGCGCTCGGGATTGCTATTGGCACCGGATCCGATCTTGATTCGGTGAGGGAATCAATTCGTAGCGCATCGGACCAGAATGCACGCAGCCTGAGCGGCGATTCGAATGACGGCTGGGGATAGGGACTAGCTCAAAGCCGCTGCCCAGTCTGCCTCCTTGAAGCCGACCAGTACGCCACCAGCATGCTCGATCACCGGTCGCTTGATCAGCGATGGCTGTTCCGCCATCAGCCGCACCGCCTTGGCCTCATCCAAGTCAGCCTTGTCAGCCTCAGCCAGCTTGCGAAAGGTTGTGCCGCGGCGGTTGAGCACAACATCGAGACCGGCCGCATCGACCCATGCCTTGATCCTGGCCGGATCGGCGCCCTCCTTCTTGTAGTCATGGAAGGTGTAATCCACGCCCTTCCCCTCGAGCCATTTGCGCGCCTTCTTGACCGTGTCACAATTGGGAATGCCGTAAAACTCGATAGTCACTTGCCGTCCTTTGCCGTGAAATTGTGAACCTTCGGGGAATCGCAGGCGAACAAGGTATAGTCCGCATAATATTGCGCGCGACCCCGGCCCTGAACCTCGGCATGTTCGGCCACCCGCCGCCAGCCCAGCGCCGCGGCTTCATTTGCCCATTCGGAGATCGCCACCACCTCGCCATCTTCGGCGGTATAGCTCTTGAAAGACAGAAAGCCCGGCTGTGCGCTCGCCAGTTCGACCATCCGGTCAGCATCAGCGGCGTAGGCCGCGTCGTCCATATCGGCGCGTTTGCGGTTCCTGAAAACGACCAGATACATCGTCCTATCCCCCCTTCAGATGCGCATCGGCAATGGCGACCGCCAGCGCATCGGCTGCATCCGCCCCGGCAATTGCCGCACCGGGCAGCAGCACCTTGAGCATGGCCTGGACCTGGCTTTTGTCAGCCCCACCAGTACCGACAACCGATTTCTTGACCAGCCTCGCAGAATGTTCGTTCACGCCAATTCCGCTGGCCGCGCAGGCCGCCAGCACGGCGCCGCGCGCCTGTGCCAGCTTCAGCGTCGATTGCGGGTTCTTGTTGAGGAAGACTTCCTCTGCCGCCGCGCGATCGGGCATATGCGTCTCGATCACCGCACGGATCGCGTCATGTAGATGGTGCAGCCGCTCGGCGATCGGGGCCTTGGGCGCGGTCTTGATCTCGCCATTGGCGATATGGCTGATGCGAGAACCTTCGGCCCGGATCACGCCCCAGCCGGTGCATGAAAGCGAGGGATCAAGGCCGAGGATCAGCATAAACGCATGATCAGCCCAGCTTCTCCATGATCTCGTCAGGGATCTCGTAATTGCCCCACACCGTCTGGACATCATCATCGTCGTCCAGCGCATCGATAAGCTTGAGCAACGTGCCGGCGCCCTTTTCGTCCATCTCAACCGTCAGGTTGGGCTTCCACGCCAGCTTGACGCTTTCCGCCTCGCCCAGCGCTGCTTCGAGCGCGCTGGCAACCGCGTGTAGCGATTCTGCACTGGTCCAGATCGAGTGGCCGCCATCTTCGCCCATATCGCTTTCGACATCGTCCGCACCCGCTTCGATTGCGGCTTCCAGGATCGTGTCTTCATCGCCGGCGCCAACCGGATATTCGATCAATCCCAGGCGATCAAAGCCATGGGCAACCGAACCTTCGGTGCCCAGATTTCCGCCATTCTTGGAAAAGCAGGTGCGCACATTGGTGGCGGTGCGGTTACGATTATCGGTCAGCGCCTCGACAATGATGGCGCTGCCACCCGGGCCATATCCTTCGTAGCGGACTTCTTCGTAATTATCGCCATCATTGGCGGACGCCTTGTCGATTGCCCGCTGGATATTATCCTTGGGCATTGACTGCGCCTTGGCATTGTTGACCGCCAGCCGCAGGCGCGGGTTCATATCGGGATCGGGCGCGCCCATCTTGGCCGCCACGGTGATTTCGCGGCTGAGCTTGGAGAAGAGGCCCGAACGCTTCTTATCCTGCGCACCCTTGCGGTGCATGATGTTCTTGAATTTGGAATGGCCTGCCATTGCTCTGCTTCGGTCCGTATCGATGGTTTGAGATTCTGTCGCAGCCCCTAGAGTGATTTCGAGTGAAATGGCAACATTTCACGTCTCGGAAGTCACGGCCAAACAACAATGCCGAGCAATGCGCGACGGGCAATCTGGGCGTGCACTGAACTAAACCGGCATGTTTTCCGTAAGGAAACCGATCACGGCGCTGTTGAACGCATCATTCCTGTCGCCTGCCACCATATGGCCCGCGCCACTTACGTCCAGGCTTTCAGCATGTGGCACCTTGGCCTTGAACGCGGCGATGCTTGCATCCGATACGATGTCGCTCAATTTGCCATGCACCACCTGCACCGCCACTTGCGGCATTTGTCCCAGCTTGATCGTGGATCTTTGCAATGGTTCGCGAAACTTGCTGGGATCTTCCACCCCGAACATCACCGGGTCCCAGTGCCAATAGAGCCGCCCATCCTCGCGCAGCCGCAGATTCTTCATCAGTCCGCTTGGATCCTTGGGCCGAGGGCGTTCGGGGTAATAGGCGGCAACCGCATCGGCCGCTTCATCAAGCGAGGCAAAGCCATGGTGGTGCGCATTCATGAAGCCGACAATCCGGTCCACTCCCTGCGGTTCCATATCGGGCACGATATCGACCAGAACCAAGGCCGCAGGAGTCAATCCCTCGCCAATCGCGTGGATCGCAGTGAGTCCGCCCATCGATGCGCCGACCAGCGCATAGGGCATACTGCAACCATCGACCACGGCGTGGAGATCCTTGATCCGGTCGAACAGCGAGTAGGCTTTCTCCGGCGACCAGTCGCTTTCACCGTGGCCCCGCGCATCGAGATTGACCACGTGGTATCCTGCCTCGACCAACGCGCGCATGGCGCCCGCCCAGCTGTGCCGGGTCTGCCCGCCGCCATGCGTCAACAGCACCAATGGCGCACCGTCCGGCCCGCCGACATCTGCTGCCAGCGTCAGGCCATCCGACGTCACGTAATGCCGCACCTGGGAATCGAACTGTCTGTTGTCGGCCATGCCTGTTGCTGTGCGTCCCGCCCCATTCATATGAACAGTCGCCCTATTGACATACGTTGCTCAGAGCAACCTTTGCCACCAGCCAACGTCGCGCCACCCACCCAGTTTGTAACCAACCTCGCGGTAGATGCCGACCGGAGAGAAGCCCATCCGCTCGTGCAATCCAATGCTCGCGGCATTGGGCAAGGCTATCCCGGCGAAGGCGGCATGGTATTTGCGCCCGAGCAATGGAAGAAGCTCTGCGTAGAGCGCCATTCCCAGGCCCTGCCGGGCAAATGCCGGATCGACATAGACCGCCACGTCGCAGGCGCTGGCATAGGCGGCGCGGGTGCGATGCGGCGAGCCATAGGCATAGCCTGCCACCGCTCCTTCCACTTCAGCAACCAGCCAGCCATGCGTGGTGCCATGGGCGTGGATACGCCGCATCATCTCGACCGCATCGGGCGGTTCGGTCTCGAAACTCACCCAACTGTCGGTGACGAAGGGTGCGTAGATATCCGCACAGCGAACAGCGTCATCAGCCGTCGCCGGGCGGATATCCATCGCTAGACCCTGACCGCCGTGCCGCTGGCGCTGACCATCAGCATCGAGCCAGTATCGCCGATCACTTCGTAATCGAGATCGACGCCAACCACGGCATTGCCGCCGCGCGTGGCGCATTCGGCCTGCAATTCCTGGATCGCCTGCTCGCGCGCTTCGGCCAGGATTCGCTCGTAGCTGCCCGAACGGCCGCCCACGATGTCACGGATATTGGCGAACAGGTCACGGAAGATGTTTGCGCCAACGATTACCTCGCCGGTCACGATGCCCAGATAGTCCTGGATCGGACGCCCTTCTATCGTGGGCGTGGTCGTCACGATTATCCCGCGCGCGTCCTTCCAAGGTCCTGCCATCTTTCTGCTCCCTCTTCGCTTAACCCAATCCCAGTGCTGCCTTGTATGTATCGAGCACCGCTTCCATTTCCGCCCGATCGTCAGGCTTCATCTTCCGCAGGCGCACGATCTGACGCATGATCTTGACGTCATAACCAACCGCCTTGGCTTCCGCATAGACGTCGCGAATATCGTCGGCGATGCCTTTCTTTTCTTCCTCGAGTCGCTCGATACGTTCGATCAGCAAGCGCAGGCGGTCATCGGTGGCATCAGCCATCAGTCATTGTCTCCATTGAATTGAGAATCGGTTCGAAGGTTCGATAGCTAGCGATCCGCAGGCCGTGAACCGTCTGTGCGATTAATGCTGTGCGTTTTTCTTGAGGCTCGCCTCCATCGCCGCCAATTGCTCTTCCGTGGCGGGCTGCTGGCGGGTCGCCTTCCATTCATCTTGTGGCATGCCGTGGATCAGTTCGCGCGCCGCCGCCTTGTCACCATCATATCCCGCGTCCCGGATCCAGTCCGCCAGACAATTGCGGCAGAAGCCCGATAGCCCCATCAAATCAATATTCTGGGCATCGTGGCGATGCTGCAAATGGCGCACCAGACGGCGAAAAGCCGCCGCAGCCACCCTATCATCGAGCGCATCCAGCGCATCAGGCGCATTCGTATCCATCGAAACCTTCCTTGAGTTGTCAAACTTCTGTGCCATAGCAGCGCATGATGTCCAAGCCCGCGCAAGACCGCCTCGATCCAAGGGGCCGCAAGGTCAAAATCCTCGCCACAGTCGGCCCTGCGAGCCGCGACAGGGAAATGCTTGCTCGCCTGCTCAAGGCGGGGGCTGATGCCTTCCGCGTCAATATGAGCCATGGCGAGCACGCCGACCACGCAGAGACGATCAAATCGATCCGGGCGCTGGAAAAGGAATTTGGCCGCCCGGTTGGCATCCTGGCCGATTTGCAGGGCCCCAAGCTGCGGGTCGGCAAGTTTAAGGACGGGCAGGCGGTGATTCGCCATTCAGGTCATTTCACGCTGGACCGCAATCCGGAGCCGGGCGATGAAACCCGTGTCTACCTGCCGCACCCGGAATTGTTCGGCATTCTTGAGAAGGGCCAGCGGCTACTGATCAATGACGGCAAGATCCGGCTTAAGGTGATCAAGGCGAGCGAAGACGAAATCCTGTGTTCAGCCGAAGTTGGCGGCGTGATATCGGATCGCAAGGGCGTGAACGTACCCGACACCGAAGTGCCGATCCCCGCGCTGACCGAGAAGGATCGCAAGGACCTTGCTTTTGCAGTCGAACATGGCGTTGACTGGATCGGGCTGAGCTTTGTCCAGCGGCCCGAAGACCTTGCCGAAGCGCGCAAGCTGATGGGCGGCTATGGCGCACTCTGTGCCAAGATCGAAAAGCCGATGGCGGTTCGCCGCCTCGCCGACATCATCGAGCTGTCCGACGGGATAATGGTCGCGCGCGGCGATCTGGGGGTTGAGCTCGAACCCTATGAAGTGCCGCCGCTGCAGAAGAAGATCGTAAATGCCGCGCGCATGGCCGGCAAGCCGGTGATCGTCGCCACGCAAATGCTCGAATCGATGATCGAGAGCCCGACCCCCACCCGCGCCGAAGTCTCCGACGTCGCCAATGCGGTCTATGACGGGGCAGATGCGGTGATGCTCAGCGCAGAAAGCGCGGCAGGCCAATGGCCCGAAGAATCGGTTACCATGATGGACAAGATCGCGACGCAGGTGGAACAAAGCGACGATTACAGGGCGCGCGTGCGCTTCCTGGATACGCCGCCCGATGCCACCACGTCAGACGCGCTGGCGCACGCCTGCATGACTATTTCCGATACTGTTTCAATCAGCGCGATCACCGTCTTCACATCCTCCGGTTCAACCGCGCGGCGCGTGGCGCGCGAGCGCCCCGATACGCCGATGCTGGTACTTACGCCGTCAAGCAGGACTGCGCGGCGCGTTGCCCTGCTGTGGGGCGCGCATGCGGTGGCGACAAAGGATATCGGCAGCTTTGAAGAGATGATCGCCAAGGGCAAACGCATGGCGCTGCGCCATGGATTCGGCAAGGCGGGCAACAAGCTGATTGCGCTGGCGGGCGTTCCCTTCGGCACGCCGGGCGCGACCAATCTGCTGCATGTCGTCACCCTGCATGGCGACGAGCTGGACAAACACGGGGGCTAGAGCGTGCTCACGCCGCCAGCTGGTTAAGATGTTCCAGCGTCGGTTCGTAGAGAAGCTCTTCAAAGG
>JBNLDR010000027.1:0-20971 GCA_050304495.1 Altererythrobacter sp.
GCGATGGCCAGGGCCTCGATGTCCTCTTCGCTCGTGGTTTCGGTCACTGCGACGAGCAGCGCATCGCTGAGTCCGGGGTGATCGGGATAGAGCCGCCCGAGCGAAACGCCCGCCAGCACGCCCTTTTCGGCGAGATTGCGCACAACCTGCCGCGCATCGCGGCCCAGTCGGATCGTAAACTCGTTGAAGAAGCTCTCATTAAGCACGCTCACGCCCGGCACCTGTGCCAGCCGATCGGCAGCGATGCAGGCCAGCCGGTGGTTCTCTGCCGCCAGACGCCGCAGCCCCTTCTCGCCCAGCAAGGTCATGTGGACACTGAATGCCAATGCACACAGGCCAGCATTGGTGCAGATATTGCTGGTCGCTTTCTCGCGCCGGATATGCTGCTCGCGGGTCGATAGCGTCAGCACGAAGCCGCGTTTGCCCTCCGCATCCACGGTTTCGCCGCACAGGCGGCCCGGCATCTGGCGGACATGCTTGGGATCGCGGACTGCGAACAGGCCAAGATAGGGTCCGCCAAATTGCAGGCCCACGCCGATCGACTGACCTTCGCCCACCACGATATCCGCGCCGAGTTCGCCGGGAGACTTGATCGCGCCCAAGGCTACCGGCTCTGTATTGACCGCCACCAGCAGCGCACCTTTGGCATGCGCGGCTTCGGCGATTTCGGCCAGGTCGGGGATACGGCCAAGGATATCGGGATATTGCACCACCACACAGGCGGTTTCCTCATCAATCCGCGCGATCAGCCCGGCATTGTCTGGCGCAGGCTGGAACGACGGCAGGCTGTCGGCAATCGCATCGCCGGTGAACTTCGCCATGGTCTTGACGACTTCGGTGTAATGCGGGTGGAGAGCGCCCGAAAGCACCGCCTTGCTTCGGCGGGTGACGCGGGTCGCCATCGCCACCGCTTCCCAGCACGCGGTCGAGCCATCGTACATCGAAGCGTTCGCCACCGCACAGCCATAGAGCCGCGCCACCTGCGTCTGGAACTCGAACAGCATCTGCAGCGTGCCCTGCGCGATTTCCGGCTGGTAAGGCGTATATGCGGTGAGGAATTCGCCGCGCTGTATGATGTGATCGACACTGGCCGGCACATGGTGGCGATAGGCCCCCGCCCCCAGGAAGAAGGGCGCATCCGCCGCGGCAAGGTTCTTCTTCGAAAGCGCGCGCATGTGCCGCTCAACCGCCATTTCGCTGGCGTGGAGAGGCAGCCCTTCAATCGGACCCTTGAGTCGGGCCGCTTCGGGAACATCGACGAACAGATCGTCAATCGTGGCGGCACCGATTTTGGCGAGCATTTCGCCGCGATCGGCCTGGGTTAGCGGCAAATAGCGCATTCTCACTCCTATCCCCGCGGCGGGGGTTCGCGGGATCAAAGCCCGTCGACAAACGCCTTGTAGGCAGCCTCGTCCATCAGCCCGTCGAGCTGCGAGGGATCGCCTACCGTCATACGGAAGAACCAGCCGCCCTCTTCGGGATCGGAATTGACCAGCGCCGGATCCTCTTCGAGATCCTCATTGGTCTCGATCACCCGTCCGTCGATCGGAGCATAAACGTCGCTCGCCGCCTTGACGCTTTCGACCACGGCCGCATCGTCACCCTTTTCGAGCTGCTTTCCGGCGGAAGGCAGTTCGACAAAGACGATATCGCCCAGCTGGCCCTGCGCATAATCGGTGATCCCGACGGTGGCATTGCCGCCATCGACATCGATCCATTCGTGTTCATCGGTGAAATAACGCGGCATTGCTCAACTCCCTCGATAATAGCGGTGAGGCACAAAAGGTGTGGGTGTAACCGTGGCGGCGAGGCGCTTGCCCCGCACTTCGATTTCGAGCGCCGTGCCTTGGGTGGCATGCGCGGCATCAACATAGGCCATGGCGATGGGGTGGCCGAGCGTGGGCGAAAAGCCGCCGCTGGTGACGGTTCCAACCTTGCTGTCGCCTGCGAAAACCTCGGCCCCTTCGCGCGCGGGCAAGCGGCCATCAAGCTTGAGCCCGATCCATTTGCGCTGAGTGCCCTCGGCGATCTCGCGCATGATCATTTCGGCACCGGGATAGCCGCCTTCATTGCGGCGACGCTTGTTGATGCCGAAGATCAGACCCGCTTCGATAGGCGAGGTTTCAGGCGAGAGGTCATGGCCGTAAAGGCAGAGCCCGGCCTCAAGGCGCAGGCTATCGCGCGCGCCAAGGCCGATCGGCTTCACTTCCGGCTCACCACACAGCAGGGTGGCGATTTCCTCCGCAGCGTCCGCCGGGATCGATATTTCGAACCCGTCCTCACCGGTATAGCCCGCGCGGGCGATCGACACCTCGTGGCCGGCAATCATGAAACGCCCGAACTTCATGAAGGTTAGAACGGAGAGCGGATATTCGCCTTCCGCATGCCTTGCGAGCGCGTCTGCGGCCCTTGGCCCCTGCAGCGCGAGCAGGGCCCGATCCTCGAGATGGTTAAGCGTAATCTCGTCAGGCAGAAATTCGCGCATGTGGCCGATATCGTCCCACTTGGTTGCGCCATTGACCACGAGGTAAAGTGCATCAGGCCAGCGCGAGACCATCAGGTCGTCAAGCACGCCGCCATTCTCATCCAGCAGCAACGAGTAGCGCTGACTGCCGAGTTTCAGCGTCGAAAGGTCGATCGGGAGGAGCGCTTCCACCGCAGCATCGAGGCCCGGCCCCGACAGCAGTCAGCTGGCCCATATGCGATACATCAAACAGGCCCGCAGAATTGCGCGTCCATTCATGCTCGGCCACAATGCCCTCATACTGGATCGGCATTTCATAGCCAGCGAATGCCACCATGCGTGCGCCCTGCGCGCGATGCCATGCATCGAGCGGCAGCTTTTCCGGCGCCAAATCTTCGATTAATTCTTCGCTCAAATCATATCCCCGACAAAGGTGCAACACCCTGAAATAAGAGCCTTGTTCCTCACCCCCTCTGTCGGGAAACCTGAGAGCTTGGCCCTGCGCCCTGCAGCGTAAGGCTTACCCCTTCGGTGGCCCTGGATCAGATCCGGGGCGCTTTCCAGAGTATCGTATCGGCCATGCGGTCCATTTGCCTGAGAGTTTCCGGGGCGGTTGCTCCTTCGGCGTCGCCCGGCGCAAGGCCGTGCGAGCTCTCCCACATGACTGCCCGCAGAATCGCTTCCACAGACGACCCGATTCGCATGGGCGAATTGTGCCGCCCGGTCAATCGCGAACGCTTGGCTAGCCCCAGTTGAGCCACAACAAATACAGGGCGGACAAAACGATCCAGGCTCCGCCTGCGGTTTTGAGCTTGCGTGGCCCCAGCCACAGCGCGACCGGGCGAGCAAAGAGCGCACCCAGCATGGCGCCAGGCGCGGCCAGCAAGACGACTTCCCATTGCACAGTGCCGTGTTCGATGTGCCAGACCAGGCCGGATATGACGCTGAGCGATGAGATGACGCATGCCGTGCCCACGCACAGCAGCACCGGATAATGGCGCAGGAACAGATAGAAAGCGACCAGTTCGCCGATCCCGACCGAGAACAGCGCGGTGATTGCCCCGCCGGCAATGGCTATCAACGCCAGCATCGCCAGATCAAATTTGGACAGCGCGCTTCGTTCGGGCGCGTTGAAGTTGATCGTCCAGGTCGCCATGATCAGCGCGATGCCCAGTATGATCGAAAACGTCTTGTAACCAAGTAGCACTGCATGCCCGTCAAAGGGCACCAGGCGCTGTGTCGCGAGCAGTGCTGGCACCGCGATTGCCGCCACCAATGCAGAAACCAGCCAGAAATCGCGTACCCGTGTGCGAGCCTCCAGCGGCGCAGGTGGCTTCTGATGATAGAGCCGGTCCGTCCATCGCAGCGCGCCAAGCGACATGCCGAAAGCCTGAATTCCCATCGATACCGCGGTCACCTGCAGCGGATCGAGCGTCATCTCCCCCAGATCGTGCAAAGCATTGAAAACCGGCACGAAAACCACGCCTCCGCCGGTACCGCTGGCATTGGCTATGATCGCTCCCACCACACCGACACCGGGCAGGAACCACAGCCTTTGCAACAATGCCGCGTCGGTCTCTACCCACCGCCAGGTCAGCGCATAGAGTAGTATCAACAAGATGCCGCCGGTAATCGCCAGTCGCGAGCTATGCCGCAACGTGGGCTGGACCGCATTTGGATGCGCCTCGGCGCTCAGTCGAGATTCGGTCTCAGCCATCGCTCAGCTGTGGCTATATCGACCCCGCGCCGCGCCGCATAGTCTTCCAACTGGTCACGCCCGATCCGCGCGACGCCGAAATATTGCGCCTCTGGATGACCGAAATAGAATCCGCTCACCGCCGCCGTGGGATACATGGCGAAGCTCTCAGTCAGCGAAAGGCCGACATTCTTTTCCGCTTCGAGCAATCCGAACAGGATCGGCTTGAGCGAATGATCGGGGCAGGCCGGATAGCCGGGAGCGGGCCGGATGCCGCGATATTGTTCCTTGATCAGCGCCTCATTGGTCAACTGTTCATCGGGCGCATAGCCCCACAGATCCTTGCGCACATGCTGGTGCAGGCGTTCTGCAAAGGCCTCTGCAAAGCGATCCGCCAGCGCCTTCAGCAAGATGTCCGAATAATCGTCCTTCGCATCGAGGAAACGCTGCGAATGCTCCTCGATTCCGTGAATGCCGACCGCGAAGCCGCCGATCCAGTCGCCATTAGGGTCGATGAAGTCCGCCAGGCACATATTGGCCCGGTCACGGCTCTTCTTAACCTGCTGGCGCAGGAAGGGCAGCGTGACATGTTCCTCGCGATTGACGCGATGGATCGTCACATCGTCGCCGTCACGTGCACAGGGCCACAGTCCGGCAACACCGCGTGCGGTCAGCCATTTCTCGGCAATGATCCGGTCGAGCATGGCATCGGCATCGGCCTTCAGATTGCGGGCGCTTTCCCCAACGACTTCGTCATTGAGGATCGAGGGGTAGGTCCCGTGCAACTCCCAGGCGCGGAAGAACGGCGTCCAGTCGAAACATTCGCGCAGATCGGCAAGATCCCAATCTTCGAACACATGCACGCCGGGCTTTTCGGGAGGCGCGGGTTTGTCGCTCAAGTAAGCGTCGTAATAATTGGCGCGCGCTTCCTCCAGCGTCAGCAGCTGACTCTGCCCCTTACCCTCACGCACTTCGCGGACATGGGCATATTCGGCTGCGGTTTCCTCGACAAAGCCGTCACGCTGCGTATCGGACAGCAGCCTGCTCGCCACTCCAACCGCGCGGCTGGCATCGAGCACATGGATGACTGGGCCGTTGTAGGCCGGATCGATCCGCAGCGCTGTATGGACCTTGCTGGTGGTAGCGCCGCCGATCAGCAGCGGCATGGTCATTTCGGCGCGAGTCATCTCTTCGGCCACGGTGACCATCTCGTCGAGCGAGGGGGTGATGAGACCCGACAGGCCGATCATGTCCGCCTGATTGTCATGCGCGCATTTGAGGATGTCCTGCCACGGCACCATCACGCCAAGGTCGATCACCTCATAGCCATTGCATTGCAGCACCACGCCGACGATGTTCTTGCCGATATCGTGGACGTCGCCCTTGACGGTCGCCATCACGATCTGGCCTTTGGACTGGTTGGCCAGGCCGCTGGCTTCCTTCTCTGCCTCGATAAAGGGGATGAGATGCGCCACCGCCTTCTTCATCACGCGGGCGGATTTGACCACTTGGGGCAGGAACATCTTGCCGCTGCCGAACAGGTCACCCACCACGTTCATCCCGTCCATCAACGGGCCTTCGATCACTTCAATCGGTCGCCCACCCGCTTCGGCCCGGGACTGGCGCGCCTCTTCGGTGTCATCGACAACATAGGCATCGATACCCTTGACCAGGGCGTGCTCCAGCCGCCGTTCCACCGGCCAGCTGCGCCATTCCTCGGCCTCTTTCTCGGCCTTGGCGTCCTTGCCCTTGAAGCTTTCGGCCAGTTCGATCAGCCGCTCTGTCGCGTCTGGGCGGCGGCACAGGATCACGTCTTCGCAGGCATCGCGCAGCGCCGGATCGATATCGTCATAGATATCGAGCTGGCCGGCATTGACGATCGCCATGTCCAGCCCGGCGGGGATCGCGTGATAGAGAAACACCGAATGCATTGCGCGGCGCACCGGCTCATTGCCGCGGAAGCTGAAACTGAGGTTTGAAAGCCCGCCGCTGGTCAGCGCATGGGGGCAGGCTGCCTTGATCTCGGCCACCGCCTCGATGAAGTCCAGCCCATAGCGGTCATGCTCTTCAATCCCCGTCGCCACGGCAAAGATATTGGGATCGAAGATAATGTCTTCAGGCGGGAAGCCGATGCCGGTCAACAGCTTGTAGGCGCGGGTGCAAATCTCGACCTTGCGCGCCTTGGTATCGGCCTGTCCGGTCTCGTCAAAGGCCATGACCACCGCCGCCGCGCCGTAGGCCATGCACTTGCGGGCGTGGTCGAGGAAAGCTTCTTCGCCCTCTTTCATTGAGATCGAATTGACGATCGGTTTGCCCGAAACACATTTCAGCCCGGCTTCAATCACGTCCCATTTGCTGCTGTCGATCATCACCGGCACACGCGCGATATCGGGCTCGGCGGAGATCAGCTTGAGGAAGGTGGTCATCGCGTACTCGGCATCGAGCAGGCCTTCGTCCATATTGACGTCGATCACCTGCGCGCCGTTTTCGACCTGCTGGCGCGCCACCTCGACTGCGCGGGCATAATCGTCCGCCATGATCAGCTTCTTGAAAGCCGCCGATCCGGTAACGTTGGTTCGCTCGCCAATATTGACGAAACGGGCTGTGCTTTGTTCGGTCATTTATGCTGCAATCGTAAAGGGTTCGAGGCCTGCCAGCCGCATGTGCGGGGGAACAGAGGGCACTTTGCGCGGGGTTGCATCGGCCACCGCACGGGCAATCGCGGCGATATGGGCCGGGGTCGATCCGCAACAGCCGCCCAGGATATTGGCGCGACCATGGTCGGTCCATTGCTTGAGCAGCGCCGCGGTGGCTTCGGGCAGCTCGTCATACTCGCCCATTTCATTGGGGAGGCCGGCATTGGGATAGGCCATCAGCAGCGTGTCGGCGATGTTGGAGAGCAATTGCACATGCGGGCGCAGCTGGTCCGCGCCAAAGCTGCAATTGAGCCCGATCGTGACCGGCTTGGCGTGGCGCACCGTGTTCCAGAAGGCCTCCACCGTGTGGCCGGACAAATTGCGGCCCGAAAGATCAGTGAGGGTGAGCGAGATCATCAGGGGGATTTCCTCGCCCCGTTCCGCCTCCAGCTCCTTCGCGGCCATGATCGCGGCCTTGCAATTGAGCGTGTCGAAAATCGTCTCGATCAGGATGAAATCCGCCCCGCCCTCAATCAGCCCGGCGATCTGTTCGCGGTAGACGTCTTTCACCTCGTCGAAAGTCACCTCGCGAAAGCCCGGATCTTCGACATTGGGGCTGAGCGACAGCGTCTTGTTGGTCGGCCCCATCGCCCCGCACACGAAGCGCGGCAGGCCGTCCTTCGCCGTCGCATCGTCGCACGCCTGGCGGATGATGCGCGCGGCGGCCACGTTGATATCGTGCACCAGGCTTTCCGCCCCGTAATCGGCCTGGCTGATCCGGTTGGCGTTGAAGGTGTTGGTGGCCAGCACCCGCGCGCCCGCCGCAATATAGCTGTCGCAGATTTTGCGGATCACCTGCGGCTGGGTCAGATTGACGAGGTCGTTATTACCCTTCTGGTCCCGCTCCAGCCCGGTATCGCCCGCATAGTCTTCGGCAGACAGCTTGGCGCGCTGGATCTCTGTGCCATAGGGGCCGTCCTTGATCAGGACGTGCTTGGCAGTTTCGGCCATCAAGGCCTGGCGGGGAGTTGTCATTGGCTATCCTTCGCGCGCTGGCCCAGCAGGTGGCAGATCGCATAGGTCTGATCGGCGCGGTTGAGAGTGTAGAAGTGGAAATCGCGCACCCCGCCCTGATACAGGCGGCGGCAGAGGTCGGCTGCGACGGCGGCAGCGATATGCGCGCGCGGCCCAGGCAAAGCGTCGAGCCCGTCGAACAGCTGGATCATCCAGCCCGGAATCTCGGTATTGCCGCTCATCCTGCGGATCGCGGCGAAATTGGTCACCGGCATGATCCCCGGCAGGATCGGGGCGGTGATCCCGGCGGCCAGCGCCTTGTCCAGAAAGCGGAAATAGGCATCGGTCGAATAGAAGAACTGGGTGATTGCGCGGGTCGCCCCGGCATCGAGCTTGCGCTTGAGATTGTCGAGATCGGCCTCGGCGCTGCTCGCCTCAGGGTGAACCTCGGGATAGGCGGCGACGGAGATTTCGAATGGGTGGCGCGCGCACAACCCTGCGACCAGTTCGGCCGCATTGGCATAGCCCTGGGGATGCGGTTCGAACCGCCCGCCACTCTCTGGCGGAGGATCGCCGCGCAAGGCAACCACATGGCGCACACCGGCTTCCCAATAGCGATCGGCGACTTCGGCAATCTCGTCCTTGGTGGCGGCCACACAAGTCAGGTGCGCGGCAGCGGTCAGGCTGGTCTCATTGATGATCCGCGCGACTGAAGCATGGGTCCGCTCGCGCGTGGAACCCCCGGCGCCATAGGTGACGGAGACGAAGCTGGGGCAGAGCGGGGCGAGTTCCTGCACCGCGTCCCACAGCTGCTGTTCCATCTTCTCGGTCTTGGGCGGGAAGAATTCGAAGCTCACCCGAAAATCGCCGGGAATGGTGACGAACAGGGGGCGGTCCTCCACCCCGCGCATATTGATGGCGGGGCTCATGCGCGTGCTGCTTTCTTCGTATCGACCACCGGTGTGCCGCGACGCTCACCAATCCAGATTTTCACCACCAGTTCCCCGCCCTCCAGCGCAATCGGATCGCGCGGCTTGAAGCCAGCATTGCGCAGCAAATCAGCCAGCTGGCGATCGGTGAACCCCAAACGCGCATGGGCATGACGCTCGCGCAATTCCTCATGCCCATGGGCCGCGAAATCGACGATAGCAATACGGCCACCGGGGCGCGTAACCCGCGCCGCCTCGGCCACGGCAATGGCCGGGTCCAGCGCAAAGTGCAGCACTTGATGCAGCACCACCGTATCAAACTGGTGCGCGCCAAACGGCAGGTCGGTGAAATCGCCCTGTACCAGCTCGACCTGTTCCGCGGGCAGATGCTGTAGCTTGGCCCGGGCGATTCGCAGCATCTCCAGGCTCTTGTCGAGCGCCACGATCCGTTCCGCGCAGCTCGCAAACAGTTCGGCCATTCGCCCGGTTCCGGTACCGATATCGAGCAGATGGCCGATTGGTGCCTCACCCAATGCCTCAGCCAGTGCCTGTTCAACCAGGCGGTCGGAGCTGTGAAGCTGGCGCAGCTCGTCCCAGTCTTCGGCATGGCGGGCGAAATAGCCCTGCGCCGTCTGTTCGCGCGACTGGCGGATCGCGGAAAGCTTGCGACGATCTTCTTCGCATTGCGCGGCAAAGCTCGAATCCTCGCGCTCGGCAATCGCCAGCAGGCGGATCACCGCTTCTGGCAAAGGCGATGTGCCGTCCGGCCCGCCCGGAGTGCGCAGGAATACCCAGCTCCCTTCGCGGCGGCGTTCGGCCAGGCACGCGTCGCACAATATGCCGACATGGCGCGAAACGCGCGGCTGGCTCTGCCCCAGCACCTGCGCCAGCTCACCCACGGCAAGCTCCATTGCGCCCAGCAGGCGCAATATGCGCAGGCGCGTGGGATCGGCCAGCGCGCGAAAGATGGCGTCAACGCTCATGCAGGCGACATATAAAGATATTTTTATGTCTGTAAATCGATGCACTGCTTGGCTGGACCCAAGCTCAGCTTTGCCCGGCTAGCGCGATGTCTGAAAGTGCTTGAAACGTCCACCATCGGCAATCACCTCGCGCGCGCAATTGTGGCCCGGTGCGCCGGTAACCCCGCCACCCGGATGGGCGCCCGCGCCGCACATATAGAGCCCCTTCACCGGCCCGCGATAGGATGCGTGGCCAAGCACCGGCCGCGCGCTCCACAATTGGTCGAGGCTCATGTTACCGTGCATGATATCGCCACCCGCCAGGCCGAATTTGCGCTCCAGCCCCTTGGGGCTCAGCACCTGGCGCCCAAGGACAGAGGCGCGGAAGCCGGGCGCATGCGCCTCTACCGTATCGATGATCGTATCGGCTGCCGCATCTTCCTCGTCGTCCCAATCGCGCCCGTCTGGCAATTCGGGCGCGAATTGTTGGCAAAACAGGCTGGCGACATGCTGTCCCGGCGGGGCGAGCGTATCGTCCACCGTGCTGGGGATCAGCATTTCGACGATCGGTTTCTTCGACCAGCCATGCGCTTTCGCATCGAGGAAGGCCTTGTCCATATAGTCCAGCGTCGGTGCCAGGATGATGCCTGACTGGTGGTGCTCGCCCGGTTCCGGCAGGCAGGTGAAGCGCGGCAATTCGCTGAGCGCCACATTCATGCGGAAGGTCCCGCTGCCCGCCTTGAAACCGCGCATGCGGCGGCGGAAATGCTGCGGCAGATCGGCCTCGTCAAACATGCGATCATAAAGGATCTTGGGCCCGACATTGGCGATCACCCGGCTGGCGGCGATCTCCTCGCCGCTCTTGAGCTTGACGCCCACTGCCGTATCGCCATTGACCAGCACCCGCGCCACGGGTGCTTCCAGGCTGATCTCCACCCCGCAGGCCTGGCACACCTTGGCCATGATCTGGGTGATCGCGCCCATGCCGCCAACCGAATGGCCCCAGGCGCCCTTCTTGCCGTTCACTTCGCCGAACACGTGGTGGAGCAGGACATAGGCGCTGCCCGGCGTGTCAGGCGAGGCGTAATTGCCCACCACTGCATCGAAGCCGAAAGCCGCCTTGACCGCCTCGCTATCGAACCATTGACCAAGGAAGCTGGTGGCCGATTTGGTGAACAGGTCCAGCACGTCGCGCTGCTGTTCGATCGACAGGCGGGCCATGCCCCAGCCCTGCTGGGCACCTGCGATCAGCGTACGCAGCCCCTCCCCAACATTGGGCGGCGATTTGAGCGCGAGGTCGCGCAGCACTTCAGCCACGGTTTCCAGCGCATCGTAATATTCGGGCAAGGCCTCGGCGTCGCGGTTCGAAAACTTGCGGAATTCGGCCTGCGTACGCTCCAGCCCGCCGCCTAGCTTGAGATATCCGCCATCCTCTTGCGGCAGGAAGTTGGAGATCGGCCGTTCAATCACGCGATAGCCATGGTCGGCCAGCTTCATGTCGGCGATCACCTTGGGCTGGAGCAGGCTGACGGTGTAGCTCGCCACCGAATTGCGGAAGCCGGGGTGGAACTCTTCGGTCACCGCCGCACCGCCCACCACTTCGCGTCGCTCGACAATGCGCACTTTCAGCCCGGCCTGCGCGAGGTAGAAGGCGCAGACCAGCCCGTTGTGCCCCGCGCCGATGATCACGGCATCATATTGCTTGGTCATGCGCGGCTCCATCCGGCTGCAGGTTGTTGTTCCATCCGTGCTTCGGGCATGATTTCGCGCATGCGCTTGCAGAAATGCTTGAGGCACACCTCCTTGTCGGAAAGCGGCCCCATCGAGAATGTGCGCGAGGCCATGCCCAGCTGCACGCGGTTGATCAGGGCCGTATCCTCGGCATTGACTTCCCGGTTGATCCGCCAGTTGAGATAACGCGCGGCGCGCATCTCCCTCCTCTCATCAGGCAGGACATAGCTGATCTCGCGGATCAGGCAGGTGGTGGGCCCGGTGGGCAACCACTGCATGAAATCGACCTGATCGGGATAGATATCGAATGCGACATTGGGCCACAGCTTGAAATAGTTCCAATGGCGCTGGCGATCGCCGGGCAAATGCGGAACCGGCGGCAGCAGGCGCTGGTACATCCGTTCGGACCAATTGGCACTCTCGTGGTCCTGCATGTCGCCCCACATGCGATCGGCGTTCTCTGCGGCTTCGATCCCATAGCTCTTGCCGAACAGGCGGGTCAGTCCGGGATGGGCGACCGGGATGTGAAGCCCGTCAGAATAATTATCGCCCACATTCTTCCAGTTCACCCCGCGCGGGCGCAGCGTCACACGGCCCAGCGCGGACAGCTCTTCGAAACGATAGGGTTCGACCATGGCTTCATAAGGCGCCATCATCTGCGCCACGCCTGGCCCGCCATCATTCTGCAGCCTGACGAAGGCGAAACCGCGCCAGATTTCGAGCTCGACCAGGACCAGCCCTGCCTTGTCGCGTTCCAGCGTGGGATAGCTTGCGCTGTCGGGAACGCCCGTCAGCCGCCCGTCCAGATCATAGGTCCAGGCGTGATAGGGGCAGACCAGCTTCTTCGCGCAACCATGCGATCCATCGACGATCCGCGATCCGCGGTGGCGGCAGACATTGGTGAAGGCGCGCAGCACGTCATCCTTGCCGCGCACAACGATCACACTTTCGCCGCAATAGTCCAGGCTGTGCCAATCGCCGTGGCCGGGAATGTCGCTGGTGTGGCAAACCACCTGCCAGCTGGGGCGGAAAATCCGCTCCAGCTCAAGCGTGTGGAATTCCGGATCGTGATAGGTCCAGGCCGGCAGGCTCCACCCGTCAAGCGGATCATTCTGCGCGGAATTGCGGAGTTGCGTTGCCATGAGTCATCCCTTGCTATACGATCGTATAACAAGATGCTCACGCCAGCGAAAGCCTTTACACGCGCCGACCCGGACGAACGCCGCCAAAGCCTGATCGAAGCTTGTGCGCGCGTACTGGCGGACAGAGGCGCGGCAGGGGTCTCGGTTCGGGCGATCTGCACCGAAGCCGGGGTCTCTCCGGGTCTGCTTCGACACTATTTCACGGGCGTGTCGGATGCGATCGCGGAAACCTATCGCTGGACCGGCGCGAAGATCGGGGCCGCGTTGGACCAGGCTGTAGAGAGCGCGGGCGAAGATCCGCATGCGCAGCTGCTTGCCTATATCACCGCCAGCTTCCGCCCGCCGATCGCCAGCCCCGAATTGCTCGCCAGCTATGTCGCCTTTTGGGGCCTGACCCGCAGCGATCCGCAAGTGGCGGCGGTGCGGGCAGAGGTCTATGGCGAGTTCCGCGAGGGGATGGAGCGATTGCTGATCGCCTGGCGGCCGCAATTGCGCGATCCACGGCTGGCCGCGATCGCGCTCACCGCGTTGATCGATGGGCTGTGGCTGGAACTTTCATTGGGCGATGCGCCCTTCACCGCCGAGGAGGCGACAGCCCTGGCCGAGACATGGCTGTCAACCCAAGCGGGCTAGAGCCGATTCCGTACGACGCGCCCACCACCACAGCGGTATACCAGCTGCCATCAAAACCAGGCTCCATCCGGTCGCCTCGATCCCGGCGCCCCACAGCGTCCACACTGAATAAACGGCGCCGACCACTGCAAACCCGCGCACGATGTTCATCTTGAACGCAGCCAGCGCACACAGCAGATACATCCACAAGGCTGCGGAAGTCGAAAGCAGCAGCAGGAATTCGTAGATGCCCTGCATGCTCTTGCTGGCGTTGAACAGCAGGCAGACGGTGGCGATCACGCTCGATGCGATCAGTGCACGCCGAGGCGTGTGATTGGTATCGGTCACGGCGAACCAGGCGGGCAGCATCCCGCGTTCGGCCATGTTGCGGGGTAGTTCGCCCTGGATCAGCACCCAGCCGTTGAGCGCGCCGACACAGCTGATGATGGCGAATAGCGTCACCGCCGCCGCCGGGCCCGCGCTCCAGTATCTCTCAACAAAGCTAGCCAGTGGCGCTGGCGAAGTCGCCGCCACCGCCTCCGGCAGCATCAGCGCCACCGCCGAGCAGACGAAAAGATAGATCAGGCCGGTCAGCGCCGTGCCCCACATGGTTGCACGTGGCACGTTGATTTCGGGATCCCTCACCTGTGCGGCGGCGAGGCTCGCACATTCGAATCCGAGCAATGCGAACAGCGTCAACGCCGCCGCACCGCGCAGATCCAGGCCATTGATTTCGCGCATTTCGAACGGGCGGATCTCACCTCGCCCATCGCCCAGAACGATTGCCGCAATCACGATCACCGCAATCAGTGGCAGGATCTTCAGCACCACCGTCACGATCTGGAAATTGCCCGCCGCATGCACGCCACGCAGATTGATCAGCGTCATCGCCCACACCAGCGTGATCGAGCACAGCGCCGGCGCCAGCGGCGTCGACCCGATCAGCGGGATGAAGGCCGAAAGATAGCTGACCGCCGCGACCGCAATCGAAACCACCGCGGTCCATACCGATACCCAATAGCCCCAGGCAATCAGGAATGCCGGAATCGGGCCGAAGGCTTCGGTCACGAAGCCCGCCGGATCCTTCGCCTGCGGCCGGGCTTTGGTCAATGAAGCGAAAACCCAGGCCAGCACCAGCGTACCCGAGATGGTTGCGATCCAGCCGAAGACCGCATTCCAACCGAACGGGGCGAGGCTGGCCGGGAGCAGAAACACGCCCGATCCGATCATATTGCCCATGACCAGGGCGATGGCAGCAAAAAGGCCGAGCTTGCGGCCCGGCCCTTTCACTTGTTCGGTGACTTGCGTCACAGGATCAGAAATCCATCCCGACCTTTAAGCCGATCAATCGCGGCCTGATCGGATAATCGTAGAAGATCCCGCCCGATGCACTTACGCCACTCGGATCGCCGCACGTGGTTTCGAGGCACTGCACCGTACTGTCGAGGATCCCGTTGCTGTCGAACAAATTGGTTGCAAACAGTTCAACGCGATAGTTCCCGTTCTTGGCTCCCACGCTCATGTCGAAGGTCGTGAAGGCACCGAAATCACCTTTCAGGGCGCTCTCGAACGTGCGCAGGTCGCTGCGCCGTTTGCCGATATGCGAAAGTGCGCCCTGGATGTGCGCGTCCCAGTCCCCGACCGGGAATTCATAACGCGCAACAGCATTGCCCTTGAACTTGGCAGTGATCGGCAGCCGCGAACCTGATGGTGCCAACAGTTCGTTATTCGCAGGGACGCTGCAATCGAAATCCGGATTGGCGATAGCGCAGAAATCTTTCCTGATCTTGGCATCATTGTAGCTACCGGAAAGATTGAGCGTGAATCCGCCTTCGCGGAAGCCAAGGTCAGCCTCGATCCCGCGAATGCGGGCAACACCCGCATTCCTGACTTCGGAAAGTCCGTTCAGCCCCAGGAATGACAGCTGGATGTCCTTCCAGTCCTCCTGGTAGATCGCGCCATTGAAGCGGACAGGACCAAATTGTGTCTTCCAGCCGATTTCGTAATTGTCCAATGTATCGGGCCGGTAGGGCGGAAGCGAACCGCGCCGGTTGATGCCGCCCGGGCGGAAACCTTGCGACCATGTGGCATAGACCAGCACATCGTCATTGACCTTATAGGTCGCGTTGAGCTTGTAGATCGCGTCTGTATCGGACGTAACCTTGTCGAGATTGGTGCAAGGACTGCCGTCGACGACCGGAGGGCCTTGGCACTCATAGATCGGATTGGAGCTGAACCCCGAACCATCGCCCGGATTGTTGAAGCCGAAGAACCCGACCAGCGAGTTCTTGTACTTATAGACCCGGGCACCACCGCTCAGCGTCAGCTGGTCCGTTATATCGAAGCTTACTTCGCCAAAGGCGGCATAGTCGCGGTCGGTACGCGTTTGCCGGGTCAGCCAAACGTCGCTGTCGGTTCCCGGCACAACAAAAGCGTCGGTCAGATTATCGACGATGTAGTTCTCATTGATGCCATGCGTCTGCCGCTGCGCAAAGACGCCGGCAATCACCCGGATCGGTTCTTCCTGTGGCGAGCTGATCCGCAATTCACCAAAGCTCCGGCGGAACTTGCTATGCGCCTGGATGTACTGATTGGGATTAATATAGTCCCCTGCATTGTCGTAAAAATATGAACCGTATCCGGAAATCACATCATAGAAATAGGAATAGTCCGAATAGTCATATTCGCTATCGGTCTTGCGGGTCAGATAACCGCCAGTCGCTACCAGATCCCAATTGCCGATCTTGCCTTCGATGGTTAGCGCGGCCTGCAGCCATTTGTCATCGCGGCTTTCGGGATTGTACTGCACGGTTTGCAGCTTCTTGTTGACGGCAGTGCTGCGTTCCTGCGCCCCTTGCCCGTTGGCCTTCTGGACCTGTCCCATGATCGTGGGACGCAGGGTCCAGCTGTCATTGAGTTCGATGCCCAATGCGAGGCGGGCGCCATAGGTATCCGAATCGTTGTAGTTGTCCTCGACCAGGTCCGAATTGTCATCGGTAATGCCAGACGTCGGATAGGTCCGGCTGCCGGGAATATTATCGATATAACCCGCATCGTGCCGATACCAGCCGACCAGCCGCAGCGCGGCATTGTCTGATAGCTTGGCGTTGTAGAATCCTTCCGCCACGCCGCCGAAATCGCCATGCGCAACGCTGTTGAGCTCAAGATCCATCGAACCATAGCTGTCAGACATGTCCGGCGCATTGGTCACCATCTTCACGGTGCCCGCCATCGAGCTGGCGCCATAAAGCGTACCCTGCGGACCGGCGAGCGCTTCGACCCGCGCAAGGTCATAGGCATGGATATCGAGCGCGCCCTGGATCGTGGTGATCGGCATTTCATCGAGATAGACACCAACGGTCGGCTGGGAGGTCGAGTGGTTGGCGTTTTCGCCCGAAGCCAAACCTCTGAAGTATATCTGCGTAACGCCTTCCTTGGTCTTCTGGATTGTGACCGAGGGCAGGAACTTCACTGCATCCTGCAGCTCGTTGACCTGCAGCTCTTCAAGCTTCTTGGTACCGAGCGCAGTGATGGCGACTGGAACATCCTGAAGGTCCTGCGCGCGCTTCTGCGCGGTGACGATGATGACGTCCTGATTGGCGTCCGCATCATCCTGAGCCAGCGCCGGTGACACAACGGCAAGTGCGCTGCCCGCCATCAGTCCGGCTGTAAGAGTGCGAATATTTCGATTGTTGAGGATTACCATTTTGTCCTCCCAGGAACAGGTTTCTGGCTGCAATCCGCCACACGGCGCAGCACTTGCCAAGAGGAGAATGGCAATTAGCAGGGCAAATACCCGCAATTTGTACGAATTATTGCATTTTTATCACAACGCTGCGCTGTTAGCCCGCCCGACCGGCGTAGGTTTCAGGCAAGTCACCCAGCGCCGCGAACAAAGGTTCGAGCCACTGTTCGTAGGGCTCCCACTGGCCCACCCCATCACGGTTGATCGGACGGCGCACCTGCTCCGATGAAGCTGTTCTTACCGCCCTCTCGTTGCGATGGAATTCCAGGCAGGCGTCTTCGAATGGCAAGCCCATATATTCGAGCAAGGCACGCACCTCCGCCTCAGGATCCTCCAGCAATTTCTCATGGATGACCCGGTGCACACGCCCTGGCAAAACCGCGTCGTAATGGTCCATCGCCCGGACATAATCGGCATAATACCGTCCGATATGGTCCAGCGAATAGGAGAAGCCCTGCCCCTTTGCGAAATGCTGGCGGAAGTTCGAAAAACAGCAGTCAAGCGGATGGCGCCGCGCATCCACGATCTTGGCCTTGGGCAGGATCAGGTGGATCAGGCCGACATAGTTCCAATTGTTGGGCAGCTTGTCGATGAAGAATGGTTTATCGGTCTTGCGCTGGATGCGGGTGCGTTCAAGGAATTCGGCACCAAGCTCGGTTAGCCGCTCGACCGGCATTGCAGCCACAGCTTCGGCCCATTCCCCTTTCCCAGCCCCGGCCTCCCTTGCTTCGCGGAGCGCCATCGCCGGAATGTCGGGCAGTTCCATTGTCCCTTCGACCTGCGAATGGCTCGACAGGATTTGTTCCAGCAGCGTCGAACCGGCTCTCGGCAATCCCAGAATGAACACCGGATCGGGCGATTGATCCCCGAAACCCTCGCGCGCCTTGAGGAATTCGGGCGTGAAGATTTCAATCATGCGGTCGACACGCGCCGACGTCATCTTGGGCGAATAATCCAGCTCTTTGCTGCGCAAATCGTTGCCGCGAGCATAGTGGCGAAAGCTCGCCTCGGCATCGCCGCGATCGCCATAGGCCTTGCCCAAGGCAAAATGGAGGTGGAACCTGTCCTCGTGCGATGGCTCGCCGGACAAGGCAGCCTCCATCGCGGCCACGTCTTCATCCGAGAATCTTATCGTCTTGAGATTGGCCAGGCTCCACCAAACCTCGCCAAGATCGGGCTGGCATTCGAGCGCGCGGTGGTATGCGGCAATGCCGTCTTCCTGCCGCCCAACCGTCTTGAGCACATGGCCATAGCTCATCCAAAGCTTGGCGTGGTCTGGGATCGCCTCAACCAGTTCGGAATAGAGCTTCAGCGCTTCATCGTAATCCCCGAGCCGCCCGAGCGTTGCGGCCAGCAAGTTGCGGTTCCCGGGATTGGTCGGGTCCTGTTCAAGCACTTCGTCAAGCACCTTGGCCGCATCTTCGAACCGGTTCTGCTTGTAGAGCACGATCGCAAGATTGCCGCGCGCAGCAGTGAATGAGGGTGCCAGCTCAAGCGCGCGGCGCAGCAGCTTTTCCGAATCCGGCAGGCGACCGATCCGCGCGGCGAGTTCCGCCATCAGCCGGATCGCGGCGACATCGGTGGGCTGGCTATACAGCCGCTGGCGCAGCAATTGTTCGGCCTGCTGCAGGTCGTTTTCGACCATTGCCCCGGCAATCGCCATCATGACCGGATCCTGCACAGCCGCCCTGACTGCTCCCATCTCGGCCTGGGCAGCCGCCGCATCGTCGCCGATCTTGCGCAGCGCCCGCCCCAACAGGCGCAGCGCCTCGGCATTTGCAGGATCGCGCGCCACCGCCGCGCGCAGCTTTTCCACTGCACGGGCAGGCTCCCGTTCGACCAGTTCAGCGATAGTCATGGCGCTGCCTAACACGGCGTTATCCGCTGTCAAAAGGAAGCTGAGGCAAGGAGGGCATCGTGAGCAAACAAGGCCAGATTGGCCTTACATCGATCCCAAGCCCTGCAGGGTCATCGGAAGGCTCGCGAACCCGCGAAACCGGACCCGGCGCTGCCGAACTGGAGATGCGAGCAGCCGGGGGCGCATGCAGCGTTTGCCGATTGCCTGAAGCGCGATCTGCGCTTCCATCCGCGCCAGGCTCAGCCCGGCACATTGATGATTGCCCAGCCCGAATGCGAGATGGCGGTTGGGCGAGCGGCCAGGTTTGAAGCAATCGGCGTCTTCAAAAACAGCCGGATCGCGATTGGCTGCCCCGATAACCAGGGTGATGGTCGTATCTGGAGGGACCATGCGGCCTCCGATCTCAATATCGACTGTGGTGCGCCGATTGCCCAATTGGTTGGGGCTTTCGCAGCGAAGCACCTCTTCGATGAATGCCGCACATATACGAGCATCGGTAACCGGCAATTCGTCCAGGCCGGACCATATCCACAATGCGCTCGCGATCAGATTGGTCGTCGTCTCATGCCCTGCATTGAGCAGGAAAATTGCATTGTGGACGAGTTCGTCCTCAGAAAGGGGCGCGTCTTCACTGTGGATCAGGCGCGTCAGCAAGTCGGTGTCGAAATCCCCCGGATACCTACGGCGTTCTGCGATCAATTCGGCAAGATAGTCAGAAAATGTTGCAACTGCGTCATTGCCTGCCTGCAGCTGTTCGGACGTAAGCACGGGCTCAAGCGCGCCCAGAATCGCAAGCGACCAATCACGCAATTGCCCGCGATCCTCGTTTGGCAAGCCCAGCAAATCGCCAATAACCCTGACGGGGACAGCGCCCGCGAAGGCCTCGATCGCGTCGGCTTCGCTTTGCGCGAGCCAGCTCTCGACAAGATCGTCGCAGTGCTGAGCAAGCCGCAATTCCAGACTCTTCAAAGCGCGTGGGCTCAGGGCTCCGACGAGCCTGTTGCGCACTCGCGCGTGATAGGGATCGTCATTGAACACCAGGCTGGTGGTATGATGCCGGAATAGCGGCCCGTTCCCGAACTTGGGCGCGAATTCCTTGCGCTTGTCCGAAACGAAAATGTCGTGGCGGCGATATATCTGCGCCAGATCGGCATAACGTGAGACCATCACCCCACCGCGGCCATCGGATGCGACAGGGTTCGTCTCTCGAAGCTCACGGTAATAGGGGAACGGGTTCTCGAAGAAGTCCTCTGGAGGATTGGCAAGATCAAGAGGTGCGATCATCGGCGGGATGAAATCCATGACCAAACGGCCTGCGGAGCATCGACCATCGCATTGTGACCCGCCCCCGCAATATCTACGGCCATTGGATCAAAGCGTTGCATGTCACCGAGCGAAACCATCGCATCTGCATCGCCGCATGCCAAATGGACTGGGCATTGTGCCTCTTCGACCAGGCGAGGCATGTCCGGCGGAACCACGGCAAAGGCACGCAGATCGAGCGCAGCCCGCCAGCCGTCAGCCACCGAACGGGTCCCGCTTGCCAACAGGCCTGATTCTGTATCGGGTGGCAGCCCGCAATAGCGCGCATGCATTGCGAGCGCATCACCCTCTGTCGCGAAGATCTTCGGATCGCGCCGGCTCAATTCGCCAAATCGCTGTAATTCTTCATCGCTCCAGTGGACCTTGATGCCGATTGCGAATGCCCGATCCGGTATGAATCCAAACCTGCCTGAAGCCAGTACAAGCGTAATTGTGCCGCCAAGCGAATGCCCGACCAAGGTTACTGGCAACCCATTGGCAATCTCGCATATCGCCGGACCAAGCGAGGAAGCATAGTCCTCGTTGCTATAGCCGGGAAGGTCGTCCGACCCGCCGTGACCGGGCAAATCGAACGCGACCCAGCGCCCGTTCCACTGGGCATCAACCGCTTTGAGCATGTGCGCCCAGACACCATGCGAAGCGCCAAGCCCGTGCAGAAACACCAAAAGGGGTCCGTCGGATCCGCCGGAAATACTATGCAAAGCCACTTCTGGACCTTCCCCCTGCGCGCACTCACGCGTCTGGAACCGGATTAGCCGGCCATAGGATCAAGGATAGGTCGCCGCGAAAATCGCCACAAGCCTCTTTGGCCAAGCAACGGCATGTTGAAACGAAATGCAGCCAGCCCCGGCGCAATGAG
>JBNLDR010000028.1:0-20844 GCA_050304495.1 Altererythrobacter sp.
CGCGCCGTGATGACATTGTCCTTCATCTCCAGCACGGCATCGCGCGCGACCAGTGGCCTGAAACGGTCCTTCTCGGCGCGGTCGAGCAGGCGGAATTGCCCCTCCCCCAGGCTCAGCACACCATCCGCAAAGCGCCATTTACCCTGCGCCTCGACCACATCGAGCGGCACGCCATCCAGATAGACCTCGGTCCCGGCAAAGCTGCCGCCGATCTGATCCGAAAAATCGCCTTCCAGGTCGCCCAGCACGAAGCGGCTCTGATCCTCGCCTGCGCCCAATGCGATTTCGACCCGCTGCGCTGTGAGGCCATCGCTGGAGGAATATTCGATCATTTCGGAGGTGAGCTTGAACGGCGATTCGCCGATCCGCCCGGTGAGATCGGGAGAGCGCAGGATGGCGGCGATATTCACGCCGCCAGATCCGCCGCTGCGCACAATCGCCGTGCCGCCATTCGGGCAAACCGTCACCTTCTGGCGCGCAAGCTGCAGGCTCTGCAGCTCAAGCGACTTGAAGCGCAATTCCTGGCAACCGGTCCACATGGCGAGGCCGCTGCGGTTTGACCAGCTGCCATCGACCGGCAGTTCCAGCACATCAACCTTGCCACCGGGTAATACGCCCGAAGCCATCACCTTGCCGGAAAAGCCCAATGCCCCGCCGCCATTCTGCGAGACGGATAGCGCCGGGATCGACAGGCTGCTGCCGCCCGCGCGATAATCTTCCATCCGCAGCCTGAACACGGTCGCGCCCTTGCCGACGCGCTCCATCCGCCCGCGGACAATCGGCAGGCCCTCCCCTGCAGTCGCGAAATTCCCGGACAGCTTCGGCCCATTCTGCGCATCATTGTTGAACTGAACCTGGGACAGGGACAGCAGGCTCGCGCCGCCAGCCCCGCGCAGGCTGCCGCTTGGGACCACAACCGAGAGGTTTTCATCCGTTTGCCGCGCGATCATTTCTGCACGAATGCTGGCTCCCTCCATCTCGCGCGAAAGGCTGCTGCGCAGCTTCGCGATCAGCGGTTCTGCCAAAGTGCCCTTCGCCGCGTTTGAGGCCCCGGCCAGCACGCGATCCAGATCGCCAGTGCGGGTAATTCCATCGCCAGTGATCTTTGAATCAAGCTCGCTGCGCCCATCCGCCGGGCGCATACGCAGCATGCCTTCCGCCGAAAGCCGGTCCATCGCCAGCTGCGGAACTTCGGCTCGCTCACCGGCGAGCGAATAGCGGGTGGTCAACTGGCCGTCGCGCCATTGCAGCTGCGTTTCACCGTCCAGCCCCGCCAGCCGCGTTTCGCCAAAGGCAATCTGCCGCGCCCTGATGCCGGCCTTCCCGGACAGGCTGGCGAAGTCCGCCCCGCCCTCCAGCGTCACCAAAATATCGGCATTGGCGAGGCGCAGATCGCCGCCCTGGCAGGCAAGATCCCGCAACCGCAAAGGGCCTTCGAAGGTGGGTTTGCCAGCCGAAGTGGTAATCTTTCCATACAGCGTGAGCTTGCCTGTCTTGCAGCCAAGGCCAGCAAATTCCGGCGCGGTTCCTGCCAGCGTCCCGGAAAAGCCATCATCCAATTGGCCGCTGCCTTCGGCCTTAAAGCCCAACGGGCCGAACTCGGTCTCGATCAGCGCGCGGCCATCCACCAGGTCGAGCGCCATGTCCGGCAGCGCGGGCGGCTCTGCGCTCTCGGCATAAATGACCTTGTCGAGCGCGCCGAAGCTGGGTTTGCCATCTTTTAATGTCCCGAACAGTCGCGGCTTGACCAGCCTCACCCGCCCAATTGTGGGGGTGCCGAAGCGGTAACGCAGAAACACCTCGACCTGTTCCACCGTCAGGTCGGATCGATCAGGATCGCCCACCACCACATTGCGCAGCACCTGCTTTTGCGGGCCGATGCTGACAATCTCATATGTCGCGGGAATCTCGTATTCGGAGAGCTGTTTCTGAATGATGTTTTCGGCGATTTGCTCGCGGGTCGACCAGCCGTAAATCGCCAGCCCGACGGCCACCACGGCAACGGCCAGCAGCACCCACCAGCCTTTGCTGCGGGTCGCTCTTGCGGTGCTTGTCGGCTGGTCCAGGTCTTGCTCTTCGGCGTTGGCCATCGTGGCTTACTCTTGCGCGCCTCGCTTGCGAAAGGCAATGCATATGAACCAATGATTTGACGAGGGAAGCCTTGCCACAAGCTGAAGAAAACCCGCCAGCAAGCAAGCCTTCCCATGATGGCGCGGGGCACAGGGCGCGGCTGCGCCAGCGGTTGCTGACCGGTGGGGCAGAGGCGCTGGCCGATTACGAGGTGCTGGAATATCTGCTGTTCGCGGGCATGCGCCAAGGCGATACCAAGCCGGTGGCGAAGGCCCTGCTCAAGCATTTCGGATCGCTCGCCGGGGTACTCAATGCCGAACCCGGCGCGCTGATGCAGGTCAAGGGCGTGGGCGAAACATCGGCGGCTGCGCTCAAGAGCGTGGCCTTGGCCGCGCGGCGGATGGCGCGCAGCGAAGTGCGCGAAAGGCCGCTGCTGGGCAGCTGGCAGGCACTGCTCGATTATCTCAGCATCGACATGGCGCATTTGACGGTGGAGCGCGTGCGCGTGCTCTATCTCGATACGCGCAACCGGCTGATCGACGATCACCACGTCGGCGATGGTTCGGTTGACGAAGCCGCGATCCACCCGCGCGAGGTGATCCGGCGGGCAATGGATGTCGGCGCATCGGCCCTGATCCTGGTCCACAACCACCCCAGCGGCAATGCCGAGCCGAGCCGCGCCGATATCCAGATCACGCAGAAAATTGCCGAAGCGGGCCGGCTGCTGGGCATCACCGTGCATGACCATGTGATTGTCGGGCGCGAGGGGCATGTCTCGCTCAAGGCCAAGGGACTCATCTGACATGTGTGTCGCCGCCGTTGCCTGGAATGCCCATCCGGACTGGCAGCTGGTAGCGATCGGCAATCGCGACGAATTCCACGCGCGCCCGGCGGCCCCGCTCGCCGAATGGGATGCGCCGAATGGCATCATCGCCGGGCGTGATTTGCAATCGGGAGGAACCTGGCTGGGCGTTTCACCTGCGGGGCAATTCGTGCTGGTCACCAATCTGCGCGGCTATGGCGCGCCCGATCCGGCGCGTGCATCACGCGGCGAGCTGGTGACACGCCTGCTCGAAGGTGAAAGCGCCCCGGATTCGCTGGATCGATACAATCCGTTCAACCTGATCCGGATCGATGCGGAAGGCGCGCATTTTTTCACCAACCGCCCGCAGACAACCCGTGCCCAGCTGTCACATGGGGTCTATGGCCTATCCAACGGCACGCTGGACGAGCCCTGGGCCAAGACCATGCAGCTCAAGGCAGCACTGTTCGACTGGCTGGTGGCGGCAGAGCATGATCCAACGTCATTGTTTGCGGCACTGGCAAACGAGGATCTGGGCGATTTCGGGCTCCACCCGCGCGGCCCATCAGATATCTCGATGGAAGCGAATGAAACCCCCGTATTCATCCGCAATGCAACCTACGGCACGCGTTGCTCCACCGTGGTGGCCGTCGATCGGGCGGGCCACGGGGTTATAGCGGAGCAGCGCTTTTCAGCGTCGGGGGAAATCACCGGCAGGTCAGATATCCGCTTCAACTGGTCCGTTTGAGCGGAACCGGTGCGGATCAGAACTCCAGCCCCCATGCCTTGTACACCTTGGCCAGACTTGGCCGCATCGCCAGGGCGAGCTCGACTTCATCGCGACCGCCCTTGTCCCCCTTGGCCAGCCTGACAATACCGCGAAGCAAGCGCGATTCGGCCTGCCCCGGCTCAAGCAGCAAGGCCGAATCGAGGTCGGCCTTGGCCTTGTCCAGCTCTCCCATGCGGAAATAGGCCAGCGCGCGGCTGTCCAGAACACCGGACGCGAACTGCCCCTTTTCGACGGCATCGGTGCAGGTTTCGAGCCGCTGGGCATCGACGATATTCCATGTGCCCGCCAACCAGCACATCGCATTGAGCAGTACGCCATCGCCCGGCCGCGACAATTCCTGATCGCTCAACAGCGCGTAACCTGCCTCCGGATCACCCGACCAACCAAGGGCCGTCGCCATCATCAGATCCTCGGCCATCTCATTCTCGCCCAACCCTTGGTAATCCTTGGCCAGTGCGACCGCCTCGTCCCGGTGTCCAAGCAGGGAAAGCAATTCGATCTGGGTGGAATAGGTCGAACCATTGGGGTCGAGCATTTCTGCCTGGCGATAATCGGCCAAGGCACCTTCCAAGTCCCCCACCTGGTTCCGCAAATAGCCACGCCAGGAATAGAGCCATTGCGCTTCTTCGAGGGCAAGAGCGGCATCGACATCCTCCAGCGCATGCCGATAGTCGAATACTCTGCCATAGAAACCCGCGCGCTTTACCAGCGCGCTGTTGTCATCCGCCGGGGCATCGGCAACCAATGCGTCATACGCCCGGCGCAGCGGCTCTAGAGGTTTTGCATCCTTGCCCAGATATTCCCATGGTTGGCGCACGTCCTTGCCCGATTGGAGCACCGGGAGGGTGCGCAGCATACGGGCAAGCGACCGCTTGGCGGGGCTGATTTCGGCGGCGGGCAATTCCTCTGCCAGAGATCGCAGGCTTTGCGACAGTGTGAAGGTCCGGCCATCCAGGCTGGCATTCGACGTCAGTTCAACCCCGCCGATGACTTCGCTGACAATTTGGGAGCCGTCTATCGTGAATGGGTCCCGGCCTTCCGGCAGCTTGAGTGAAAGATCGCTCAGATAATAGATCGGGCTGTTCAGCCGCAGAGGGATCTCTCGCCAATCGGCCCGCGCCCGATCCCCATCGAACCCGACATCCCGCGCAGCCTGTGCCGGGGCATCCAGGCGATAGACGGCGCGTTCGCGATTCCATGGGGTATCCAGCACGCCCTTGGCCGTGATTGTGGCAACCCCTGCCGCCCCATCATACTTGAGCGAATGTTCTGTCAGCGCCGTATCGCCAACAAGCTGGTTGACGAGGTTCTTGACCGCATCGCTGATCTGCTTCGTCTCTCCCTGCTTGGCCAGGATCTGCCATGGTGCACCGGACGTGCCGCGCAATTCGATCTGGGCATCCACCAGCGCCGGCAACAATATGCCGGCTGACTGATCGAGCGCGATATGCGCCACCCGGTCAGGGGTCGATTGCGGGCGCTGGTCCAGCCGCACCAGGCCTGAACCCTCCGCGCGCAGCGGCAGAGCGTAGGAAAAACGTGGCACTTCATCGATCGTGTCAAGCCGTGTGCCAGACACGGTACCATCGAGCCAGTAGGTCTTGCCTCCGATAACCGCCCGCACAATCATGTGGTCGAAATTGGCTGGCATAGGCGCGAGGGCGGGCATGGCATCTCCGCCACTTGAACGCACCAGGACAACTTCGGATTCGATCCCCAATTCGCGCAAGATGGCGTTGAGCAGCACCGATTTGGCCTTGCAGTCGCCATAGCGGCGCTCCCAGGTTTCCTGGGGCATCTGCGGCAAATAGTTCCCGCCATACAGGCCGTTGAGCAAATAGCTGATATTGTCCTGAACCGATTCCAGCGCCATCGCAGCGCGAGCCAGCGGATCATCGCTGGCCGCAGCGATCCGGCTGACCTCTGCAGCCAGTTCCCCGTCCGGCTCAATCGCCCCGGTCATGTCATAGAGCGGAGCCATCGAGCGCGAAAGGTCCTCCCAACCGGAATAGGTCGTCACCTGCATGGCGGGCGGGAGCTGGAATCTGTACGGGGCATCGTTTGGAGTCTCATCCGGTTCTGCAACCGGCAGATAGGTGCTCCAATAATAATAGCCGGACTTCTCAAATGGCTCTTCTACGGTGGTGTCGCGCAGCAGCTTGCGAGAAACCGGCAGGCTTTTGGGCCATGAAACCACCACCCGGCCATCCGCGAGCGGAAACGGCTTTGTAATCAGGCCCGATTCCCATTGGACGTGATCGCCCAGCGCCTGGTCGCTTACGGTAACCGTGTATGCCAGCCTCAGGACGTCACCCAGCTTGGCGCCCGACAGCGGCATCGTTGCGGTCAACTGGCCCGTCAGCATGCGCGATTCCAGCGTCTTTTCGCGCCTCAGCACGT
Source organism: Altererythrobacter sp. (assembly GCA_050304495.1). Taxonomy (GTDB): domain Bacteria; phylum Pseudomonadota; class Alphaproteobacteria; order Sphingomonadales; family Sphingomonadaceae; genus Erythrobacter. The sequence goes on from JBNLDR010000028.1 coordinate 6,063, forward strand.
CGAACTTCGCCCCCTGCCCAAGCAGATCGACCGTTTCATCGCCCCTGATCAGCTCTATTTTGTGGACGATCAGGTCTCCCTTGTCCGGCAGCCAGTTGGCGGTGAGCGTTCCGAACTGGGTCAGCGCCTGCGGCGTATCTAGCGCAACGACCATCTCGAGATAGGACCACAATTGGCCCTTCTCGATTCGGGCCTGCTGGTCGATCAGCAGGAAAGGTGTGGCCGATGATCGGTCAGTGGTCTTGACCTCGATCGGCTCGATCCATTCCGGTCTCGCGCTATAGAGTGGATCTTCCCCTGCCAGCGCGCTGGTGCTCCAGCAAAAGGCCAGGAAGGATGCAACGCGCAGGCCCGAAACTGATTTCATTTGCTTGAATGCCCCAACTAACTGAATTCACTGCTATCGCTATCCTCAGACAAGTCAATCGCAACCAATACCCGGCAGATCGACCTTTCAACACTTGCCTTCGCCTGCCTCTGCGCCTAGCCGCGCCGCATCCAACCCATCAGATTTTCGGAGTTATAAATGGTCCCCCGTTACGCCCGCCCTGCCATGAGCGCGATCTGGGAGCCGGAAGCGAAATATCGCATCTGGTTCGAGATTGAGGCCCACGCGACGCAGAAGCTGGGCGAATTGGGCGTGGTGCCTGAAAGCGCGGCGAAGGCGCTGTGGGACTGGTGGGCAACCAATCCCAAGATCGATGTCGAGGCGATCGACGCGAAGGAGGCCATTCTCAAGCACGATGTGATCGCTTTCCTTGACTGGGTCGCCGAACAGGTCGGGCCGGAAGCGCGCTTCATGCACCAGGGCATGACCAGCAGCGATGTGCTCGACACCACGCTGGCGGTGCAGCTCGCCCGAGCGGCCGACATCCTGCTGGAGGACATGGATGCCCTGCTCGCCGCGATCAAGCGCCGCGCCGACGAGCATAAATACACTCCCACCATCGGCCGCAGCCACGGGATTCATGCCGAACCGGTGACCTTCGGCCTGAAACTGGCGCAGGCCTATGCCGAATTCAATCGCTGCAAGGCCCGCCTGATCGGCGCGCGGGCAGAGATTGCGACCTGCGCCATTTCGGGTGCGGTCGGAACTTTCGCCAATATCGATCCGGCAGTGGAAGCGCATGTCGCCGAAAAGCTGGGCCTGGAGGTCGAACCGGTCAGCACACAGGTGATCCCGCGGGATCGGCACGCCATGTTCTTCAGCGTGCTGGCCGTGATCGCCAGCTCGATCGAGCGGCTGGCAATCGAGATCCGGCACCTGCAGCGCACCGAAGTGCTGGAGGCGGAGGAATATTTCGCACCCGGCCAGAAGGGTTCAAGCGCAATGCCGCACAAGCGCAACCCCATCCTGACCGAGAATCTAACCGGTCAGGCGCGCATGATCCGCTCCTATGCGATTCCCGCGCTGGAGAATGTGGCCCTGTGGCATGAACGCGATATCAGCCACTCTTCGGTCGAACGCTTTATCGGTCCGGACGCCACAATTACGCTCGACTTCGCCCTCGCCCGCCTCACCGGCGTGGTCGACAAGCTGCTGGTTTACCCGGAGCGGATGCAGAAGAACATGGACCGGATGGGCGGCTTGATCCATTCGCAGCGGGTCATGCTGGCGCTGACACAGGCCGGGATTACGCGCGACAATGCTTACCGCCTGGTCCAGCGCAATGCGATGAAGGTGTGGGAATCGGATGGCAAGCTCTCGCTGCTGGAACTGCTCAAGGCAGACGAGGAAGTTACGGCAGCGCTTTCGCCGCAAGAGCTCGAAGAGAAGTTCGACCTTGGCTATCACTTCAAGCACGTCGACACAATCTTCGCGCGGGTGTTTGGCCAAACCGCCAATGGCTAGACTCAGGCGGCAAAACGCTTAGTCTCAAACCCAAGGCCCAACTAACCGAGGGGAAAGAACATGCAGATCGTACGCACCGCTGTCTGGGTGCTGATCCTGTTCGGGTTACTCACATTTTCATTCTTCAACTGGGACACGGTTGAGGTGAATCTGTGGAGCAGCATGGTTCTGGAAACCAAGGTCCCGGTGCTGGTGATCAGCGCCTTCCTGCTCGGCTTGGTGCCGATGTGGCTCTATCATCGCGGTATGAAATGGCGGCTTGAAAGGCGCATCTCCGCGCTTGAAACGGCGGCACGCTCGAATGCGCTGTCGCGCCACGAACCTATTGCCTCAGCAACCGACTCGCTCAACCCCACGGAAGCCTGAAATTTATGAGTAACCCCGTCTACCTTGCCCTGGATATTCCGCAGCTCGAAGCGGGCAAGGCGCTGTTGCAGAAGGTCAAGGCACATATCGGTGGGGTCAAGCTGGGCCTTGAGTTCTTCTGTGCCCACGGCGCGCACGGCGTACACGAGATCGCGCATGCCAGCGGGCTCCCGATATTCCTCGATCTCAAACTGCATGACATCCCTAACACTGTCGCAGGAGCAATGCAGGCGATCCACGTGCTTCAACCCGCGATTGTCACGATCCACGCCGGCGGCGGACGGGCGATGATGGAAGATGCCAAGGCAGCGGCGGCGGAAGGCACCAAGGTCGTTGGCGTAACCATGCTGACCAGCCTCGACGAACGCGACCTTGCCCGCACCGGTATTAGCGGCAGCCCGCATGACCATGTGATGCGGCTGGCGGAACTGGCGCATGATGCCGGGCTCGACGGGATCGTCTGCTCTGGCCAGGAAGTGAAAGCCGTCCACAAGCAGTGGAAAGACGGTTTCTTCGTCGTTCCCGGCCTGCGTCCGGGCGGCAAGGCGACTGGCGACCAGAAGCGAGTCGTCACGCCACGGCAGGCACGCGACGATGGCGCCAGCGTGCTGGTAATCGGTCGTCCGATCAGCCGCGCGGACGATCCAGCCGCAGCCGCGCGCGCGATCGAGGCGACGCTTTAGGACGACTGATGTCAGTGCTGATCAAAACTTGCGGGCTTTCGACCCCCGAGACCGTGGACGCCGCGATTGAGGCCGGCGCAACGCATGTAGGCTTTGTCCATTTCGAAAAGAGCCCGCGCCATGTTACGCTGGAACGAGCCGCAGAATTGCGTGCGATGGTGCGTGGCCGCGCGCAGGCCGTGCTGCTGCTGTCCAATGCGGATGTGGAAACCACCAGCCGGGCGATCGAAGCGGTGCGGCCCGATGTGGTCCAGTTTCACGGCAGGGAAACCCCCGAATGGATCGCGCTGGTACGCGAAACCACCGGAGTGGAAGGCTGGAAGGCGCTGGGCCTGAGCGATGCCGGAACGCTGGAACGCAGCTCAAAGTTCGTCGGCAAAGTCGATCGGCTGCTGTTCGATGCCCCGGCGAAGGAGCTTCCCGGCGGCAATGGCGAAACCTTCCGGTGGGAGATGTTGTCCGGCCATCAACACCGGGTCGATTGGGGCCTGGCGGGCGGGCTCAACCCCGGTAATGTCGCTCAGGCAATTCGCAGCACGGGCGCTCCGCTGGTCGATGCTTCGAGCGGGCTGGAAAGCGCGCCGGGTGTAAAGGATGTGGACTTGATCCGTGCCTTCTGCAAAGCGGCGCGCGAGGCAAGCCAGACATTATGACAGACCAACCCAATTCCTTCCGCAACCAGCCTGATGAACGCGGGCATTTCGGCGATTACGGCGGGCGTTACGTCGCCGAAACGCTGATGCCGCTGATCCTCGATCTGGAGAAGCATTACCGCGCGGCGCAGGCGGACCAGTCATTCTGGGACCAGTTCGACGATCTGCTCGAACATTACGTTGGCCGTCCCAGCCCGCTCTATTTTGCCGAGCGGCTGACCGAGGCTGTCGGCGGTGCGCAAATCTGGTTCAAGCGCGACGAGCTGAACCACACCGGCGCGCACAAGATCAACAACGCGATCGGCCAGGCCTTGCTCGCCAAGCGCCTGGGTGTGGAGCGCGTCATCGCCGAGACGGGAGCCGGCCAGCACGGCGTCGCCACCGCCACGGTCTGCGCCCGCTTCGGCCTGCCCTGCACCGTGTTCATGGGCGCAACCGATGTCGAGCGGCAGGCACCCAATGTCTTCCGTATGAAACTGCTGTGGGCAGAGGTCGTTCCCGTGACGGCGGGCGCGGCCACGCTGAAGGATGCGATGAACGAGGCGCTGCGCCACTGGGTCGCAAACGTCCACGATACTTTCTACATCATCGGCACGGTCGCCGGACCGCATCCCTACCCAGAGCTGGTGCGCGATTTCCAAAGCGTGATCGGCAAGGAAGCCCGCGCGCAGATGCTGAGCCGCACGGGCCGCCTGCCAGACCTGCTGGTCGCCGCAATCGGCGGCGGATCGAACGCGATGGGCCTGTTCCATCCCTTCCTCGACGATCCGAGCGTGAAAATGCTGGGGGTCGAAGCAGCGGGCTATGGCCTCGACAAGGAACATGCGGCCTCACTGCTCGGCGGGTTCCCCGGCATCCTCCATGGCAACAAGACCTATCTGCTGCAGGATGAGGACGGCCAGATCACCGAAGGCCATTCGATCAGCGCAGGTCTCGACTATCCCGGTATCGGGCCCGAGCATGCCTGGCTGAAGGATATGGGCCGGGTCGAATATACTGCGGTGACCGATGCTGAGGCGCTGGACGGTTTCCAGCTGCTGTGCCGGACCGAGGGGATCATCCCCGCGCTTGAGCCAAGCCATGCGATTGCCGCCGTGGCGAAGGTCGCCAAGACGATGCCCAAGGACGCGATCATTCTCGCCAACCTTTGCGGACGCGGCGACAAGGACATCTTCACCGTGGCCGAAAAGCTAGGAGTGGAGATGTGAGTACACATTGCTGTGAAATGATGCAGAGCAATGTCGAAAATACATGTCCTGGTCATCCGGATCGTTCGGATTGTCCGGACTGCTTGCTCGAATACCGCTCAAAATCTGGAACTTATGGTATTTTGATCCATGATGGCGGGTCCTCGATGATCAGCATTCAATTCTGCCCTTGGTGTGGCGCCAGTTTGGATTCGCGTAAATGACCCGCCTTTCCTCCGCTTTCAGCAAACCCCACCCAGCCCTCGTCTGCTTCATCACCGCGGGCGATGGCGACACGGCAGCCAATCTGGACGCACTGGTTGCAGGCGGCGCGGATGTGATCGAATTGGGCATGCCCTTCACCGATCCGATGGCCGATGGCCCCGCGATCCAGGCGGCGAATATCCGCAGCCTCGGTGCGGGCACGACCACGCGCGATGTCCTGCTGATCGCCAATGAGTTCCGGGAACGCCACCCGGACGTGCCACTGGTGCTGATGGGTTATGCCAACCCCATGGTGCGGCGAGGGCCGGAATGGTTCGCGACCGAATGCGCCGGCTGTGGGGTAGACGGCGTAATCTGCGTCGATATCCCGCCTGAGGAGGATCAGGAGCTTGGCCCCGCGCTGCGCGCAGCGGGCATCTCGCCGATCCGGCTCGCCACCCCCACCACCGACGCCGCGCGTCTCCCCGCCGTTCTGGAGGGTTCGTCAGGCTTCCTCTATTATGTCTCGGTTGCCGGGATCACCGGGCTGCAGCAGGCGGCAATCGAATCGATCGAAGCCAATGTCAGCCGCATCAAGCAATCGACCGACCTCCCGGTAGCGGTCGGATTTGGTGTGAGAACACCCGAACAAGCCGCTGAAATCGCACGGGTTGCCGATGGTGTGGTGGTCGGTTCTGCACTGGTCGAGCTGGTTGCCGAACATGGCGCGAATGCGCCGGAAAAGCTGCACGAATTGACGTCTTTGCTTGCCGAAGCCGTACATAATGCGCGATAGGGCGATCCCATGAGCTGGTTCACACGCGTCCGCAATTCGCTGGGTCTCGGCCCCAAGCGCACCACGGAAAAGGATCTGTGGGTCAAATGCCCATCGTGCCAGGAGATGCTCTTTTCCAAGGAGTATGTCGACAATCTCTCGGTCTGCCCGCGCTGCAACCATCACGGGCGGATCGGCGCGGACGAGCGGTTGGCGCTGTTGCTGGACGAAGGTTTCGACCTTCTCGAACAGCCGGAGGTCGAGGAAGACCCGCTCAAATTCAAGGATACCAAGAAATATACTGACCGGCTGAAGCAGGCGCGCGCCAACAATCCGCATGCCGATGCCTTCAGCGTGGGTTCGGGTACGATTGACGGCCACCCCGCGGTGGTGGGCGTACAGGATTTCGGCTTCATGGGCGGTTCGATGGGCATGGCGGTGGGCACGGCCTTTTGCGCCGGTGCCGAACGCGCGCTGACTCGCAAATGCGCCTATGTGGTCTGCACCGCCGCTGGCGGCGCGCGCATGCAGGAAGGCATCCTCAGCTTGATGCAGATGCCCAAGGCGACCGTGATGACCCGGCGACTAAAGGCGGCCGGCCTGCCCTATATCGTGGTGCTGACCGATCCGACCACGGGCGGCGTCACCGCCAGCTATGCCATGCTGGGCGATGTCCATGTGGCGGAGCCGGGCTGCCTGATCGGCTTTGCCGGGCAGCGGGTGATCCAGGATACGATCCGCGAGAAACTGCCCGAAGGGTTCCAGCGCGCAGAATATCTGCACAAGCACGGCATGGTGGATATGGTGGTGGAGCGGAAAGACCTGAAAGCCACGCTGGCGAACCTGCTCGATTATCTGCAGCCCAGCAAGGCGGCTTGAGGAAATCCGTCATTGCGAGCCGCAGGCGAAGCAATCCATCCCCCACCATTTCAAGTGGGAGCAGTGTACGAAGGTGGATTGCCGCGTCACCGCTTTCGCGGCTCCTCGCAATGACGAGGGCAAAGTGAAAGACTTCGGCAAATCCTCCGACCCGCGCGTCCAGGCGCAGCTTGACCGGCTCGCGGCGCTGACCGTGCCGCAAGGGCGGCTGGGCCTTGAAACGATCCGCGTCTTGCTGGCGCGCCTTGGCGATCCGCACAAACGCCTGCCGCCCGTGTTCCACGTTGCCGGGACCAATGGCAAGGGATCGACCTGCGCTTTCCTGCGCGCCATGCTGGAGGCGGAAGGTTACAAGGTCCACGCCACCACCAGCCCGCATCTGGTACGCTACAACGAGCGTATCAGGATCGCGGGCGAGTTGATCGACGACGAGACGCTGGCGGCGCTGCTCAAGGAAGTTCTCGATGCGGGTGAAGACCTTGCACCCAGCTTCTTCGAAGTGACCATTGCCGCCGCTTTCCTCGCCTTCAGCCGCACCCCCGCCGATGCCTGCGTGGTCGAGGTCGGCCTGGGCGGACGTTTCGACGCCACCAATGTGCTTGGGCCAGAGGTAGTTGCTGCCTGCGGGATCGCCTCTTTGGGCATTGACCACGAACGCTTCCTGCTCGCGCCGGAGGAAGGCGTTCCATCCGAACCGATCACCCGCATCGCTTTCGAGAAGGCGGGCATCGCCAAGCCCGGCGTGCCGCTGGTAGCGCTGGATTATCCGCTGGCGGCCACCAAGGCCGTGATCGACCAGGCGATGAAGGCTGGCGCGCGCCCTGCCCTGCGCGGGCTCGACTGGACCTGGTCGATCGAGCAAGGTGCGCTGGTCTATCAGGACAAGGCAGGCCAGCTAAATCTGCCACCGCCCTCGCTTCCCGGTGAGCATCAATATGCCAATGCCGCGCTGGCAATTGCCATGCTGCGCCATCAATCGGCGATCGAAATATCGGCCAAGTCGATTGCGGCAGGCCTCACCAACACGCATTGGCCCGCACGCCTGCATCGCCTGGCCAATGGGCCGCTGGCGCATGGTCGCGAGCTTTGGCTTGACGGTGGACATAATCCCGATGCCGGGGCGACGCTCGCGCGGCATTTTGCGGGGCAGCGCTTGCACCTCGTCATTGGAATGCTCGACAATAAGGACCCCACCGCCCTGGTCGGGCAGCTGGGTGAAAGCATCGCCAGTATCAGTGCGGTGCCAGTCCCCGATCACGATTACCATCCGGCTTCAGCCTTCGGACCCGATGTGCGCGCGTTTGACGATGTGCCAAGCGCCCTCGCCGCGCTACCGGACGACGGACTGCCCGTGCTGATCGCCGGATCGCTCTACCTCGCAGGAGAGGTGCTGCGGCTCAATGGCGAACTGCCGGATTAGCCGTCAGGCTTCACGAAACGCGCCTGACGGATCCATTCGACAATGCAAAGCGCCACGGCAAACATGCCGATGAGGGTCGTCAGCACGAACACTTCAAAATAGCCGCGCTCTTCAATCATCTGCCCAAGCGCACCACGGCCCAATGTCCCGACCAGCAGCGTGAGTGATGACAAGAGCGCGTATTGGACCGCACTGTACCCCTTGGACACAATGCTGGAGAGATAGGCCACAAAAGCCGCACCGGCGACGCCAACCGCGATGTTTTCGCCCGCAATCGCCATCATCAGCTTGGCCAGCCGCTCGTCGCCGCCAAGGTGCGAGACCAGCCAGGTAAAGCCGCTGGCGTCGCTGACCGCCTGCATCACCGCCCCGCCCCGCGCCAGATCGGCGTAGAGCAGGTTCGTCGCCGCCGCAAAGAACGCGCCGAGCGTCAACGTGAGCATCCGGCCAATCGCAGTGAGCAAATAGCCGCCGAGCGCGAGACCGATAAGCAGTGCGCCCACCCCAAAGAACTTGGAGGCGACCGCCACCTCGTCCTTCGTGTATTCCAATTCACCAAGGTAGAACGGATAGGCAAAGCTTCCCCAAATCGCGTCGGTAATGCGATAGGTGAGCACCAGCGCAATGACCACGATCATTGCCCAGCCAAGTCGGCCGATCAGGTCTGTCAGTGGAAGCACAAGCGCGCGGTAGAGGTGGTCAAGCGCCCGATCGGCTGTGCCCTGAGCCGGTGCCGCCTCTGCCAGCAAATTGGCGCCACTTCGCTCCAGACGGACAAGCAGTGCCGCGATCAGCGACGGCAAGACCACGGTTGCAATCACCACCAGCGGACCCATCGTAGAAATGAATTCGACCGAATCCGGCCTTGCATCGGGGTTGCTCGACAGGGAGCGGACCATGAATGCCCCGACTGTGACCAGCGCCCAGCCCCACAGCAGTCCAACCGCGCCCAGCGCATAGGCACGAACCCGTGGTGCGATCTGGCCCGCTTTTCGCAGACCATAGGGATCGCCCTGGTCCTGCTCTCCTTGCCCTGAAGTCTCGGTATCGGGGGCCCACAGGCCAAGGAAACCAACCGCCAACATCAATCCACCCATCGACAGATATACGGTTGGCCAATCGGTGCGTTCCGCCAGGAACAGCGCCAACGCCCCGCCCACCAGCGCGGCAATGCGATATCCCATCTGATAGACGGTCGAGAGCATGTCGATCGTGGCGACATCGTCTGCAACATCGACGCGCCATGCATCGATCACTACGTCCTGGGTCGCGCTTGCAAAGGCCGCCAGGCCCGCCAACAGGCTGAATATCCCGATCGTCTCATTGCTCGGCGCGATGAAGCATAGCGAAGTGAGCGCGGCACCGATCAGCAATTGCGCGGTTACGATCCATTGCTTGCGTTTGCCCAACCTACGCAGGCCTGGAATGTCCACCCGATCAAGCGCGGGAGACCATAGGAATTTGAAGGCGTAGGCCAGCCCGATCAGGGAGAAGACGCCCATCGTCTCCAGATCGATTTCGCCGCTGTCCGATAACCACGCGTAGAGGGTTCCCAGCACAAGCGCATAAGGAAGCCCCGCTGCAAAGCCGAACAGCAGCATAAAACCCGTCTTGCGGTTGGAAAGAGCGAGGCGCAGCGCCCGCCAGGTGGACTTCTTCTTTCCCGCGGCGAGGCCAGCCATTCCCTAACGTCCTTCCCGAATTCACGAATTTCTGCGACACTAGGCGCAGGATGCGCGAATAGGAACGCCGCAATGAACGGTGTCGATACGAAATCACCAAGTTTGCACCCGACCGAGGGGCAATTGGCGCTGGCGCAGGCGTTGGCGGATGGCGAGAACCGCACGGGCACGGAAACCCGCTTTGTCCCGGCCAGCGTCTATACCGATCCAGCTCACTTCGCGCGCGAGAAAGCCGCGCTGTTCGATCGCCTGCCACAGGTGCTGTGCGCCTCTGCCCTGATCCCCGATACGGGCATGGCGGTGCCGCATGACGCCACCGGCCGACCGCTGCTGATCACGCGCGATGGCGATGGCAAGGCGCATGTCTTCCTGAACGTGTGCAAGCACCGCGGAACAAGGCTGGTCGAAGGCGGTGAGGTGCAATGCGCCAAGCGGCTCGTCTGCCCCTATCATGCATGGACCTACAAGCTTGACGGCCAATTGCTCGCTCTGCCCCGTCCGGAAACTTTCCCCGGCATGGACAAGAGTGACTATGGCTTGAGCGAACTGCCCAGTTGCGAGGCAGGCGGGCTGATCTGGTTTTCCCCGCGCGAAGAGGCCGATTTTTCGCATGCCATCACGCTGGGTGAGGATTTCGACCGCTTCAATATGCGCGAAAGTTTCCTGTTCCGCCGCAAGATGCATTCGGTGGCCGGGAACTGGAAGCTGATCATGGACGCTTTCCTTGAAAGTTACCATGTGCTGCGGCTGCACGCGAAGACCATCGCGCCCTTCTTCAAGGACGGTATTACCAGCGGCGATACGATCGGCCCGCACCAGCGCTCTGCCGTCGGACGGCTTGAGGAAATGGAAGGCGTCGATCTCAACGATATGGCCGCGCTGCGCCGGATCGTGACCTTTGCCTATCAATTGCTGCCCGCCACCGTGATCATTCCCAGCCCGGATTACGTCAATGTGATGGTGCTGATGCCGCAATCGGTCGATCACACGCTGGTTGAGGATTTCATGCTGATCCCCGAAGAGCCGAAAAGCGAAAAGGCACGCGATCATTGGGAACGCAGCTGGAAGCTGCTTGATGGCGGCGTTTTTGCCAGCGAGGATTTTCGCGCGGCGGAACTTGGCCAGCAGGGCCTTTCCAGCGGGGCCATTGACCAGCTGACGATCGGCACGCTTGAGGCCGGGATCAGCCGATTTGACGAGATTGTCGAACAGGCGTTGCGCGAGGTCAACTGAACGCCTAGTCGCATCACATATGTCGGATAGCCCCCCACCCGATGGAGCACGCCCGGAAGGCGAGCGTATAGCCAAATTGCTGGCCCGCGCAGGCGTTGCCAGCCGCCGCGAGGTTGAGCGGATGATTGCCGATCGGCGGATCGCAATTGACGGGCTGATTCTGGAAACCCCGGCCACTATCCTGAAGGATCTGCGCGGCGTGACAGTGGATGGAAAGCCGGTGGCCGCGCCCGAGCCGACCCGCCTTTTTGCCTTCCACAAGCCCACCGGGCTGATCACGGCAGAGCATGATCCAAAGGGGCGCGCCACGATCTACACCGCGCTGCGCAACGCCCTGCCCAAAAAGACCCCACGCCTGATGCCGGTCGGGCGGCTTGACCTCAACACCGAAGGCCTGCTGCTGCTGACCAATGATGGTGAGCTGAAACGCCAGATGGAGCTTCCCTCGTCCGGCATTCCGCGCACCTATCGCGCGCGCACTTTCGGCGACGTGACCCAGGAACAGCTCGAAGAATTGATCGACGGGATCACGATCGATGGCGTGCATTACGGCAGCATCGATGCCAATCTGGAGCGGAGCACAGGCCGCAACCAATGGATCGAGCTGACCATTACCGAAGGCAAGAATCGCGAGATCCGCCGCGTGCTCGAACATCTGGGCCTGCAGGTCAGCCGCCTGATCCGTACCGCTTACGGCCCGTTCGAACTGGGCGATTTGCCGCGCGGCGCGGCGCAGGAAATCCGCAGTCATGAAATAGGGCGGTTTCGCAACCAGTTGAAAAAACTGGGCGGATCATGAGGATCATTGCCGGTGAATGGCGTGGGAGGAAGCTTTCCGCCCCCAAGGGGGATGCGACCCGGCCAACGGCGGACCGCACCCGCGAAACTCTCTTCTCCATGCTCACCAGCCGGTTGGGTTCGTTCGAAGGGCTGCAGGTGGCAGATCTGTTCGCCGGTTCAGGTGCCCTGGGGCTAGAGGCGCTGTCCCGCGGCGCGGCGCATTGCCTGTTTGTGGAGCAGGAGGCAGAGGCACTGAAGGTTCTGCGCGCCAATATCGATACGCTGAGTGCACGCGAACGATGCGCTTTACAGGCGGGATCGGTCACCGCGCTTGGCCCCGCTCGCGCCGCCTATGACCTGCTGCTGCTCGATCCGCCCTATGGCACCGGCGCAGGCACAGTGGCGCTTGACCGTTTGCTGCGCCTTGGCTGGATCGGCCCGGCGACCTGGATCGCGGTCGAAACCTCCGCCAAGGAGAGCGTCGCGGTCAAGGGCCTTGAGGTCGAGACCGAACGCAAGGTGGGCAAGGCTAAGTTGACGCTGTTGACCCACGCGGATTGACGCTTGCCCCAGAGCTTCGCGTTCCCTACTTGTTCACATCAGAAATGACCCGAGAGCCCCTTCCCCAAACGCATGATGATGCGCATGTCCCGGCCTATGCCGTGCGGCTCAATCCGCCGCAGCGCGAGGCGGTACTGACAACTGAAGGGCCGGTGCTGATGCTGGCTGGGGCTGGCACGGGCAAGACGGCTGCGCTGACCTCGCGATTGGCGCATCTGGTCGCAACTGGGCGGGCTTGGCCCAGCCAGATCCTGTGCGTCACCTTCACCAACAGGGCTGCGCGCGAAATGCGCGAACGGGTCACCGCCCATCTTGGCGAAGCGGTGGAAGGCATGCCGTGGCTTGGCACCTTCCATTCGATCTGCGCCAAGATGCTGCGCCGACATGCAGAGCTGGTGGGGCTGGAAAGCAATTACACCATCATCGATCCCGACGATCAGCTGCGCCTGCTCAAACAGCTGATCACCCAGAACGATCTTGACGAGAAGCGCTGGCCCGCACGCCAGCTGGCCGGGTTGATCGACCGCTGGAAAAATCGCGGGCTCAACCCGGAAGATCTCGATGCGGTAGAGAATGAAAGCTACGCTAATGGCCGCGGCCAGCAGTTCTACCGGCTTTATCAGGACCGTCTGAAAGCGCTCAACGCCTGCGATTTCGGTGATCTGATGCTCCACATGCTCAACATCTTCCGGCGCGAGCGGGAGATTCTCGAAAGCTATCAGCAGCGCTTCAAATATATTCTGGTTGACGAATATCAGGACACCAATGCGGTGCAGTATCTGTGGCTGCGACTGCTGGCGCAGAGCCACAAGAATATCTGCGTGGTGGGGGATGACGATCAGTCGATCTATTCCTGGCGCGGGGCCGAAGTGGCCAACATCCTGCGCTTCGAGAAGGATTTTCCCGGCGCCGAGGTCATCCGGCTCGAGCGCAATTACCGCTCGACCAGCCATATCCTGGGCGCTGCCTCGCATCTGATCGCCCACAACGAGGGCCGGCTCGGCAAGACGCTGTGGACCGAACATGATCATGGCGAGAAGGTGCGCATCCTTGGTGTGTGGGATGCCCCGGAAGAGGCGCGCCGTGTGGGCGATGAGATCGAGCGGCTGGAGCGCGAAGGCGCGGCGCTGAACCAGGTCGCGATCCTGGTGCGCGCGCAATACCAGACCCGCGAGTTTGAGTACCGCTTCATCCAGGTGGGGATCAATTACCGGATCGTCGGCGGTTTTCGCTTCTACGAGCGGGCCGAGATCCGCGATGCGCTCGCCTATTTGCGCGTGATCGCCCAGCCGCAAGACGATCTGGCGTTCGAGCGAATCTATAACCAGCCCAAGCGCGGCCTGGGGGCCAAGACGCTGGAGAAAATGCACCAGCACGCGCGCCGCACGGGCATGCCGCTGGCTGCCGCATCGCTGCAACTGGCCGATAGCGACGAATTGCCCGCGCGCACTGCCAATACGATCGGCGGGCTGCTCAGGCAGTTCCTCCATTGGCGCGAGCAGGCTGAACTTGTCACCCCGGCAGACCTGCTGCGAATGGTGCTGGACGAATGCGGCTATAGCGACATGCTGCAGAAAGAGCGCACTGCGGAGAGCGCCGGGCGTATGGAGAACCTGTCCGAACTGGCCCGCGCGATGGAGGAATACGAAACGCTGGGCGATTTCCTGGAGCATGTCAGCCTGGTGATGGACAATGACGCTGCCGATGCGGAGGAAACCGTCACCATCATGACGATGCATGCGGCCAAGGGGCTGGAATTCGATCATGTCTTCCTGCCCGGCTGGGAGGAAGGCGTGTTCCCCAGCCAGCGCGCGATCGACGAAGGCGGGCTCGCCAGCCTGGAGGAAGAACGCCGCCTGGCCTATGTCGCGATCACCCGTGCGCGGCGGCGCTGTTCAATCTTCCACGCCGCCAATCGGCGCATCTATGGCCAATGGACCAGCTCGATCCCCAGCCGGTTCATAGAGGAACTACCGCCCGAACATATCGATCAGGAAACCACGCTGACCGGCGGGAAAAGCCTGTGGCAGGCGAATTGGAGCGAACAGGAAGATCCCTTCGCCCATGTCTCGCAAGCCCGCCCCGAACGTAGCAGCGCGCGCGGCCCCGGCTGGCAACGCGCGCTTTCCACCGGATACGAAACCCGGCCCGCGCGGGTGCAAGAGAACAAGCGTTCTGCCGCGAGCTTCGCCGCCAAGCCACGCGGAGACATCGCCATCGGGCAGCGCGTTTTTCACGAAAAGTTCGGTTATGGCACCGTGACCGATCAGGAAGGCAACAAGCTGGAGATCGAGTTCGAACACGCCGGCACAAAGCGCGTGATCGACAGCTTTGTGAAACTGGCGGACTAGGCTCCGCTCTTAAGTCCGCTAACGACGCCACAGCGGACCTCCCTGATCTCTTGGTTCGCAAGCGCTATATCCACTGGCCAGCGCGCAACTTGCAATTTTCTTACATATCGCTATATGGAAATTGCCTAACGTCGCCTGCGACGGAACTTGATCGCC
>JBNLDR010000029.1:0-20700 GCA_050304495.1 Altererythrobacter sp.
CGCTCCGCTGCAGTCGGTGCCGAAGCGATCGATCGCCCTTTGGTGATGCATGTCACAGCCTATGTCCTGGAGAGACAAGACCAGCCTGCCATGGATCGGGTCAGGCTGGTGCTGGCGATGCGCGATGCGGAGGCGGGCCGGGCGATCAAGGTGCGGGTCAACGTCCCGATCGAGCAGGACAATGCCGCGATAACGGAAGGGACCACGATCCGCGCGCGGGTGCGGTTGATGCCGCCCGCTGCGCCAATGCTGCCGGGGGCATATGATTTCGCCAGGGCGGCGTGGTTCAAGGGCTATGCCGCGACCGGCAGCGTGTTGGGCGAGATCGAAGTGATCGAACCCGGCGAGGGCGGTGCCATCTTCGGCCCGATCCAGCGGCGGCTTTCCGCGCATGTGCACAGCCAGCTTGATGGTTCCGCCGGGTCGATTGCGGCGGCTTTCGCCAGCGGTGATCGCGGCGGGATCAGCAAGGCGGATGAAGAGGCAATGCGCGATTCCGGGTTGACCCATTTGCTGTCGATCAGCGGAGTTCATGTCAGCGCAGTGATCGCGGCAGCCTATCTGATCGCGCTGAAGCTGCTGGCGCTCTGGCCCGCGCTGGCATTGCGGGTGAGGCTGCCCGTCGTCGCCGCCGGAATGGGCGCGCTGGCGGGCATTGGCTATACGCTGTTGACCGGGGCGGAGGTTCCCACGGTGCGCAGCTGCGTTGCGGCGCTGCTGGTTCTTGGTGCGCTTGCCCTGGGGCGCGATGCGCTGTCCTTGCGCATGGTTGCGGTGGCGGCCTTCGCCGTATTGTTGCTGTGGCCAGAGGCGATATCCGGACCGAGCTTCCAGATGAGCTTCGCTGCGGTGCTTGCGATCATCGCGTTGCACAATGCGGATCGGGTGCGGACCTTCCTCGCGCCGAGGAAGGAGAGCGCCCCTGCCTGGATCGCACGGCGCGGGGCGATGCTGCTCTTGACTGGCCTGGTGATTGAGGTGGCATTGACCCCCATAGTGTTGTTCCACTTCCACCGCGCGGGGATCTATGGCGCACTGGCCAATGTCGTCGCCATCCCGCTCGTGACATTCGTGTCCATGCCGTTGATCGCATTCGCATTGCTGCTCGATCTGGCGGGCATTGGCGCGCCGGGATGGTATCTGGCGGGCAGATCGCTCGATCTGCTGATGGGCATCGCGCATTCTACCGCCTCCCAACCGGGCGCGGTCAAGCTGATGCCACAGATGAGTGCGCTGGCCTTTGCACTGTTTATCGCTGGCGAATTGTGGCTGGCGCTGTGGCGTGGACGGAGCAGGTTGCTTGGCCTGGCGCCGATCCTCGTAGCCAGCTTGATGTTGCTCGCCACCCCGGTGCCCGACGTGCTTGTCTCAGGAGACGGCCGGCAGGTCGGGGTCACTATGGACAGCGAGCGGCTCTTGACCCTGCGCGAAGGGCGTTCCGATTATGCGCGCGACAATCTTCTCGAGCTGGCGGGGGTGAAAGGGGAACCGATTCCGGTCGAAGACTGGCCCGGCGCGGAATGCAGCAGCGAGTTTTGCACGCTGACCATCGCACGGGGCGGGCGTGATTGGCACTTGCTGATGGCGCGCAACCGAATCCGGGTTGAGGAGCGATCACTGGCTGCTGCCTGCGAGCGATCGGACATCGTCATCGCCGACCGCTGGCTTCCGCAATCGTGCCGTCCCACCTGGTTGAAGGCGGATCGCAACCTGCTTGACGAGACGGGAGGCCTGGCCCTGTCCCTGTCGGGTCGCGATCCGCATTTTCAGACCGTTGCCGCCAGCCAGGGCGAGCATGGTTGGTGGCGGGGAGTGCGAGACTAGCCTCGCCGTGCCAGCACGTCAGTGATACCGGCGCAGCAGGCCCGCGAGCTTGCCCTGGACGACCACTTCGTCAGGACGATAGATCTGCGGTTCATACATGCCATTGGCCGGATCGAGCCGCACCATGCCATTCTCGCGCCGGAGATATTTTAGTGTAGCCTCTTCATTGCGCACCAGCGCAACCACGATTTCGCCATCGCGAGCGGTGTCTGTGCGCTTTACCAGCGCATAGTCGCCGTCGAAAATACCCGCCTCGATCATCGAATCGCCCGACACTTCGAGCGCGTAATGTTCACCGGGGCCAAGCAAGGCAGCCGGGACCGGCATCGAGCTCTGGCCTTCCAGCGCTTCGATCGGCGCACCTGCAGCGATCCGACCATGCAGAGGGATCTCGATCACGTCATTGGCAGGTTGCGGAGCCGCCGGCGGCGTAACGGTGCGCGACAGAACGTCATTCGCCGGACGGGCACGGCCAACCGGCGTCGCATCTTCCGGCTGCTTGATCACTTCCAGCGCGCGGGCGCGATTGGGCAGGCGGCGGATGAAGCCGCGTTCTTCCAAGGCGGAAATCAGCCGGTGCACGCCAGACTTGCTCTTGAGATCGAGCGCTTCCTTCATCTCTTCGAAAGAAGGGGAAATTCCCGTTTCTTCAAGCTTTTGCTGGATAAAGCGGATCAACTCGTGCTGCTTGGCGGTCAGCATGGTGCAATCTCCCCTGTCTGCGCATGTTCCACGCAGGAATAAGGTGAACGAATGTGGAACAAGTAGGCAACACGATTCGTGAAGTCAAGCAATTCCGCCATTTCTGCACAGCCTGTGCTGGGGCGGGTTAGCTATCAGCCCGCCAATGGCCGGATTTCCCGCCCAGTTTCTCGAGCAGGCGCACCTCGCCGATCACCATGCCCTTATCCAGCGCCTTTGCCATGTCATAGATCGTCAGCAGCGCGGTCGAAACTGCGACCATGGCCTCCATCTCGACCCCTGTCTTTCCGGTCAGTGAGGCCGATGCCGTAACCCGAACGCCATCATCCACAAAGGCAAACTCGACATCAACCGCATCGAGCCCGATCGGATGGCACAATGGGATCAGGTCGCTGGTGCGTTTTGCCGCCATGATTGCGGCGATCCTTGCCGTTCCCAGCACATCGCCCTTGGGTGCATCGCCCGCCTTGATCGCTGCCAGCGCCGCCGCGCTCATCGTGATAATTCCGCCTGCCACGGCCTTGCGCGCCGTTTCCGCCTTCGCACCAATATCCACCATGTGGGCGGCACCAGTTTCGTCGAGATGGGTCAGTCGCTTGCTCATATTGTTTTCAATGCCTTACGCGAATCAATTCCTACAGGATGGAACACATGGAACACTGTCCAAAGTCCAAAATACACGCTGCCAGTAGAATGGCGACAATTGGCTGTCAGGACAGGGTAGGTGGGCCTGCTCATACCCAGCCTTATGCGGGAATGCGGCCAGGTAGGACAGCCTATCCCTGCAGAAGCGCCCGGGTGGCAGCCTCAACATCTTCCTGCCGCATCAGGCTTTCGCCAACCAGGAAGGTCCGCACCCCGGCCTTGGCGAGCCGCTGGCAATCGGCATGGCTGTTGATCCCGCTTTCCCCCACCAGCAGCGCGCCTTCGGGCGCAAGCGGGGCGAGACGTTCGGTAGTGGCGAGATCGGTGGTGAAGGTGCGCAGATCGCGATTGTTGACCCCGATCAGGCGCGAATTCAGCCGCGCGGCGCGCTCCATCTCCGCTTCGTCATGCACTTCGACCAGAACGTCCATGCCGCGTTCCACTGCGGCGGCCTCAATCTCTGCCATCAGCGCATCTTCCAGCGCCGCAACAATGATCAGGATCGCATCGGCCCCGATGCTGCGCGCTTCGGCCACCTGCCATGGATCGACCATGAAATCCTTGCGCAGGACCGGCAGATCGCAGGCCGCACGGGCAGCCTTGAGATATTGCTCATGCCCCTGGAAGTAGGGGGCATCAGTAAGCACCGAAAGGCATGTTGCGCCGCCGGCCTGATAGGCCTTGGCATGTTCGGCAGGCTGGAAATCGGCGCGAATCAAGCCTTTGGAAGGCGAAGCCTTCTTGATTTCCGCGATCAGGGCAAAACCGGTTTGGGCACGCCGGCGCAGCGCAGTTTCGAACCCGCGCGGGGCGGATTGGCCAGCTGCACGATGATCGAGCGCTGTGACAGAGCGTTCGGCGCGGCGCTGACCCACCTCGATCCGCTTGTTGGCGCATATTTCCTGAAGTTTGTCACTCATTTGACCGCCTCGATCCAGCAATTGAGCAGGGCATTGGCCAAACCCTTGTCTAGTGCCTCGGCGGCTTCTTCAACGCCCATTTGCCAATTGTTGACTTCGCCGGCAACGATCAGCGCACCTGCCGCGTTGAGCAATACTGCATCGCGATAGGCACCTTCTTCTCCCTCGAGCAGGCGCCGCAGCGCGGCAGCATTAAACTCCGCATTGCCACCGCGCAGTTCCTCCAGGCGGTGACGCGGCAATCCGGCCAGTTCAGGTGTGATCGTGGATTTCGGCAATGTGAAGCCGACCGTCGCAATTCGGCTTGGTCCGGCGATCGAAAGCTCGTCCATTCCTTCTTCGCCCGAGACGATCATGGCGCGTTCGGCACCCAACAGTGTCATCGCTTCAAGGTAGAGAGGGACAAGCTCCGGTTGCGGCACACCGACCAGCTGGCGCTTGATCCCGGCCGGATTGGCGAGTGGTCCAAGCAGGTTGAATATCGTCCTCCTGCCCAACGCCTTGCGGATCGGTGCAATGCGAGCGAGTGCCGGGTGGTGCTTCTGCGCAAAAAGGAAGCAAATCCCCAGGTCGCCAAGTGTCTGTTCGGCCATCTCGCTTGCACGATCAAGGTTGAGACCTAGTGCCTCGAGCGTATCTGCCCCACCTGCCAGCGAAGAAGCCGCGCGGTTGCCGTGCTTGGCAACCGGCACGCCGCAGGCCGCAACCACCAGCGCGACGGCGGTAGAGACATTGAGTGAATGTTGCCCGTCACCGCCGGTGCCGCAGACGTCGATCGCATTGTCCGGTCCAGCGACCCGGATCATGCGAGCGCGCATAGCTCTGACTGCACCGGCAATTTCCTCGGCAGTCTCGCCGCGATCGGCCATTTCGATCAGCGTCGCCGCGATTTCCTCATCGCTCATTTCGCGATCGAGCATTCGCCCGAACCGCGCTTCTGCTTCTGACTGGTTCACGCCATTTGGCGGGTCTCGACCCCGCATAATTTCAGGAAATTCGCGAGCAGGGCATGGCCATGCTCGGTCGCGATGCTTTCCGGGTGGAACTGCACGCCGTGGATCGGCAGATCGCGATGGCGGAAGCCCATGGTGAAGCCATCGTCCGATGTGGCGTTGACGATCAGTTCTTCGGGCGCATCCTCAACCACTAGGCTGTGATAGCGGGTGGCGGTGAAGGGTGAGGGCAGGCCGGCGAACATGCCGCTGCCGTCATGGGTGACAGGTGATGTCTTGCCATGCATCAGTCCGCCACGGGTGACCGTGCCGCCAAAGTGCTGGCCGATCGACTGATGGCCCAGGCACACGCCCAGCAGCGGCTTGCCGGCATCGGCGCAGGCGGCGACCAGGTCCAGGCTGATCCCCGCCTCATTGGGTGTGCAGGGGCCGGGTGAGATCAGGAAGCCCGCGGCATTGGTCTTGATCGCATCGGCTGCGGTCAACGCATCGTTGCGTTCAACCCGCACCTCTGCGCCCAGTTCCATCAAATAATGGACCAGGTTGAAGGTGAAACTGTCGTAATTGTCGATAACGAGGATCATTGTGGTTGCGCCATTGCCGCTAAGCCTGCGGCGATCAAGTGAGTTTTGCTTTCAGCTACCTTTGCCAGTCAGGCGGTCGGTCGCTCTTACCAACCCGTCGGTAATGCCCGGTTCGGTGTAGAGATGCCCGCCATCGGGCACGATTTGCAGATCGACTTCGGGCCAGGCCTGTTTTAGCGCCCAGGCCGCTGCCGGCGGTGTGCAGCAATCGTGCCTTCCCTGAACGATCACGCCGGGAATGCCGCGCAAGCGGTGGGCATTGGCGAGCAGCTGCCCCTCCTCGAGGAAGCAGTGGTTGCGGAAATAGTGATTTTCGATCCGCGCGATGGCGATCGCATGGTCGTCTTCGGTGAATTCCTCCAGCATTTCCGGGTCGGGAAGCAAGGTCACCGTCACACCTTCCCACATGCTCCATGCCTTGGCGGCGGCCAGCTGGACCCCATGATCGTCGCTGGTCAGGCGGCGGTAATAGGCTTCGGTCAGATCGCCGCGCTCATCCTCCGGGATCAGGCCGACGAATTCCGCCCATTGTTCCGGGTAAAGTTCGCTGGCGCCATATTTCATCAGCCAGTCAAGCTCCGATTGGCGCGAGAGGAATATCCCGCGCAGCACTAGTTCGGTAACGCGATCGGGGTGGGTCTGGGCATAGGCGAGCGATAGGGTAGAGCCCCAACTGCCACCGAAAACCTGCCATTTCTCGTGACCGCACATTTCGCGCAGCCGTTCTATATCGGCGACAAGGTGCCAGGTCGTGTTGTTCTCAAGGCAGGCAAATGGCGTCGAGCGCCCGGAGCCGCGCTGGTCGAACAGCAGGATATCGTAGAGCTCCGGGTCGAACTGGCGGCGCTGGCCGGGGCTGATACCCGACCCCGGCCCGCCATGCAGGAACACCACCGGCTTGGCACCGGGCGTGCCGCAGCGCTCCCAATAAATTGAGTGCCCGTCACCCACATCGAGCATTCCGGTCTCATAGGGTTCGATCTCGGGATAGAGCGTGCGTTCGTATTGCAGTGTCATGGTTTGTCCTCGACCACGATCATCGGGCCAATCGGTGCGCCGCTGTCGAGCCGTTCGGTCACCGGCACCCACAGCGATGACACATTCCCATCGAGGAACAGTGCATTGGGCGTCTTGAGCTCGTCGCGGAAATATCGCGCCAGTTGTCCAAAGCTGAGCGGTTGTTCGGAAATCACGAAATGCGCGAGTCCCTGCGCATCCACGCCCACACCATTGCGGATCGCCTTGGATGGGCCATCATCCTGGATTTCAGGGTGAAGCTTCCCGCCGATCACCAGCATGGGGCCCGATTGGGTGCCCCATTCCGGCCGATCGCCGACATTGGCGTAGAAATTCTCCGCCGTGCGAATTTCCCATTTGTCGCCTGTGCCGAAGAACACGCCATTGGGCTTGAGGTGAAAATTGCCGGGACCATCCGCACGATTGAGCTCTTTCAGCCGTACGCTGTGTTCGACGTAATAGCCGATCGGCTTGCCTTCTCCATCAAACATGCCGCCGTTCATCGCGAATTCGACCTTGGCCGCCTTGTCACCCATGGCCTCGCCGAGGCTGCGCAGCGAGCGATAGGGCGCGCCATCCTCTCCTGCGAGCGCGGTACGAATAGTGTGTTTGGTGGGATCGGCCACGCAATGGGTCAGCGCGACACCTTCGAACTCGACCCGCTTGCAGGCGGAAAGCGCGCGCCGGGCCTGCGCCATTTCTTCCGAACCCTTGCCGATTTCGGTGCGGATCACGGGTTCGCCGGCCTGCTGCTGATCGCAAGCGGCGAGCGCCAGCGGTGCAAGGGCGAGGGCAGTTGCGCGCTTCATTGGCCAAACCTCGTTTCGCCCGCCACGCGCACGGCTTCACGCGCGGCGGCGATCAATGCCCCGGCCTTGGCCTTGCATTCGGCGAGTTCATAATCCGGGTCGCTATCGGCCACGATCCCGGCTCCGGCCTGCACATGCATGACATTGTCCTTCACCACTGCGGTGCGCAGGACGATGCAGCTATCGACCGACCCATCGGGGGCGAAATAGCCAACGCCCCCGGCATAGGCACCGCGCGTTTCCGGCTCCAGCTCGGCAATGATTTCGCAGGCACGAACCTTGGGTGCACCGCTGACTGTGCCGGCGGGAAAGCCCGCGAACAGGGCATCGAGCGCATCGCGCGAGGGATCTAGCTGGCCGACCACATTGCTGACGATATGCATGACATGGCTGTAGCGCTCGATCGCGCGGTACGGATCGACCTCGACGCTGCCGGCTTTCGCCACCCTTCCGAGATCGTTGCGCGCCAGGTCGAGCAGCATCAAATGTTCTGCACGTTCCTTTGGATCGGCCAGCAGGCTCGCCTCATTGGCGTTGTCTTCTGCCGGATTGGCACCGCGCGGACGAGTGCCCGCGATTGGCCGGATCGTCACTTCGCCATCGCGGACGCGTACCAGTATTTCCGGGCTCGACCCGACAACGGCAAAGCCGGGCAGGTCGAGGAAATAGAGGAAGGGCGAGGGATTGATACGCCGCAATGCGCGGTAGAGCGCCAGCGGGGGCAGGGTGAAAGGGCAGGTGAAGCGCTGGGCCAGCACCACCTGAAATATATCGCCTGCGGTGATGTATTCCTTGGCGCGGGCGACCATGCCCCGATAGTCATCGGCGGGCATGACCGGCTCCAGCTCGGGCAAGCCAAGGCCATCTTGCCGTTCGGCGGAAACAAGCCGACCGGCGAGCGCGCTTAGCACTTCGTCGATCCGCTCACCAGCCCGGGCGATGGCGTCTGCCGGATCGTCCGCGCCCCAGATCGGCGCGATGCAGAACAATTCATCGCTCAACCCGTCGAACACCAGGATTGACCGTGGGCGGACGAACAGCATGTCAGGCAGGGCAAGTTCACTGTCAGGCGCGCGCGGCAGCTTTTCGACCAGGCCGATTGTCTCATAGCCGAAATAGCCGACCAGGCAGGCGAGGGCCGGGGGCAATTCTGCGGGCACATCCGCCCGGCAGGCATTTACCAGTGCGCGCAACTCGCTCAGCGCGTCACCTTCGCAAGGGATGAACGCTTCGCGGTCCAGCTTCCAGCTGGCGTTGATTTCCGCCGTATGGCCGGATGCGCGAAACACCAGGTCCGGATCGAGGCCGAGCAAGCTGTAGCGCCCGCGTACCTCGCCGCCCTCAACCGATTCGAGCAGGAAATCGCCGCGCCCCGGTTCGATAAGCTTGGCCGCCGCGCTGACCGGGGTTTCCGTATCTGCGATAACCCGCCGCCAGACGAGCGCAGGCTGTCCAGCGGCCAATTGCCGCGCAGCGTTGGCTGCGTTTTCGGGCGACGAATGGTCCAGTGTCGCCTCCGTCAATTTTCGCCGGTCAGCTGCTTGCGCACTGCGGCAATCGCGTTTTCATTGCGCTCAACCCCCAGCTCGTCACGAACTGCACCGGTCAGCTGCCGGCGATATTCGGACCGCAAAGCACCGCTCAAATCGCGCTGCGCGGCAGCGACAAGCGGATCTTCCGCCGCAACCGGATCGACCGCAACATTTTCCAGCGCCACGACAAACCAGCCGAGGTTCTGCGGCGCCTGCAATTTCTTGACGGTGCCCGACGCCATGCTGAACATCAGCGCAAGCGGGGGCGGGATTTTCTGGTTGCCTTGCGTGACAAGCTCCTGCCGGTTGAGGTCAACCCTGTCGACCGGCGGCAGCGAGACCTTCTCCTTGCCCATCACCATAGACAGTTCGGCAGGCTTTGCGGTTCCTTTCAGCACCCGGTCAGCTGCCTGGCGCGCCAACTTCGATCCTTGGGCAATACGCCACGCGGCGGTGACTTGCGGTTTGATCTCTGCCAGCGGCGCGCTGGCCGACGGTGTGATCTGGCTGGTCTCGAAGACCAGGAAAGTCTGACCGCGCACGATTTCGGCCAATTGGGGCTCGCCTTCTTCCATCTGAAAAGCGGTCTCGATCGCTCCCTGTAGTGCGGGAGGGGAACCCCTGTTCGGCTCACCGTAAACCCGCCCGTCGCCTGTCAGGGGCGGTGTGGTGTTGATTTCGACGCCAAGGTCCTTGGCGATCTCGGTCAACGATGCGCCTTCGTCGATCTGTTCCTCAACCCGCGCGCTGAGATCGGCCAATGCGGCCACGCGTTTTTCACCCAGCATGGTCTCACGAATCGCAGGGGTCACTTGCGCCAATGTCTGGGCAGGCTTGCGATCAATCTGGTCCACCCGGACAACGTGCCAGCCCAGCGCCCCCTTGGCTGGTACGGCGATGGCCCCACGTTCTGCGGCAAATACGGCCTGGGCAACCTGCGAATTGGCGCTGGCCTGATACTCCTCACGCGTGATGGGGCCGACAGATGTTGTGCTGAACCCGGCTTCGCGCGCGACCGATTCGAGCGACGCCCCGGCGCTTACTCTGCTTCGCAGCGAATTGGCTGCATCCTGGGTCGGCACGATCAGCTGGGTCAGCGTCCGTGTTTCCTTGGCCGCGTATTGATCCTTGTCCTTTTCATACCGGGCGGCAATTTCGGCCGCGGTTGGTTCGACACTGGAATCAAGGCTGCCAACGCCAAAGCTGGCGTAACGGATCACCCGGCGTTCCGGGCGAATGTAATTGCTGCGCGTTTCGGCATAGAATTCGCTCAGCTGTTTTTCGCTGGGGCCGTCCTTGGGTGCGAACAAGGCGCTTGGAATGAATGCGATAGAGCCTTTACGGCGCTCTTTCAGCAATGCGGTATAACGGCGCGCAATCTTGCTGGGCATGGTTGTGGCGAGAACTGCCGGGGCGACCAATTGCCGTTCCAGCAGATCGTCTCCCAGATCCGAACGAATCATGGCATCCGTCAGCCCCTGCTGGGCCAGCGCCTGGCGATAGCTTGCATCGCTGAAATTGCCATCGGGTCCGGCAAATGCGGAAATCTGCATGATTTCGCTGTTGACCAGATTGTCTCCCGCGCGGAGCCCATGCAACCGTGCATATGTGCTCAAGGCGTAGCGATCGATCAGCTGGTTGAGCACTTCCTCTACCCCGCCGCCTGCAACGAAGCTCCTGATGCTGACAGTGGGATCATCCCGCCTGATCTGGTTCACGGCATTGGTGGTGCGGCGCGAAAGGTCAGACGTGCTGATCCGAGTGTCGCCCACCACCGCCACGCGATCGCCGCCTGACACGCCGCCAAAGGTCGAATTACCAGCCACATCCATACTGGCAAAGGCCAGGGCAATGAGGGCCAGGAATGCGAAAGTGATGGCAAGGCCAATCTTGGACTGGAAGAAGCTGCGGAAAAACTTAATCATTGCTGTGATCGATCCCGGTCGGGCTGGAGATAAAGTGCGCGCGGCACAATGGCGGACAGCGCTTTATCTGCCCTGCGACCTCGCGGCAACAGGTGACAAACGGTTTTGACTGGATCGACAAGGTCGGCTAGCCGACGCGCCGCCCATCACCCTATATCGGGTGAGATTCGAAAATACTTCAGGAACACTGCATGGCCCAACGGCCCTATATTGTCGGAAACTGGAAGATGAACGGCACACGCGCCATGCTTTCCGAAGCACGCGCGATCGACCGTGCAGCTCAACGTCATATGAAGGTGGAGGTGGCACTGGCGCCGCCTTACACCCTGATCCACGCCGTCCACCGCGAAGTCGAACAGATCGGCGTCGGTGCCCAGGATTGCCATCCGGGTGAAGATGGTGCGCATACAGGCGATATTTCTGCCCCCATGCTCGCCGATGCCGGGGCGAAATTCGTGATCCTCGGTCACAGCGAACGGCGCCAGGATCATGGCGAAAGCAACGAACTGGTCCGCCAGAAGGCCGAATCGGCTTTGGCAGCAGGCATGCGCGTGATCATGTGCTGCGGAGAAACCGATGCCACCCGGCAGAGCGGAAAGGCCGAGCAATTCGTGCTCGATCAATTACGCGCGTCGCTGCCGCAGATTGTGGATGCCGGTGATCGCCTGACAATCGCTTATGAACCGATCTGGGCAATCGGCACGGGTAATACCGCGACGGTTGAAGATATTGCCGCGATGCACAAGGCGATTCGCGGATTGCTGGTCGATCTGTTTGGTGAAGAACAGGGCACGGAAATCCGCATTCTCTACGGCGGATCGGTCAAGCCGGATAACGCGCGCGAATTGCTTGGTGCGGATGAAGTTGGCGGTGCGCTGGTTGGCGGCGCCAGCCTGACGGCCGATAGCTTCATGGGGATCGCCCTGGCCGCGGGCGAGTTGCCCGAAGGCTAAACCCCTAGCCCCCTTGTTATAAGGCGCCAGGCACCCTAGATGCCGGACGCTTACGAACCGGATTTTTGCAATGTCATTATTTCTCTTCCTTACCGTAGTTCAGGCGATCGTTGCGGCGGCGCTGGTTGGCATTGTGCTGATCCAGAAGTCTGAAGGTGGCGGGCTTGGCATCGGTGGCGGTCCGGGTAGTGTGATGGGCGCGCGTGGCACTGCAGATTTCCTGACCCGCTCCACGCGGTGGCTGGCGATTGCCTTTGTCACGCTTTCGATTGCCCTGGCGGCGGTTGCGGTAGAAACCACGGGGTCTGACGAGATTACGTCGACGCTCGATCGTACGGTCGCACCGGTCGACCCGCTGGGGGCGGCAACTGCCCCGGCAGATGGCGCAGCTGCCCCGGCGGAAGCCCCGGCCCCGGCAAGCGACGATCCGCTCGCCGGCCAGACCGAATAAGCCAAATTTCTCTCACCGTTGTGGATTGCGCTGCTCGCGCGATCCATATTCGCTTGCACCGAATCCAATTCACGCCTTAAGGCCCGACTCCCATGGCGCGGTACATATTTATCACCGGCGGCGTGGTCTCATCGCTTGGCAAGGGACTGATGGCAGCAAGTCTTGCTGCCCTCTTGCAGGCGCGCGGCTACAAGGTCCGTATCCGGAAATTCGATCCCTATCTCAATGTCGATCCGGGCACGATGAGCCCGTATCAGCATGGCGAAGTCTATGTCACAGACGATGGGGCGGAGACCGATCTCGACCTGGGACATTATGAGCGTTTTACCGGCGTTTCGGCGCGGCAGAGCGACAATATCACCTCTGGCCGGGTCTATCGTGACATCATCGCCAAGGAACGGCGCGGGGACTATCTTGGCGCAACCGTCCAGGTGATCCCGCATGTGACCGATGCAATCAAGGCATTTGCGCTGGCCGACCAGGACGACCATGACTTCATCCTGTGCGAGATTGGCGGCACGGTGGGCGATATCGAATCGCTGCCGTTCATGGAGGCGATTCGCCAGCTGCGTAACGAGCTTGAGCCGGACCAGACCGTCTCCGTCCACGTCACGCTGGTGCCCTATATCGCGGCGGCGGGAGAGCTGAAGACCAAGCCGACCCAGCATTCGGTCCGCGAATTGGCGAGCTTGGGGATCAAGCCTGATATCCTGCTGTGCCGCTGTGAACACCCGCTACCCGAAGGTGAACGGCGCAAGATCGCGCAATTCTGCAATGTCCGGGCCGAGGCAGTGATCCCAGCGCTCGATGCCCCATCAATATATTCCGTGCCGCAGCAATATCACGATGAAGGGCTGGATGCGGAGGTGTTGCGTGCATTCGGCATTACCGATGCCCCCGCACCCAATCTTGCTGCTTGGGAGGATGTGACCGATCGTTACTTCAACCCCGAAGGCGAGGTCACGATTGGGGTGGTCGGCAAATATGTCGGCCTGCCCGACGCCTATAAATCGCTCAACGAAGCGCTGATCCACGGTGGGCTCGCCAACCGGGTCAAGGTCAACATCCAGTGGATCGATGCCGAGATCTTCGAACAGGACGAAAGCGATATCGCCGCCCAGCTGGAGCCGATGCACGCCATTCTGGTTCCGGGCGGGTTTGGCGAGCGCGGCAGTGAAGGCAAGATCGCAAGCGTGAGGTTCGCGCGCGAACGGCAGGTGCCGTTTTTTGGGATCTGTCTGGGAATGCAGATGGCCTGTATCGAGGCGGCCCGCTCGCTCGCCGGGATCGAGGGTGCCTCGTCCACCGAATTCGGTCCTTCCAAGGAGCCGGTCGTCGGTCTGATGACCGAATGGCTGAAGGGCAACATGCTCGAAAAGCGCACCCAGGCGGGCGATCTTGGCGGAACGATGCGCCTCGGCGCCTATGATGCCAAACTATCGGCGAACAGCCATGTGTCCCGGATATACGGCGGCGCGACCATGATTTCGGAACGGCATCGCCATCGTTACGAAGTCAACAGTGCCTTTGTCGGACCGCTGGAAGCCGAAGGACTGATATTCTCTGGCATGTCGCCAGACGGGCTGTTGCCCGAAATCGTAGAGCGGCCGGACCACCCCTGGTTCGTGGGCGTGCAATTTCACCCGGAATTGAAGTCCAAGCCGTTTGATCCGCATCCCCTGTTTGCAGGTTTCATCGCTGCCGCAGTGGAGCAATCGCGCCTAGTCTGATCCTTCCTTGAAGCAGGCCGGCAGATGGGAGGCTGAGCCGGTTAACGGTGAGCGCCGGCTTGTATGGGAGCATATCATGCTGTCCCAAACTGGCTATGTCTTGCGATTTCTCTTGCGCGCAGACTGGAATAAGTCCTAGTTAGATGTCGGAAATTTACAAATTGTCTGGGCTAAGGAGAGGTAGACAGGCAAAGGTTTGCGGCAACAGCGAGGGGCTGTGCCGCCCGAGTGAATTCACGAGCTCAAACCGGAGTTGAACGTCTTCTGCGACCCGGACGTTCAGCATCGGTCGAGGCGGCTCTTTGAGTCGCGGGGGAGGATTTAATCCGCCCCCACCATTTCAAAAAAATTTGGGTAAGCAGCTGGCGTCAGGCTGCGTCGGCCTCTCCGTCCTTTGCGGAAGGTACAGCCTTTAGTGTGCCCTGGCCGTTGACGGCGATCTTCTTGGGTTTCATCGCCTCTGGCACTTCGCGCACCAGGTCGATGCTCAAAAGCCCATCTGCAAGGTCGGCGTTTTCCACGCGGACATAATCGGCCAGCTCGAAGCGACGTTCAAACCCGCGATTCGCGATCCCGACATGCAGCATCTCGCCGCGAAACTCCTCGTCCTCACGCTTCTTGCCCTGAACCACCAGCAGATTCTGTTGCGCAGTAATTTCAAGGTCTTGCGGCCGGAACCCTGCGATGGCCAGCGTGATGCGGTAATTGTCATTACCGCGGCGTTCGATATTGAAGGGCGGGTAATTGTCGCCGCTATTGTTGCGGACCTGGCTTTCCATCAGATCGAACAGGCGATCGAAGCCAACGGTGGAGCGGCGATAGGGTGTAAAATCTAAACGAGACATCTTGGCAAATCCTCTTATGAGCAATTTGTATTGGCCAGGATCCGCATCATGCGGCACCCTGGAATTGATACGCCGATCACTCCCTGTTCAGGCGAGTGTCGACACAAGACAGATGGGAATGGTGCCAAGCCATTTCAAGAGTTGAGATTGCAGTTACAAAGTTATGAAAACAGGCAAGAATCATGAATTCACCTAGGGTCGATATCTATACCAAGTTTGCATGTGGCTATTGCGTACGGGCAAAGCATCTGCTCACCAACAAGGGTGTCGCGTTCAATGAATTGGACGTAACCATGGGCGGGCCGAACCGTGAGGAAATGATGCGCCGCGCCCCCCATGCCCGGACCGTACCGCAGATATTCATCGGTGATGTTCATGTCGGTGGGTCGGACGATCTCCAGGCGCTTGAGCGCGAAGGCAAGCTCGACGCCTTGCTGGCCGGAGCCTGATCGCAGCCGTGCCCCGGATCGCAGTCCTCCAGATGACGTCAGGGATCGATCCCGCCGCCAATGCGCAGGTGATTAATGGCGCAATTGCGCGGGCCAGTGAGGGTGGGGCAAGCATGATCTTCACACCCGAAATGTCGAGCCTGCTTGATCGCGACCGCAATCGGGCGACGGAGAAGATCGTCTTCGAAGCCGCAGACCCGGTTCTCGCGGCGGTTAGGGATGCTGCGGTTCGGGCCGGTATCTGGGTCTGTCTCGGCTCGTTGGCAATCCTGCGCGAAGATGGCAAGCTCGCCAATCGCAGTTTCGCCATTGCACCCGATGGTTCAATTGCGGCGCGATATGACAAGATCCATATGTTCGATGTCGAGCTGGCGAGCGGCGAAACCTGGCGTGAAAGCTCTGCCTATACGCCGGGCGAAACCATTGCGGTGGTAGAAGGCACGCCATTGGGGCGGCTGGGCCTGACCATTTGTTACGATCTGCGCTTCCCAGCTCTTTTCGAGGCATTGGGCCGGGCGCAATGCGATGCCATTGCGATTCCCGCTGCCTTCACTGTGCCCACCGGAACTGCTCATTGGCATGTGCTGCAGCGCGCCCGCGCGATAGAGGCAAGCGCCTTTGTGATTGCAGCCGCACGGGTAGGTAAGCATGAGGACGGCCGCGAGACCTATGGGCACAGTCTGGTGATCGATCCCTGGGGCGATGTGCTGCTCGACATGGGCGGCCAGGACGCGGGGCTGAGCTTTGCAGAGATCGATCCTACGCGCATCGTGGAGGTCAGATCGCAACTGCCAAGTCTTGCCAACAAACGGCAAATTGCCACATAGGCGCGTGCGATGATCGTTTTTGACCTCATATGTGACGCAGGCCATCGGTTCGAAGGCTGGTTCGGCAGCTCGCAGGATTTCGCCGAGCAGCAGGATCGCGGTCTTGTGGCTTGTCCGCAATGCGGGTCGTCGGTGGTGATCAAGGCGCCGATGGCGCCCGCTGTCCCGGCAAAAGGCAATTCTCGTCCCGAACACCTGCCCGCTGATCCCGCTGGTGGCGTTCCGGTGAGCAACAAGCCGTTGCCAGAAGAGGTGCAGAAAGCGCTCGCCACCCTTGCCAAGGCGCAGGAAAGGGCACTCAAGGACAGCACCTGGGTGGGTGACAAATTCGCCGAGCAATCGCGTGCCATGCATTATGGCGAATCGGCGGAGAGGCCGATTCACGGCCGCGCCAGCAGCGAGGAAGCAAAGAGCTTGCTCGATGAGGGAATTGCAGTGGCGCCATTACCGTTCCCGATCGCACCGCCTGACGAACTCAATTGATTTGCTGATGGCTCGTCCCTAAACGGGCCCGCGCGCGCCCGTAGCTCAGCAGGATAGAGCACCAGATTCCTAATCTGGGGGCCACAGGTTCGAATCCTGTCGGGCGCACCATCACCACACTTTCGCTATTGGTGGACATCGCCATATTCTGCAGGCAATCACCCTCGCACAGTACAACGGGGGTGAATTTCCAGGTATGCAGGAAAAAGAGGAACTGGCCGAAATCCGGCGCGCGGTGCAGGCGCTGTGTGAGGAGTTTCCCGGCGAATATTGGCGCGAGAAGGATCGCGAACGCGCCTATCCGGCAGAATTTGTCGATGCGCTGACCCGTTCCGGCTTCCTTGCTGCACTGGTCCCGGAAGAATTCGGCGGCAGCGGGCTAAGGCTCGATGCGGCGGCGGTTATCATGGAAGAAATCCAGGCATCGGGCTGCAACGGCGCCAGCGCCCATGCGCAAATGTACATCATGAACACGCTGCTTCGTTACGGCAGCGACGAGCAGAAGGCGGCCTATCTGCCCGGCATAGCCAGCGGCGAGCTGCGGTTGCAGGCTTTTGGCGTGTCCGAACCGACCAGCGGCACCGACACGCTCTCACTCAAGACCCGCGCCGTGCGGGACGGCGATCAATATGTCGTCAACGGACAGAAGATCTGGACCAGCAGGGCCGAATATTCGGACCTGATGTTGCTGCTCGCCCGCACCACCCCGCGCGATCAGGTGGAGAGCAAGACTGAGGGGCTTTCGATATTTCTCGTCGATATGCGCGAGGCAATGAAAGCAGGTGGGCTGACGATCAAGCCGATTCGTACGATGATGAACCATTCGACTACCGAAGTGTTCTTTGACGATATGCGTATTCCCGCCTCCGCGCTTATTGGCGACGAGGGGAAAGGCTTCCGATACATCCTTTCGGGCATGAATGCAGAGCGGATCCTGATTGCCGCCGAATGCGTGGGCGATGCCAAATGGTTCATCGAAAAGGCCAGCGCCTATGCCAGGGACCGCAGCGTATTCAGCCGCCCGATTGGCCAGAACCAGGGTGTGCAATTCCCGATCGCGCGTTGCTATGCCCAGATGCGGGCGGCGGAATTGATGGTCCATCATGCGGCCCAGGTTTACGATCAGGGCGGCAACCCGGGCGAACAAGCCAACATGGCCAAGCTGCTGGCGTCAGAGGCGAGCTGGGCTGCGGCAGATATGTGTGTGCAGACCTTTGGCGGGTTCGGCTTTGCCGAGGAATATGATGTGGAGCGTAAATTCCGTGAAGCGCGGCTCTATACCGTGGCGCCGATCAGCACCAATCTGATCCTGTCATATCTTGCAGAACACGTGCTCGGCCTGCCACGATCTTACTGATAATTGTAACAATCCGCTTGTGTCGGCGGGTTAACTGTGATTCTGTAGACAAATGGTGCGAAAAGGAATCATCGGCAATTTGCCTTCCGACCAGCTTCGGCAGGGGGTGGCGCTGGGATTCCTGTTGCTTCTCACCGTTCTTGCCATCGCCGGACCGACAGGGCTGCTCGCATGGAGCGAGAATGCCAAGCTGCTTGACCAGCGCAAGGCACAGATTTCGCATCTGGCCGAACAGCGCGACGAATTACGGCGCCGTGTCGAACAGCTTGATCCGGAAGGCGCGGACCCCGATCTGGTGGGTGAGTTGCTGCGCAAGAATCTGAATGTCGTCCACCCTGATGAAGTGGTGATCACCCTCGATCAGGAATAGGGCGCGACAAGCCCTGTTTTCGTATGCAGAAGCTCGCTTTACGTTGCGTAAGCAGGGCGCTTGTGCATATAGCGCCTTCGGCCCGCCGCTCCCCAGGGGCCTGGTAATGACACGAGGTAGTACTTTGGCAAAGCCCGCGAAGACGCGAAACAGCAAGGCTGTCGCACAGGATTTGGATTTTGCACTCCACACTCTGCAGGAAGCGCATGAAAAGGCCCCGCGCTATGATGCCAGCGTGGAAGAAATGCTCACTTTTTACGAGCAGATGCTGCTGATCCGCCGGTTTGAGGAAAAGGCGGGCCAGCTTTATGGCCTGGGCCTGATCGGTGGGTTCTGCCACCTCTATATCGGCCAGGAAGCGGTGGCGATCGGGCTGCAGAGCGCGCTCGACAATGATCGCGACAGCGTGATTACCGGTTATCGCGACCATGGCCACATGCTGGCCTATGGCATCGATCCCAATTTGATCATGGCCGAATTGACCGGCCGGGCCGCCGGTATTTCGCGCGGCAAGGGCGGTTCGATGCATATGTTCTCGACCGAGCATAAATTCTATGGCGGGCACGGCATCGTTGGCGCGCAGGTTTCGCTGGGCGGCGGGCTGGCGCTGGCGCACAAATACAATGAAGATGGCGGGCTGTGTCTTGCCTATTTCGGCGACGGCGCATCGAACCAGGGCCAGGTCTATGAAACCTTCAACATGGCCGCACTGTGGAACCTGCCGATCGTCTTCGTGATCGAAAACAACCAATATGCCATGGGCACTGCGGTCAAGCGCAGCTCTGCGGAAACCGAATTCCACCGCCGCGGCACCGCTTTCCGGATCCCCGGTATGGATGTGAACGGCATGGACGTGCTGGAAGTTCGTAACGCAGCGGAGATCGCCTTCAAACATGTGCGCGAGGGCAAGGGGCCGGTGCTGATGGAGCTCAACACCTATCGCTATCGTGGCCACTCCATGTCTGACCCGGCCAAATATCGCAGCCGCGAGGAAGTACAGGATGTGCGCGAACACAAGGACCCGATTGAAGGCCTGAAGAAAGTGCTGCTCGAAATGGGCAAGACTGAGGACGATCTCAAGGCGATCGACAAGGCGATTCGCGCACGCGTGGCCGAAAGCGCCGATTTTGCCGAGAATTCGCCCGAGCCGGGACCGGCTGAACTCTACACCGATGTTCTGGTGGGGGAGTATTGAGCCATGGCTATTGAACTGAAAATGCCAGCTTTGTCGCCCACTATGGAGGAAGGCACGCTCGCCCGTTGGTTGAAGCAGGAGGGCGACGAGATCACTTCGGGCGATATCATCGCCGAGATCGAAACCGACAAAGCGACGATGGAATTCGAAGCCGTCGACGAAGGCACGCTGGGCAAGATTCTGGTGCCCGAAGGCACGGAGAATGTGAAGGTCGGCACGGTGATCGCGATGATGGCGGGCGAGGGTGAGGAAAGCTCCGCCGCCGATGCGTCTCCGGCACCTGCGCCCGCTCCTGCTCCCGCCGCCGAGCCTGAAGCTGCCGCACCGGCTTCCGCCGCCCGACCGAAGGCACAGCCAAAGTCCGATCCCTCCATTCCCGAAGGCACCAGTTTCACCGCCATCACTGTGCGTGAAGCGCTGCGCGACGGCATGGCCGAAGAAATGCGCCGTGACGAACGCGTGTTCGTGATGGGTGAGGAGGTCGCCGAATACCAGGGCGCATACAAGGTCACGCAGGGCCTGCTCGACGAATTCGGACCCAAGCGTGTGATCGATACGCCCATCACCGAATATGGCTTTGCCGGGATCGGCACCGGTGCCGCGCTGGGCGGCCTGCGCCCGATCGTGGAGTTCATGACCTTCAACTTCGCCATGCAGGCGATCGATCACATCATCAATTCAGCGGCCAAGACCAATTACATGTCGGGCGGCCAGATGCGCTGCCCGGTGGTGTTCCGCGGCCCCAATGGCGCAGCGAGCCGGGTCGGCGCGCAGCACAGCCAGAATTACGGCCCATGGTATGCCAATGTTCCCGGCCTGATCGTGATTGCACCCTATGACGCGGCTGACGCCAAGGGGTTGATGAAAGCCGCGATCCGCTGTGAAGATCCGGTCGTCTTCCTTGAAAACGAGCTGGTCTATGGCCGCAGCTTCGATGTGCCGGATATCGATGATTACGTTTTGCCGATCGGCAAGGCACGGATCATGCGCGAAGGCAGCGATGTCACCATCGTCAGCTATTCGATCGGCGTGGGCATGGCGCTCGGCGGCTACTGCCCGGGCACCGCCGCCGCTGCCGTGGCAACCGGGAAGATCGACGGCATCGTGTTCATCGTCGGGTTCCTGATCG
>JBNLDR010000030.1:0-2425 GCA_050304495.1 Altererythrobacter sp.
GCTCGGCATATTTCGGCATCAGCTCGTCCTTGAGGTGGGCCGCGCCGCGATCGAGCGTGATCTGTTCGATCCCGCGATGGGCGCGGGCATAGATCTCGCCGCCCGGAGTCTCGTACATGCCGCGGCTCTTCATCCCGACGAAGCGGTTCTCGACCAGGTCGAGCCGGCCGATACCGTGCTTGCGACCAAGATCGTTGAGGGCGGTGAGCAGCGTTGCCGGGCTCATCGCCTCACCATTCAGTGCAACCCCGTCGCCGCATTCGAAGTCGATCGTGATATATTCGGGCGTGTCGGGCGCATCTTCGGGATGGTCGGTGCGCGAATAGACATAGTCCGGGGTCTCTTCCCACGGATCTTCCAGGACCTTGCCCTCTGACGAGGTGTGAAGCAGGTTAGCGTCGGTTGAGAACGGGCTTTCGCCGCGCTTGTCTTTGGGCACCATGATCTGGTGCGCTTCGGCCCAGGCGATCAGCGCGGTGCGGCTGGCCAAATCCCATTCGCGCCAGGGGGCGATCACCTTGATATCGGGATCGAGGGCATAGGCTGAAAGTTCGAAGCGAACCTGGTCATTGCCCTTGCCGGTCGCGCCATGGGCGATCGCATCGGCACCCGTCTCATGCGCAATCTCAACCAGGCGCTTGGAGATCAGCGGGCGCGCGATCGAAGTGCCGAGCAGGTAATCGCCTTCATAGCGGGCATTGGCGCGCATCATTGGGAATACGAAATCGCGCACGAATTCCTCGCGCAGGTCTTCGATGAAGATGTGCTTGTCAGGGATTCCCATGGCGCGTGCCTTGGTCCGCGCAGGCTCGATTTCCTCGCCCTGGCCCAGATCGGCGGTAAAGGTCACGACTTCGCAGCCACGCTCCACCTCGAGCCATTTGGCGATAACGGAAGTATCGAGGCCGCCCGAATAGGCGAGGACAACACGCTTGATGTCAGACATTGCAATAACCCTAATAAACTCGGCGCGCCGGTATCAGCGCAGGCGCAGCACTGCAATGAAGAACCGCTTTGGATGCGCCAAGCGATAGGCCGATTATCGCCCCGTGAAATCCTACGCGATGGAACACATGGAACACGGTCCAAATAGAGAAAAACCGGGCGCGCAATTGGCTGGTCAGACACGGAAAGACTGGTTCTGTGAGGGCGGCGGCGCATGATCCAAAGAGGATATCTCGCTGTATCAATGTAGGAAATCGGCAAACACCGCCTATATTGCGTAGAACGCAGACCGGGAGAGGGGATTTCCTGATGCTGATGATGTGGAAAAAGGCGCGCGAGATGGCGGAGCTTGCCCCGCCAGAGCGCAATCGCTGGGTCGATTTCCTGCGCGCGCTGTCGATCCTGGCGGTGGTGAGCGGCCATTGGCTGGTCGCGGCGCCCTATATCGGCGCGGATGGCGCGGTGGTTGGCGGGCATTTGCTGGGCATCCTGCCGTGGAGCCAGTGGCTGACCTGGGGATTCCAGGTGATGCCGATCTTCTTCCTGGTGGGTGGCTATTCCAACGGCATGAGCTGGGCCGCGACGCAAAGGGACGGGGGCCGCTATGCCGATTGGTTCGCCAGCAGGATCCAGCGCCTGATCAATCCGGTGTTTCCAGTATTGCTGGCATGGGCGCTGTTCGCATTCTTTGGCACCCAATTGGGGATCGGGCGCGACGTGGTGCGCATGGCGACACAGCTGGCGCTGATCCCGGTGTGGTTCCTGGCGGTGTATCTGCTGGTCACTGCTCTGGTGCCCTTGAGCTTCAGGGCGTGGCAGCGGTTTGGCTTAGGTAGCTTTGCAGCGCTGGTGCTGGCCGCCGTGCTGGTCGATTGGCTGACACTGGCGCGGGGCGTTCCCTTTGTGAATTTCCTCAATTTCCTGTTCGTCTGGGTCGGCATTCACCAGCTTGGCTATGCCTGGCGCGATGACAAGTTCGGCAATATCGTCCGCGCGCTGGTATGGTTTGGCATGGGTCTGGCGGTGCTGATCGCACTTACCGTCTATGGCCCATATCCGATTGCGATGATTGGTGTACCGGGCGCAGAAATCACCAATTCCATGCCGCCGACGCTGGCCTTGCTGGCATTGGGCGTGACGCAGACAGGCCTGGTGCTGGCACTGGAGCCATGGGGGCGGCGCATGCTGTCAAAGCTGGGGCTGTGGACGGCCACGGTGCTGATGAACGGCATGATCATGTCGGTCTATCTGTGGCACTTGACCGCATTCGTGCTGGTGATGGTGGTGGCCTGGTTGCTGGGCGGGCTGGGGCTGCACGCCATGCCCGGCACGGGCGAGTGGTGGTTGGCGCGCCCCGTGTGGTTTGCACTCTATATCGCGGCGCTGCTGCCGCTGGTCGGCATCTTTGCACGGCATGAGCGCAGCTTCGGCCCTGCGCGCGAGGGCAGGCCGGTGCCGCATGTGCGGCTGGAGATCGGAA
>JBNLDR010000030.1:2435-20650 GCA_050304495.1 Altererythrobacter sp.
CGGTGGAAGTAGCGCGCCAGCACGACGATCAGCGCGAGCTTCATCATCTCCGACGGCTGCACCGAGAACGGACCGAAGTCGAGCCAGCGGCGCGAGCCGTTGCTGACCGAGCCGACCAGCGGAACGGCGATCAGCATCGCCAGCCCCGAAGGGATCACGGGCGTTCGGCTCTGGGTGGTGGCCTTGCCCTTTGCCGGCGCGGCGCTGGTCGGCTTCGGCCCGCTCTATCGGCTGGCGAGGCGCTAGCTGGCGAGAAGGGCCGTCTCCGCCTGCGCGATATAGTCACGCGTTAAAGGCAGCGCGTGGCGGCTGCGAGCGAACTGGATCTGGTAATTGCCCATGCCGCCGCTTTCGAAGGCGGCGGTCGCCCCGGCGAGGTAGAAGGTCCACATGCGGTAAAACCGCTCATCCATCATCGCGACAATGGCATCACGATTGGCCTCGCAATTGGCATACCACTGGCGCAGGGTCAGCGCGTAATGCAGCCGCAAGGTTTCTATATCGGTATGGATCAACCGCGCCTTTTCCGATGCGGCGAGCGTCTCTGACAGCGCCGGAATATAGCCGCCGGGGAAGATATATTTCGACGTAAAGGCATCGGTCTTGCCCGGCTTGCCAAACCGCCCGATGGTGTGGAGCAGCATCACCCCGTCATCGCTGAGCAAATTGGCGCAGGCGCGGAAGAAGGTTTCGAATTGCGGCCGCCCGACATGTTCGAACATGCCGACCGATACGATCCGGTCAAATCGCTCGCCGCGCTTGGCCAAATCACGATAATCGACCAGCTCGAAATTGACCCGGTCGCTGACCCCAGCCTCCTTGGCGCGCTCCACCGCCAGCGCCAGTTGCTCTTCGGAAAGGGTGATGCCGTGCACCTGCACATTGAAATGACGCGCCAGATAGATCGCCATTCCGCCCCAGCCGCAACCGATATCGAGCACACGCTGGCCGTGGCTGAGCGCCAGCTTGGCGGCGATATGCGCCAGCTTGGCCTCTTGCGCCTGCGCCAGCGTTTCCGCCCCCGGCGCCCAGTAAGCGCAGCTATATTGCATATGCTCGGCATCGAGCATCAAGCGGTAGAGATCGTTGCCGATGTCATAGTGATGCGCGACATTGCGCTTTGACGAGCGCACCTCGTTAAAGGAAGTGGCTAGGAACTTCGCACCGTCGCGCAGCCTTCTCCAGGGCGAGGGCTCTTTGAGCTTGCCACCGCGTTCCCACGGCTTGTTAGCGCGGATCAGCTGGACGAGGCTCATCACATCGCCGCGCTCGATCACGATGCGTCCGTCCATATAGGCCTCGCCCGCGCCCAACCGCGGGTCGAGCAATATGTCGCGCACCACGCCATTGTCGGTCAGGCGGATGGCGACTTCGGGAAAGCCATCGGCAGGCGTGCCCAATTCATGGACCGCGCCCGTTGGCATGGTGATAGAGAGCCGGCCCCGTTTGACGACCGAACCCAGAAAGCGGTCGATCAGGGCATTACTCATTCAGCAGCTTCCTTCAGTTCGGGATCAAGGTGCCATGCGGGCACTTCGCCCATGTCGCGCAGGCGTGCGCTTTCTTCCTGGATATATTCGCGCGTCATCGGGATAGCTTCGCGATTCTTCACATATTGCAGCTGCCAGTTGACCATAGTCCCGTTGCGGAAACTCTGTTCGGCCCCGGCGAGGTAGAACAACCACATGCGATAGAACACATCGTCATACATTGCCGTGATCTCATCGCGGTGCATCACGGTGCGCTTGTACCATTCCTCCAGCGTGTAGGAATAGTGGAACCGCATCGCTTCAACGTCCGTAACCTGCCATCCGGCCTTTTCGCTCTCTGTCACGAGTTCGGACAGAGCCGGGATATAGCCGCCGGGGAAGATATATTTGCGGGTCCATGCATCGGTGAATCCGGGAGGTCCGGCGCGCCCGCAGCAATGGCTGATCATCACGCCATCAGGTTTGAGCAGGCGGTGCGTATGCTCGAAGAATTGCGGATAGTGGATCGTCCCGACATGTTCGAGCAGGCCGACCGAGGAGATCCGGTCGAACTCGCCGGTCACATCGCGATAGTCCATCAGCGCGAATTTGACCTTGTCGGCCACGCCTTCGGCCTCGGCGCGTTCCTTGCAAAAGGCGATCTGATCGGGGGCGAGGGCGACGCCCAGCACCTCCACATCGTACATCTTGTGCAGATAGAGCGCGAAGCCGCCCCAGCCGCAGCCAATGTCGAGTACCTTCATGCCGGGCTTGAGGTGGAGCTTGGCGGCGAGATGCGCTTTCTTGTCCATCTGCGCCTTTTCGAGCGAAGTTGATGCCGGGTCCTCGCGGTAATAGGCCATGGTGTATTGGCGATCCTCGTCGAGGAAGCGCTCATACAGCTCGCGTGTGAGGTTATATGTATGCTCGGCATTCTTGCGCGCACTGCCGCGCAGATTGATCCCGTCCACCGCCGCAATCGCCTTTTGCGCCATCCTGCGCAGCGGGCCCTTGGGCTTGAGCGAAGCTTCGCCCAGCTTGCGCGCGTTCATCGTCACCAGCAGGATCATGTCGCGGATATCATGCGGCTCTTCGACCACCAGCCAGCCCCACATGAAGGCTTCGCCCGCGCCAAGCTGCGGATAGCGCGCAATGTGCATTGCTGCCTTCTTGTCCGTCAGCCGGATGCGGAGGGGGCCCGGCTTGCCACCTTCTACAGCGGAGTAGTTTCCGGGTTCGCTGCCATAGATATATTCCCTACCGTCATAGTCGGTCACGATCAGTTGACCGTGCTTGATTGCCTTGTTCAGGAATTTGTCGAGCAGCCACATCGTTTTGC
The DNA here is from genome assembly GCA_050304495.1 of Altererythrobacter sp. Taxonomy (GTDB): domain Bacteria; phylum Pseudomonadota; class Alphaproteobacteria; order Sphingomonadales; family Sphingomonadaceae; genus Erythrobacter. The sequence continues at coordinate 5,244 of JBNLDR010000030.1, forward strand.
TTCTTCCCCTCTCTCGATCCGCCTGCAGACTGCGTTGCGGAGGCTACCCTGTCAATCTGCAGAACGCTGGCAACCGTGCAGGGCTCCGGTCAAACCCCGGCATACCATTGGTAGCCCACGCGATCTTCCCAATAGCCACCCTTGCCGCCGCCGATCTCGTCAAGCGAGGCAACCGCTTCGATTGCGGTGAGATATTTGGCGTGCTTATAGCCCAACTGGCGTTCGATCCGCATCCGTAGCGGGGCACCGTTCTTTTCCGGCAGCGGCTCGCCATTGAGCATATGCGCGACAATGGTCTGGGGGTGATAGGCCTCCACCATGTCCACGCTCTCGTAATAATCGCTGCCGACATATTTGTCGGCACAGCGGAAGACGATAAACTTCGCTTCTTCCGTCACCTTCGCCGCATCGAGCAGGACAGAAAGTTGCACGCCGGTCCATTCGCCTATGGCGCTCCAGCCTTCGACGCAGTCGTGGCGGGTAATCTGGGTGCGCTGCGGCAGGCCGCGGATATTGTCCATGGTCAGCGAAAGCGGGGTTTCGACCAGCCCGCGCACTTCCAGCCGCCAATCGGCAAAGCCGGCTGCCAGCTGCGAGCGATAGAAATCGCTATCGACGGTCTTTGATCCGTTTCCGCGGAAGGTCGGTGACAGATCGGCGCGCGTATATTCCTTGGCCAGGCCCTGTTTGCCCGCCAGCGCACGATGGAGCTTGCGATGCCAGCCTTCGGCCCTGTCAAACAGCGATTGCCCGGCCTTGCTGTCTGCAACCTTGGAACAGGCTACGGCGAACAGGGCGGACATGCCGACCAGCACATTCCTACGCCGCATCGCGCCCTCCTGTTATCATGTCGCGGAGCTGCTTCATCGGATTGGTCAAAGCCACCAGCACGATATGCACCGTGAAAAAACCGAACAAAGCCCAGGCGGTGAGGAAGTGGAGCGAGCGGGCGCTTTGCCTGCCGCCGAACAGATCCACCAGCCATGGGGCGGCGGGCTCGAAGCCGGGACTTATTGCCAGCCCGGTGCCCAGCATCAATGGCAGCAGCAACAGCAGAACCGATCCATAGGCGAGCTTTTGCAGGAAGTTGTATTTGCCCCCTGCGTGTTCGAAATTGAGCTTCAAATGCTGCACAATATCGTGCCAGATCGCAGCAGGCCTCCATTCCTCCCGCCGGGTCATCAGGTCGCGGTAATGGCGGTTTGCCAGCATCGCCACCCACATCGCGAACAGGCCAATGGCAAAGGGCCAGGCCATCAGAATGTGCCAATCGCGCGCCATGGCCAGATTGTAATGGCCGGGGATGGTCGCCCATCCGGGAAACCGGATCACGGCGGTCCAGGCATCGGCAGGGTCGAAGCCATAATCGCCCCAATAGAGGTATCGGTGGGCGTTGGAGATGTTGAGCCCGCTCATGAATAGCACGACTACGCTGAGCGCATTGATCCAGTGCCACAGGCGGGTCGAAAGTGCGTGCTTCTTCATGCCCCGGCCGCGATGATTTCGCGCGCGAGGTAGATCACATCGCGCGGCTGGTTCAGCAAATGCTGTCCGCTGTCGATGAACAGGGTCTCACCGTTGCGCAAATGCCCCTGTGCCAGGAATAGCGCGGCCTGCGCCACCTCTTCCACGCCGGTCTTGCGGTTCAGCGGATTGAGACGGTGGGAAATCTCGGTTTCTTCCTCGCTTTGGTCATGGCTGGCCAGAATTGCGCCCGGGGCCAGCCCATAGACGCGGTCATTCGGACTGGCGGCACCCCCATTGTCACGCGATTGGGCTAGCATGGGGATTGTCGAGGCTAGCGCATGCTTGCTCATGGTGTAGCTGAAGAAATCGGGGTTGGGATTGGCCAGCTTCTGGTCGGTTACATGGATAACGCAGCGGCCCGTTTCGCTCCGTGCGTTGGCGAGGAAGGCCTGCGCCATGCGCGTGGGGGTGACGGCGTTGACCTGCATCGCTTGCTGGTTCGCTGCCGGGTCGAGCCCGGTTACATCGTCCGGCTCAAAAACAGAGGCGCAGTTGATCAATACGCGCCAGTCACCGAGCCGCGCAGCCAAATCCTTGATCATCGCAACTGCGGCCTCGCCATCGGCCAGCTCGCATTGGACAATTTCGGCAGAGGGCAGGCTTCCGGCCAATGCTCGCGCTTCATGATCGGACACATGATAGTGGATCACGACATGCCAACCCGCATTGCCGAATGTGCGGGTGATCTCCGCTCCGATCCGTGCTGCTCCGCCGGTCACCAAAACTGCAGGGGTGGTCATATTTTCTTTTGAGCAAATTCTGAACCGATTGCCTAGCTTCCATCTCAGCAATGAAATTTCAGGAGCATATGATGAAACTCGATCTGGTGGATGTCTTCGCATCCGGCCCCTTGAGCGGCAACCCGCTGGGCGTGGTGCATGGCGGTGATGACCTGACAGCGGAGCAGATGCTTGCTTTGACCTGCTGGCTCGGTTTTTCCGAAACGACTTTCCTCTTGCCGCCAACCGATCCCATAGCGGACTATCGCGTGCGCATCTTCTATCCGGCGGGCGAGCTGCCTTTCGCGGGTCATCCCACACTGGGAAGCTGCCATGCCTGGCTGGAGGCGGGCGGGAAGCCGAAGAGCGATGACAGAATCGTGCAGCAATGCGGCATCGGCCTGGTCGAGGTGAAGCGCGATGGCGATCGTCTTGCTTTCAAGGCACCAGAACTGATCCGCAGTGGCCCGTTGGAGGGAGAAGAGCTGACCGAAGCGCTGAGGGTGGCTGGTATTGACGGGGCTCAGGTAGTGGAGGCGGTGCATATCGCCAATGGCCCGCAGTGGAAGCTGTTGCGGTTGGCTTCGGAGGATCAAGTCCTGGCGGCGGAACCCGCTGCCAAGGCGGCTGTAGGGACAGATGTTGGCCTGGCCGCTCCCGCCGATCCGTCCAGCGGTGCCGATTGGGAATTGCGGGCCTTTTTTGCCGATGGGCAGGGCAGGGTGCGCGAAGATCCCGTAACCGGCAGCTTTAACGCCGGTCTGGCCAAGCATCTGTTCGAAAGCGGGCTTGCCAGTGGCAGCTATATCGCGGCGCAGGGGCGCATGACCGGGGCGGATGGCAAGGTCTATTGCAGCCAGGACGCCGATGGTTCGATATGGATTGGCGGGCGGAGCGTAACCGTCACTTCACAAGGGCGATTGCCCGAATTCGCGTGATGCAGGAAAACGGGCGCGCCCACAGTTCGCGGACGCGCCCGACCCTGTCTTTGCGGAATTCAGGTCAGCGGCATTGCAGATCGCCGCGATCGATCGCGCGGCCCAGCACGCCGCCAACGGCTGCTCCAAGCAGGACGCCCAGCGTCTTGTCGCCGCGGCCAGCCAATTCATGGCCAGCCAGCGCGCCCACGCCTGCACCAATGATCAGTCCGGTCGTGCCGTTGTCACGCTTGCAGTAATATCTGCCGTCCCTGCCGCGCCAGATATAACTGTCACGCGTGATGCGGCGCGGTGTGACGTAATAGCCGCGCGAATCGTAGATGGCGCGGTCCTTGGCGCGCTTGCCATGGGCCGGGGCCCAGGGCGGCGGATCGGCAGCGGCCGGGGCTGCGGTGCCCAGGCCGGTCAGCGCCATGGTCGATGCGGCAATCGCCAAAGCCAGTTTCTTCATGTGTTCTTCCCTCCTGATGGAAGCCTGCAATTTCTTGGCATTGCTTATCCCTTGGTGAAGAGAAACTCTGCCTGAACGGACTAGGTTAAGCGGATTTAAGCGATCAGATGTGCGTTTTTCGGGGATGAGAGGTGCAATTCCTGAGTCCCTCAGATAGGCAGCCATCGGGAGCGAAGGAATGGAGCAAGGCAAAAAGGCCGATGCAATGCCGATCGCGACGGCGGAGCGGGTAGACGAACTCGATGTTCTGCGCGGCTTTGCCCTGCTGGGCGTATTGCTCGCAAATTTCGCTTCCTGGCTTGGCCCGCCCTTCCTTGCGACAGAAGCTCAACTCGCGCAGCTTTCCTCGAGCCAGGCGGACCGGATCGCCGAGTTTCTCGTTGACTGGCTCGTATCTGACAAGGCCAACACCATGTTCGCGATCCTGTTCGGGATTGGGTTCTGGATCCAGATGGGGCGGATTGAAGCGAGAGGAGGCGATTTCCGGGCGATCTATCTGAGGCGCCTGACAATCCTGCTCGCGATTGGGCTGCTGCACTTCTTCACTATCTGGCCGTTCGATATCCTGCATCTCTATGCGCTTGCCGGCTTCTGCCTGTTTGCGATGCGGGGGCTTGGCAACCGTGTCCTGCTGGGCGCGGGATTGGTACTGGCAGTAGGGGGCAGGGCGGTCACGGAATTCCTCTTCAGGATCACCGGAGTCTCCGAAGGGGCCACATCGGTGGTTTACTCCGAAGCCGGGATCATGGCGCGACAGGGGGCAGACAGTACGTTGGAACTTATTAATCGGTTTTCTCAGTTGGCTATACATGACTGGATACTGAGCGGGCTCGGCCTTGCCTGGTTCTTCTATGTGCTTGGACGCTTCATGATCGGGGCCTTCATCTCGCGGATGGGCTGGCTCCAGCGTGCTTCGCAGCTGCTGGCCGGCTATCGCCGGGTGCTGCTCGTGGCATTGCCGCTGGGTCTTGCGGGAGAGTTCGCGACAGCTGCCTTCGATGCAGAATTGTGGGGCGGGCTAGGCGATGTCCACTTCCTGCGCGCGCCGATCCACTTCTTCAGCGTTCTTTTCCTGGTGGCAGGCTACACAAGCCTGCTCATCTTGGTTCTGCATTCGGCTTTCAGGCCCTTGGCAGCCATGTTCGCGCCGGTCGGACGGATGGCCCTGACCAACTATGTCATGCAAAGTTTCGCTGTTGGTTGGGTGCTGTATCCAGCCTGGGCCGGTCCTGGCCTGGCCGGCCAGATCGGCACAGCTTCGGGCGCTTGCTACAGTTTCGGCATCTTCGCCGGGCAAATAGTATTCAGCTACATTTGGCTGAAGCTGTTTTTTTATGGGCCGCTGGAATATCTCTGGAGATGGGGCACCTACGGAAATCGCCCTGCCTTCATCCGTCAGCCAGCCTGAGCTGCCGTTGCCGGATCCTGCTCTTCCCGGTCTCTCTGGGCGCGGCTCTTCTTTTCCGCCGAGGTCTTGAGCTGGCCGCAGGCGGCATCGATGTCACGCCCGCGCGGGGTGCGCACCGGCGCGCTGATGCCGGCTTCGAACACGATATTGCTGAACGCCCTGACCCGTTCGGGGGTCGAGCATTCATAGGGGGCGCCGGGCCAGGGGTTAAACGGGATCAGATTGACCTTGGCGGGCAGCTTGAACTGCTTGAGCAGGCGGACCAGTTCGCGCGCGTCCTCGTCGCTGTCATTCTTGTCCTTCAGCATCACATATTCGAAGGTGATGCGCCGCGCGTTGCTCGCACCAGGATAGTCGGCGCAGGCCTGCAGCAATTGCTCGATCCCGTATTTCTTGTTGATCGGAACAATCTCGTCGCGAACCTGCTTGGTTACCGCGTGCAAAGACACGGCCAGGTTCACGCCGATTTCCTCGCCGCATTTGTCCATCATCGGTACCACGCCGCTGGTCGAGAGGGTGATGCGGCGCTTTGACAGCGCAAGGCCATCACCATCCATCACCAGCTGGAGCGCGCCCTTGACGTTGTCAAAGTTGTACAGCGGTTCGCCCATGCCCATCATCACGATGTTGGTCAGCAGGCGACCGTCAGCGGTGTAGTGGCCGGCATCCTCCGCTTCATCCAGCCCCGCCATGCTGCCCTTGGGCCATTCGCCCAGTGCATCGCGCGCCAGCATCACCTGGCCCACGATCTCGCCCGGGGTGAGGTTGCGCACCAGCTTCATCGTGCCGGTATGGCAGAAGCGGCAGTTGAGCGTACAGCCGACTTGCGAGCTGACGCACAAAGTGCCGCGGTCCGCATCGGGGATGAACACCATTTCGAAATCGTGCCCGTCAGCGGTGCGCAGCAACCATTTGCGCGTACCGTCAACCGAATGCTGCGCCTCGACCACATCGGGGCGGCCAATCACGAACCGTTCGGCCAGCCATGGGCGCATGGTCTTGGCGATGTCGGTCATCGCTTCGAACTCGGTCACGCCGCGATGGTAGAGCCAGTGAAACACCTGCTTGGCACGCAATTTGGCCTGCTTGGCGTCCAGACCGGCCTCGGCAAACAGCTCGCGAATGCGTTCCTTGGGCAGGCCGATCAGGTCCACACGCCCGTCGGCGCGCGGCGTGATGTCGCGCGTGACGGGAACGGGATCCACCTGTCCGGGGATCGGCATGAGATCGGTGTCTGGCATGATTGGCGGCGCATATAGTGCGCGGGTGCGGGTTTGGCTAGCTTCGCGCGCAGCCGACCGTAGCGGCGTCCATCGCGGTGGCCGCGCCGGACAGGAGATAGGTGTTGGAAAAGCGCCTGCCGCTCTTGTCCACCGCGCTCACGATCATCCGCGATCCCGAACGCATGGCGGCGACAATTGCCGCATCCATCGCCTTGTCTTTGGCCCAGGCATCGCCGCCGCCGCCGGTCAGCGCGAAACGTTTGGCGTTGATGATCAGCGTGATAGTGCTGTTTGCTGCCATTTCGCGCGATAGCCGGATATGCAGCTGGCCGCGAATATTGCGCTTGGGCCAGGTGCCGACGGTGGCAAACGGCTCGTAATCGCGTGCCAGCTTGCTCGGCTCCGGCTTGGCGATGGCATAGCATCGCGGCACGCTGGCATCACGGAAGGCGGCCCAATTGGCGAATACACCCAGACCGTCTTTCGCCAGCAGCGGGGCCGGGGTGATTGCTGTGATCAATGCGATCAGCGGGAGGGTGAGTTTACTAATCATATTCGATCGCCACTACTTCCCATTCCTTGGTGCCCGAAGGAAGCCTGACGGTTCGCAAATCCCCAATTGAAGCGCCGCGCAAGGCGCGCGCCATGGGCGAACTCCAGCCGATCCGCCCAGCGCTGGCGTCCTGTTCGTCGTCTCCGACGATTGAGAGTACGCGCTCCTCATCATCTTCGTCCGCGATTGTCACACGGGACCCGAAGAACACGCGTGCACGATCGACCTGCTGGGCAGGATCAACCACCCGCAAGGCTTTCATCCGGCGCGATAGATGCGCCAGTTCCCGGTCAATCTCTCGCATGCGTTTGCGGCCATAGATGTAATCGCCATTCTCGCTGCGGTCGCCATTGCCGGCTGCCCAGCTGACGATCTCCACGATTTCGGGGCGTTCCTTGCTCAGCAAATGGTCATAGCGCGCGCGCAATGCGGCCATGCCCTGTGGAGTGATCGGGTCGCCCTGCGGTTTCACTATGTCCGGCGCTCAGCGCAGAAAGGATGAGACGGTGCGCGCCCGGCCATAGGGATTGCGATCGGGATAGAGCTGCTCATAGACGGCGGCATTCTCGATCACGCGCTGGACGTAATTCTTGGTCTCATAGATCGGGATACGCTCGACCCAGGTCACCCAGTCGATCCCGCCAGTGCGCGGATCGCCATTGGCGCGCAGCCATTTGTTCACATTGCCCGGGCCGGCATTATAGGCCGCGACCGCGAGCGGGTAAGAGCCGCCATAGTAAGACAGCATGCGCGTGAAATAGCCATCGCCCAGCTGCATATTGTAACTGGGGCTGTCGATCAGATCGGCCGACATGTAATTCATGCCCAATTTGCCCGCCTGCTCGCGCGCGGTTCCAGGCATCAGCTGCATCAAACCGCGTGCACCCGCATGGCTGACCGCATTCTGGGCGAACTGGCTTTCCTGCCGGGTGATGGCATGGACCATGGTCCAATCGACCCCTGGGGGAACTTGCAGCGTAGGATACCCGATCACGGTGAAACCGTCGTGGCCGTGCGCCTGGGCCGCATCGGCGAGATTGACCGCCAGATCGCGCCGCCCGGTTTGCCGTGCCAGATCCGCCACCATCAGATGTTCGGCGGGAGTTGTTGCCTGATCGGCAATTTCACGGAAAAACTGGATCCCGGTGCGCCAGGGTGCATTCCGGGCCACTTCGCGCACCGCCTTGGTCAGCGGTCTGGCTTCGAATGCGGCGCGTTCTTCAGAACTGATCTGCGCGGTGGCACGCTCGTCAAGCGGCGGCACCGGACGGCCCAGCTTCTCCAGCGCCAGCATCCCGTAAAACCGATCGGGATAGGCAGCGGCCATCTCCCAATAGCGTTTTGCGTCGGCGGCATCGCCCGCGCGCTGGCTGGCGAGGCCGGCCCAGTAAAACCCCTTTGACCGGGTCTGCGGCGTTTGCGCAGCAGCGCCATAGCGATAGAACAGTGGGGCCGCCGACCTGCCATCGCCCAAATCCCACAGGGCCTTGGTCCCGCCCAGCCACATCAGCGATGTGTAATCGTCGCGCAGCCGATAGGCCTGGGTGCTGATATCGGTGCCGGGCGCGAACAGATCGTCAACTTTCGATGCGATCTGCATGGCCGGCCTTGACCCTGCGCCGCGCGCGATGCGCAGCATCTCGCTCACCATCGCCTCCGCATCGAAGGGCAATTCGGTGAAATCGGGCCGGTTGGCCAGCGTATCGACCGCCTGAGGCAAACGGCCATTCTTGCGATAATAGCGGACCAGGTTGTAGGTCAGGCCGGGGTGGGCCAGATCCTCGCGCGTAAATTCGATCTGCTGGTCGGTAGTGAAATCGTCAGACAGCAAGGTCAGCCGCGGCTCGAATGACTGGCGCGCGGCGAGGGGTAGCTTCTGGATCTGACGATTCGCGCCTTCGCCATCGCCCTGCCACAGCAGCGCGTCCATGCGCGCTATGTGATCGTTCGCCGTCAACTGCGCGCCGAACATGCCCAGCAGATAGGCTTCGGACGGGCCGCTCATCTCGCCGCCCCGCCACGCTTCGCGCGCGACTTCCAGCGCGTCAGCTCGGTTGAGCGAGGCCAGCGCCAGTGCAAATCGCGCCCGCGCCGGATTGGTCAGCGGGGGATTGCGGTCGAAGAACGCCACCATTGCCTGCGGCGAGGGTGCTTCGCTGTCCAGCGCATTTTCGGCCCGGATGCGGAGCAGACTTTCCTTGGGGAAGCCTGGGTTTGCCAGCACAAATCCGGCATAGGAATCGAAGCCCAAACGATCATTACCGACCAGGTAATCCCATCGATTGACGACCTGCGCCATGCCGGTCGGCTGCTGGGCGATCAGGGCAACGCGCGCTTGGTCCCAGCTTGCCGCATCGTCAGCGATTGTGGCAGACGGAATAGCCAGGGTTGCGCCGCCCAAAAGCAATAGATGTTTCATATGAGTGCGAAGCATGCTGGACATACTGCGTGACTGATCCTTATCAGGCGCTGAACTGAATTCCCGTACTTCCACAATACCCCCTGCTTGGTCATATATATTATGGGGGCATGAAAGGTGCCAAGGCAATGTTTTCCGGCTCGATTCCCGCACTTGTTACACCGTTTCGCAACGGAACCTTTGACGAGGCGGCCTTTCGCAAGCTGATCGATTGGCAAATCGACAATGGTTCGAACGCCTTGGTGCCTTGTGGAACCACGGGCGAAGCCTCTACCCTGTCCAATGCCGAACACCACCGGGTGATCGAAGTCTGCATCGAACAGGCGGCCGGCCGGGTTCCGGTGATCGCCGGTTGCGGCAGCAATGATACGCGCAATGCGTTGCTGCACATGAATTTCTCCAAGAAGGCGGGGGCGACCGCCGGGCTGTGTGTTGCGCCCTATTACAATCGCCCGAGCCAGGCCGGGCTGATCGCGCATTTTAGCTTTCTGGCCGAAAACAGCGATTTGCCGATCGTTCTTTACAACGTTCCTGCGCGCACCGTGACCGATATCGAGGACGAGACGGTGGTCGCCTTGGTCAAGAAGTACCCGGACCGCATCGTGGCGATAAAGGATGCCAGCGGGGACCTTTCACGCGTGGCCGATCACCGCATGGGCCTGTCGCGTGATTTCTGCCAGCTTTCGGGCAATGACGAATTGTGGCTGCCGCATTCTGCCGCGGGCGGGCGGGGCTGCATCTCGGTCACCGCGAATGTCGCGCCTGCGCTATGTGCGGAATTCCAACAGGCAATCGCGGCCAACGAGCTGAAGAAGGCGCGCGAGCTGAACGACCGTCTGTTCCCGCTGCATTATGCCATGTTCAGCGATGCCTCACCCGCGCCGGTGAAATATGCGCTGAGCCGGGTGCATGACTGGCTGACCGACGAAGTACGTTTGCCGATCGTTCCTGCCAGCGAAGCGAGCCGCAAGGCGGTCGATTCCGCATTGGAGCACGCCGGGCTGGTGTAGAAGGGGACCGAAGGAGGCCTGATTGGCGACACGACGCGTCGAGATTTTCCTACCCGAGCATGAATTTCCCCGGCTGGAGGAAATTGTTGGGCGGCATTGCCGCAGGTTCTGGCGCGAAGATGTTCCCGGAGGTCAAGAGAAGCTGACCTGCCTGGTCCAGCAGCGCTATACCGAACGACTGCTGTCCGATCTCGAAGCCGCCTTTGGCAGCCTGCCCAGCCTTGCGATCGTCGTCTCCCCGGTAGAGGCGACGATACCCTCGATTGCGGAAACCCCCGAGACTGAGTTGCCGCACCATCAGCCGACCCGGCATCGCACTGCGCTGGAGCGGTGGTTCACGCGTGACCGGTTGAGCACGGATGAGTTGTACGGCGATATCGAGGAATCGTTGCGGTTGCGGCCAACCTTTGTCGCCACCGTGATGCTGTCGGCCTTGATTGCGGGGCTGGGCATGCGCAGCGGGCAGACCGCAGTCGTCATCGGGGCGATGGTGATTGCGCCGTTGCTCGGCCCGACCATGGGGCTGGCGATGGCAGCCACATTGGGGGACGGCAATCTTGGCGGTCGCGCAGCGAGAACGCTGGCGGTCGGTACGATATTGGGGCTGGTGGCGGGAATGCTGGTCGGCTGGACGGTGGAAATCGACCCGGCAGTGTCTGAATTGCGCAGCCGCACGCTCGTGCAACCGGCCGACATTGCGCTGGCGCTGGCCTGCGGGGCAGCCGGGGTGCTTGCCTTCAGCCGGGGCACATCGCTGTCGCTGGTGGGGGTGATGATTGCGGTCGCACTGGTTCCGCCGCTGGCGGCTTCGGGAATATTCCTCGCCTCCGGCTATCCCCTGCTGGCACTGGGGGCTGGCTATCTGTTCCTGACCAATCTCATTTGCGTCAATGTTGCGGGCATCGCGACCTTCCTGCTTCAGGGCCTGCCGCCGGGCAATTGGCGCATCACCAGCGGGATATTCCTGCTGTGGATTTTCCTGCTGGCGCTGCTGGCATCGGCTCTGTTCGGGACCTTCGGACTTGGTTTCCTTCGATGGCCGTGAAGTCTTTGTTAGACGCGGCCTTCGAACACTGTCGCTGAGATCGGCATCTCTTTCATGGCGCCCACCTCGATTTCGTAGGGATCATGTTCGAGCGCAATGAAATCGGCCTTCTTGCCGGCGGCGAGCGAACCGATCATGGCATCCATCCCGATCACCTGCGCGGCTTCGATCGTGATCGCACGTAGGGCCTTGTCGCGGCTCAATCGTTCTTCCGGTCCGCGCGCTTTTCCGTCCAGACCTTCGCGGGTTTGTGCGATCCAGGCGAGGTAAAAGGGGTCAATTGGCGCCATGTTGAAGTCCGAATGGAGGCCCAGCGGTACGCTGCTGCGTTCGAGCGAACCCAGCCGGTTCATCAGGGCGGCTCGATCCGGCCCGAACCCACGGTTCGAATAGGCATCGCCCAATACCCGGATATAATTGGGTTGGGCAGACACCATCAACCCCATTCGCGCGATCCGTCTTGCCTGTGCCTCGGTGCAATAGCCGAGATGCTCAAGTGTGATAGTCTGCCCATTGCGAGGACGCAGCATGGCGATCCCGTCCAGCACCGCATCGGCACCTTCGTCGCCATTGACGTGGATGTGGAGCGAGAATCCGGCATCCCAGTAACGTGTTAGCTGGCGGTGAAGATCCTGTGGTTCGGTGAGCCACTTGCCGATGTGGCCGTCACTATAGCCGGGCGGGCCCATGCGCATATTCTGCGCAAAGAAGGCTCCGTCGGCGAATAGCTTGATGCGCCGGTCGAGCCGGACATTAGGCCCGGTGAATTTGGCCGCCTGCGCCATCCATTCCTCGAGGTCCTCGACCGCATCCAGTGCGGCGGCAATCGGCATCAGCATGACCCGCGCGACCGCTTCGGGCGCACCAAACGCACGCGCAATCAGGCCGGCTTCGGTTGCGAACGGGGCGAAGATTCCGGTCGCCATGTCCGAAGTTGTGGTGACACCTCGGTTGGACATCATCTGCTTGAGACCGGCGAAGCCGCCGGCAAGCTTTTCGGGCGAGAGCAGAACAGGCTGGAGCTTGGCGAGCGCGACGCCAAGCCCGGTTTCCGAAAACATGCCCTGATCGAAGCTGCTTTGCGCCGGATCGGCCCCCACAGCTGCAAGCGCCGCAGAAAACTCTTCCTGTGTGTCCAGCCCCATCCATTGGAGCGCGGCGGTGTTGGCAAAAATCTCGTGGAAACTGCGCTGCCAGACAAGCAGCGCACGACTTGGCGCGATTGCGTCCAGGATCTGGCGGTTCAAAGGGCCATGGAACAGCTCGTGGTGGCCCCAGCAAATCAACGGATCGTTGGCGTCCTCGATTACGAGCTGCTTTAGGCGGGACCGATAGGCATCCTGGCTCAACAAACTCTTCCAATGACCTGACGGCAAATGCCATTCGTCAGGCGCGAGGAAAGGCAGGTTCAACATCACCGCGCTCTGCATCGGGTGGATATGTGGATCGATCAGACCGGGAAAGATCACCTTGTTGGCAAAGCGGCGGTCTAGCCTGGTCTCGCGCCCGTCAGTCCATGCAGCCAGATCCTCAATCCGGTCGGCCAGGCCCAGAACCATGCCGCCTGCCACCGCCATGAAGCGGCCATGGGGCAACGAGCGCTCCATAGTCACGATCTTGCGCGCCTCGAACACGGTAATCGGGCCTTGTGAATATGGCACCGCGGCATCGCTTGCTGCTATCAAGGGAACCGCTGCCATTCCCGCCAAAACGCCGCGCCGGTCAAATCCGCCAGTAACCATGCCTGTTCTCCCCTGCGCGCATCTTTGCCCGACACTATCCAGCGCACAAGGCCCTTTCGCTTGGCGGCTTCCTCACCTACATGGCCGCCACCATGGCACGCCCCAAACCCGAAACCTTCGATAAGCAGAAGACCGTCGCGGAAAATCGCCGCGCACGATTCGATTATCATATCGAAGACAAGTTCGAGGCCGGTCTGGCGCTGCAAGGCACAGAGGTGAAGGCGCTGCGTGCGGGCGAGGCGAGCATCGCCGAAAGCTATGCCGAAATACGCGGTGGCCAGGTGTGGCTGATCAATGCCAATATTCCAGAATACAGTCACGGCAACCGGCTCAATCACGAACCACGCCGCCCGCGCAAGCTGCTGCTCCACAATCGCGAGATCGAGAAATTGTTCGGCGCGGTTGAACGCAAGGGTATGACGCTGGTCCCGCTGTCGATCTATTTCAACAAGACCGGCCGCGCCAAGGTCGAACTGGCCCTGGCCAAGGGCAAGCAGGCGCATGACAAGCGCCAGACGGTGAAGGAACGCGACTGGAAACGTGACAAGGCGCGGTTGATGCGCGAGCGCGGATGAGCTCGATTGGAGCGGGGCTGGAAAGCCGTGCAGCACCACCCATATCGATGGCTGTGACCGTCCTGCCGATAATCCCGGTTTCACGCTTGCGAAAAGCACATCGGCGGCGCAAGGCGAAAACCATATCATGAGCCGCTTTGGATCGAAAACCTGGCTGGCGGACTGGATCCGCCTTCACATGCCTTCGCGTGAGGAGATGGCGCGCAACAAATATCTTGCGCCGATCGCACATCGCTTCCTGTCGCCCGAATTGTGGCGTTTCACTCGGCGTTCAGTACCACGCGGCGTGGCGCTGGGCATTTTCGCGGGATTCATCATCCCGGTTGGTCAGATATTCCTTGCGGCCTTTTTGGCCCTGCCGGCGCGGGCCAATGTCCCCCTCGCGGCAATCGTGACCTTCATCACAAATCCCTTCACCTTTCCGTTCTGGGCGGTAGCCGCCAACAAGCTCGGCGGTTTCATCCTCAAGATCGACAGCGCGACAACTGGCGGTGCGGCCCAGCTGGAATTGGAAAGCAGCCGGTGGGCATGGCTGATCGAGCTGTTCCAAGGGGCCGGAGTGACGGTGCTGGTGACGATCTTCGGCTTTATCGTGCTATCGATCGTGGGATCGGCTCTGGGCTATGTTATTTCCAGCTTCGTGTGGCGCTTCATGGTGGCGCGTCGTCGCGCAAAGCGGCTCTCAATCATGGAGGCCCGGCTCGACCAGCGATTGGGGGCAAGCGAAGGATGATCAAGGCGCAGGGCGCAACCACCTCCAGGCCAATGGTGCTTGTCGGCTGGCTCGCGCTCGCCATGCTGACCAGCGCAGCCGTGTTGTGGTTTGTCACGTCTTCGCCTGTCCTCGTCTTGTCTTACACACTGGCGCTGGGCGTATTGCTCGGTGGGGCCTGGGCGATCAGCCGCGCCCGTTCAGCCCCGCAGGTGGAGGACCTGGCGTCGCCTGACTGGTCCGTGACCGTGGCCGCAATTGAACGCGCGGTGCAAGCGATCGCGATAACCGATCGTGCCAATCGCCTAACCTGTGCCAACAGTGCTTTCGCAGAATGGTTCGGGACGGCCAATGCGCCGCCCAACCTCCCGTTCGAGCGCCCGGCGCAAGAGGTGCTGGTGCGGCTGGCCCGCGATGCCTGGCGCGATGGCAGCGCCTCGGTTGAGGAACTGGCAGAGAAAGAGGGCGGTGATGAGAGCTGGTCGATTTCGGCGGAGCGGGCCGGACGCGGTGACGATCACCTGATCTGGCGGATCGAACGCGTGAGCCGGGATGTCGCTGATGCGCTGGAGAGCTTCGAGGTTACGGGCTTGTTTGGCCGGATCCTGTCGCGGGCCGGGATTGAAAGCGCGATCACATCGCCTGATGGCCGGATTCGTGCCGTCAGCCCGGGCTTTGCCGAACGCGCATCGGGCGATGCCAAAGCGACCCTGGCCGGGCAGGATTTCGTTTCCTATCTGCGTTCTGACGAGCGTGACCGGATATACTTCGCGCGGGAAGGGCGCGGGGGTACGCCGCAAACATTGGTCCATATCCCGCTGGAGGAACCGGAAGGCAACTCCCGCAAGGGGCCGGATGAAGCGCGCTCGCTGATGCTGCTGGTCGAAACCGGGGTCGGGATCGGCGGCGGCTGGGATGGCTCCTCGCAGGCCGGTGTGGCGCAGCTTGAAGCGCTGTTGGGGCAATTGCCCCTGGGGCTCGCCATGACTGATCGCGATGGGCGCTTCCTGTTCGGCAATGAAGCATTCCTGCGCGCGATCGAGCGCGAAGGCAGGGGGCTGCCCGCTTTCCCAACCGACCTTGTG
>JBNLDR010000031.1:0-20634 GCA_050304495.1 Altererythrobacter sp.
CGCAGCGCCCGTGCCAGCGCCCAGCCGTCCATGCCGGGCAGGCCGATGTCGAGCAGGCCCACGTCCGGACGTCGTCGCCGCGCCTCCTCCATGGCCTCGGGGCCGGATTCCACGTGCACGACCGTGTGCCCCCAGTGGCGCAGCAGACGCTGCGTGTCCGCGCCGGAAAGCCCCATAGTGGCTGTGTTGCGCAAGGGATGGACATTGACCAGTTCTGCACCTGCCAACTCGGCATCCAACACCACATGCACACTGCCCGGCACGGCATTGATCATCGCCAGCGGCGTTACCGATCCGGGCGTGATGCCGATCAGCCGCTGCATATCTTCGGGCTTGCCAAAGCTCACCCGCTTGCAGCCGATCGCCTGTGGCAAGGCCTTGAGATCAACCGCCGCGTCGGCTGGCACGGTGACCAGCCAGAAAAGGCTGCCCGCATCTTTCAGAAACAGATTTTTGGTGTGCTCGCCCGGGATATCGGATTTGATCCCGCGACTTTCTTCGACGGTGAAAACCGCCTGGTGTTCGAACAGCTGGTGCGGGATTGCCAGCGCTGAAAGATCGGCCAGCAATCCCGCTTCACCCCTGCTTTGCAGCGATGTCATCCCATCCGATGCAGCGCGCAGAGCTTGTTGCCATCCGGATCGCGCAGATAGGCGAGATACATGGCATTGGGAGTGCCTTCGCCGCGAACGCCCGGCGGATCTTCGATCGCCGTACCGCCATTGGCGACGCCTGCGGCATGCCAGGCATCGGCCTGTTCGGGGGTCATCGCAAAACCGATTGTGCAGCCATTGCCTGCGGTGGCCGGTTGCCCGTCAATCGGGGGAGTGACGAGGAAGGCACCGCCGTTGTGCAGATACATCAGGCGGCCCTTGTCGTCCTTCATACCTTCGCGGCCACCCATGGCCACGAAAGTGGCGTCGTAAAATTTCTTGGACCGGTCGATATCATTCGAACCGACCATCATATGGCTGTACATCGCCCTGCTCTCCTCTTGAGTTGCGTAACGCTACCTGTCTGCGCGAACGAGTCGGGTCAATAGACAACCACGCTGCGGATGCTCTTTCCTTCGTGCATCAGATCGAAAGCTGTGTTGATCTCTTCCAGGCCCATGACATGGGTGATCATCGGATCGATCTGGATCTTTCCGTTCATATACATGTCGACGATCTTGGGAACGTCGGTGCGACCCTTGGCGCCGCCAAATGCGGTGCCGCGCCAATTGCGGCCGGTGACAAGCTGGAACGGGCGGGTGGCGATTTCCTTGCCCGCTTCGGCCACGCCGATGATGATCGAGGTGCCCCAGCCGCGGTGGCAGGCTTCGAGCGCGGTACGCATGACTTCGGTGTTGCCGGTGGCATCGAAAGTGTAATCCGCGCCGCCATCGGTCATCAGCACGATCTTGGCGACAACATCCTCGCGGCTCATTCCCTTGCTATTGAGGAACTCGGTCATGCCGAACTTGCGGCCCCATTCCTCGCGATCGGGATTGATATCGACCCCGATAATTTTGTTCGCGCCAGCCAGCCGCGCGCCCTGGATCACATTGAGGCCGATCCCGCCGAGGCCGAAGACCACAACATTGTCCCCCACCTGGACCTTGGCGGTGTTGACCACCGCGCCCACGCCCGTGGTCACGCCGCAGCCGATATAGCAGCTGGTCTGGAACGGCGCGTCCTCGCGGATCTTCGCCACGGCGATCTCGGGCAGCACGGTGAAGTTCGAAAAGGTGGAGCAGCCCATATAGTGGAAGATCGTCTGCCCCTTGTAGCTGAAGCGCGATGTGCCATCGGGCATCAGCCCCTGCCCCTGCGTCGCGCGGATCGCAGTGCAGAGGTTGGTTTTGCCAGAGAGGCACGATTTACACTGGCGGCATTCGGGCGTGTAGAGCGGGATCACGTGATCGTCCGGCTTCACGCTGGTGACCCCGGGGCCAATTTCGCGCACGATCCCGGCGCCCTCGTGCCCCAGGATGCTCGGGAATATCCCCTCGCTGTCAAAGCCGTCCAACGTATAGGCATCGGTGTGGCAAATGCCTGTGGCCATGATTTCGACCAGCACTTCGCCTTCTTTCGGCCCTTCCAGATCGACTTCAACAATTTCCAGCGGTTTCTTCGCTTCGAAAGCTACGGCAGCCCGGGTCTTCATCAACATCCTCCAAATTCCAAATGCCGTGCGGGGAAACAACAGCAAAGCGCTTGCGTCAAGCGGTTTGCTGGCCCGGTTCGCATCGACCGCAGCTCAATCCGTTGCCAATGAAACTATTCCTTGCCTTTGCATCTGGCCTTTGGTGAGTGGCGACGCATAGTGCCTACGAAATAGTACCCGCGAAAAAGCGAGTCTCATCCATTGCTGGAGAACATCATGTCAAACTATCCCGCGCTCAAAATGCTGATCAATGGCGAATGGATTGCCAGTGGTGGGGACGGGTCCATGCCGGTGATCAATCCGGCGACGGAAGATGTGCTGGGCCAAATGCCCAAGGCATCAAGCGAACAGCTCGATGCCGCGCTGGCTGCAGCCGAGGAAGGTTTCCGTCTGTGGAGCGCCAAGCCCGCGATCGAGCGTTTCAATATTCTGCGCAAAGGCGCTGACCTGATCCGCGAGCGGGCGCAAGAGATCGCCCGCGTGGTGACAGCAGAAATGGGCAAACCCAAGGCACAGGCGCTGGGCGAAGTGGCCAGTGCCGCTGACGTGATTGATTTCCAGGCAGAAGAGGCCAAGCGCGCGGGTGGCCGCCTGGTCCCGCCGCGAAGCGCGCATATCCTGTCGCAACAGGTCCACCACATTCCGATCGGACCGGCGGTGCTGCTCACCCCGTGGAACTTCCCCGTCAACCTGCCCGCGCGCAAGCTGGGCGGCGCGCTGGCGGCGGGTTGCTCGGTAATCCTCAAGCCCGCCGAAAACACCCCGGCATCGGCCCAATTGCTGGTCGAAGCGCTGGTCGATGGCGGCGTGCCCGCCGGGGTGATCAACCTGGTATTTGGCGATCCTGGCAAGATTTCCGAACATCTGATTGCCTCGCCTATCACCCGTAAGGTCTCCTTCACCGGGTCGACCGCAGTCGGCAAGTACCTCGGAACGCTGGCGGCGCAGGGCATGAAGCGCTTCACACCTGAACTGGGTGGGCACGCACCGGTAATCGTTTCCGAAAACGCCGATTTCGCCAGCGCGGTGGCGGCCTGCGCCACGGTCAAATATCGCAATGCTGGGCAGGTCTGCGTATCCCCCACCCGGTTCCTTGTGGCGCGCAGCATCTATGAAAAATTCGTCGCCGAATTCACCGACCGTGTGAAGAAGATCAAGGTCGGCGATGCCGCGGTGGACGAAACGGTCGATATGGGCCCGCTGGCCCATGCGCGGCGCATACCGGCGATGGATCACATACTGGGCGATCTGGGCGGCAATCGCGGCGAGATCCTGACCGGCGGCAAGCGGATAGAGGGCAAGGGTTTCTTCTATGAGCCCACCGTCATCGCCGGACCGGCCGCGGACAGCCGATTGATGAACGAAGAACCGTTTGGCCCGATCGCCGGTATCGTTCCGTTTGACGATCTGGAAGATGCGGTGCGGACTGCCAATTCGCTGCGCTATGGTCTGGCCGCCTATGCTTTCACCGCTTCGCAGAACGAGAGCTATTACCTCGGCAAATCGCTCAACGCCGGCATGGTCGCGATCAACCATCTGATCGTCTCATCGCCCGAAACGCCCTTTGGCGGAATTGGCGACAGCGGCTTTGGCTCCGAAGGCGGGGTCGAAGGTTACCTCGGATACACTGACACCAAATTCATTACGGTGGCGAAATCAGGTTAGCCTTCCTGACGGTTAAACAGTTCGAATAGCCCATTCCAGGCCGCGCGGTTCCTCCAGCGGCCTGACCGGCCCGAATTTGGCGCGTCAGGCAAACTGGTCCAGAACAGGCTTTGTCCGACCGAACAGTTCCAGACTGTTCGACCCTATCGTTGGCTGTCCCAAGGTTGCGATCCTCTCGACGCGCGACTCAGTGAAGGACCACAGCGCGCAACGCTGTGGATGACGCTGTGGAGACTTAGTCGACGCCTGTGAATAAATGTGCCCATATGGGACCGCAGCCTTCGGTGCAAATGCGCATTGGATTCGGTGATGCCGGTGTCCGATCACCCTCAATGATTCGTAGTTGGGCACTCCAAACGCGGTAACCGCATGGACTTACACTTGTGCAGATGCTCTGTTATCTCACTATGCCACGGGGTGAAAATATTGGCGGTGGTTATCAGCGAAAAAGTTCGAAACTTCTTCCGGAGCACCGCTTTTCCGGGTGCGCTGGCGCTGCTGGCCATCTTTCTACTGCAACTGGCCCAACCAACCTCGCTTTCCTCGCTCGGGAACCAGGTATTTGACAGCTATGCACGGGCCGATCCGCGCCCCTACACGCCGGTGCCGGTCAAGATTGTCGATATCGACGAGGAATCGCTCAGGCGGCAGGGACAGTGGCCCTGGCCGCGCACCGAAATGGCCCGCCTTCTGCAACGCCTAACCGATGCGGGCGCCGCGGTGATCGCACTCGATATCGTATTCTCCGAACCTGATCGGACCTCTCCCGGCCAGTTGGCAGCGAGCCTGGAACGCGACGGTGTACCACAGGGCCTGGTCGATACCCTAAGAGCCATTCCCGAC
Source organism: Altererythrobacter sp. (assembly GCA_050304495.1). Lineage (GTDB taxonomy): Bacteria > Pseudomonadota > Alphaproteobacteria > Sphingomonadales > Sphingomonadaceae > Erythrobacter. The sequence goes on from JBNLDR010000031.1 coordinate 4,657, forward strand.
AATGACGAGCAATTGGCAAAGGCGATGCAGCAGATGCCCGTGGTCAGCGGATTCTTCCTGACCAACGATCCCAAACGCGATCAGGCGATCCCAATCGCTGGCCTCGCGATTTCCGGTTCGGCCGAAGGCAGCGCCATTCCGACTTACACCAATGCCGTGCTTCCGCTGCCCCAATTTGTCGAATCCGCACAAGGTATTGGTTCGCTGATGGCAAAGGGAGGCAAGGAAGGGGATGCAGACGGGATCATCCGCCGCGTCCCATTGCTGTTTCGCCAAGACGACCAAATCCTGCCCGCATTGTCGATCGAAGCGCTGCGCGTGGCGCAGGGCGCCGGATCGATCATGGTCAAAATGAGTGACGGCAGCGGCAATATGGCCGGGGGAACTGCGCCTTCCGTGGTCTCGCTCAGGGTGGGCGAGTTTGAAGTCCCGACGACGGATGCCGGCGAATTGTGGATGTATTATACCTTGCCGCGCCCAGAGCGGGTCGTGCCGGCATGGAAGGTGCTCGATCCTGCAGCAAGCGTTGACGACCTTGCGAGGCAGTTCGAAGGGCAGATCGTCCTTGTCGGGACCGGCGCCATTGGCCTGCGCGACCTGGTGGCGACACCCGTCCGGGAACGCGAGATGGGCGTGATGGTTCACGCGCAGGCGATCGAGCAGATGATCCTTGGCGAATTTCTGGAGCGGCCTGACTGGGCACTTGGGCTTGAGCGCGTTCTGTTGTTGCTAGCCGGCGGCCTGATCCTGGTCGTTCTGCCACGCCTGGGGGCGACACGCGGCGCGATCCTGGGCGCGGGACTGGCTGCAGCTATTGCAGGCGGTAGCTGGATAGCATTCAGCCAATACCACTTCCTGCTCGACCCGACCTACCCTGTGTTGGGGGTGATCTTGGTATATGTGATCGTGACCGTACTCGATTACTATCGCGAAGAACGTGCCCGCAGTTACATCCACAAGGCCTTTGACCGCTATCTTTCACCCGAACTGGTCAAACGGATCGCAGCGGACCCCAAACAGCTCGAACTGGGCGGCGAAGAACGCGATATGACCGTGCTGTTCTGCGACATACGCAGTTTCTCGCGCATTTCGGAACAGCTCGATCCGCGCTCGATCATTCGCTTCCTGATCAACTTCCTCACCCCGATGTGCGACATATTGCTCGAACGAAAAGCGACTATCGACAAGTTTATCGGCGATGCCATCCTCGCCTTCTGGAATGCGCCATTGGATGACCCTGACCAGCACGCCAATGCCGCGCGTTCTGCATTGGGTATGGTCGAACGGCTGAAGCAGCTGAATGCCGAAATGCCCGGCAAGAAGGACGAGCCATGGCCGGGTGAAGTTTCGATCGGCATTGGGCTCAACGCCGGACCTTGCTGCGTTGGCAATATGGGGTCGGCCCAGCGCTTGTCCTATTCGCTGATCGGCGACACGGTGAACCTCGCCTCGCGGATCGAAGGCCTGACTAAATATTACAAGGTGCCAATCGCGATGGGCAGCGCGATGCAGCGGGTCCTACCCGAATTCGCCTCGATTGAGCTCGACCTGGTGCGCGTGGTGGGCCGCGATACGCCCGAAGCGGTTTATGCGCTAGTCGGCGATGAATCCTTAGCCGCGACCGGCGAGTTCAAGGCCTTTGCAAAGAGCCACCAGGATTTGATCCGCGCCTATCGATCGCAGGATTGGGACGCTGCGGAACACATGCTCGATCGCTGGGAGACTGCAGCCACGGTCTTCGGCCTGTCTGGGTTGTACGGCATTTATCGCGATCGCATCGCGGCGCTGCGCCAGACCCCACCCTCGAAAAATTGGGACGGAGTCTTCATAGCCGGCGAGAAATAGCAGGTGCCCTCCAGTTGATAGCCCGGCTATGGGAACCTGCGCACCATATTCAGAAGATATCAATTAAATCAATGGGATAGTTGGCGGAGAGGGAGGGATTCGAACCCTCGATAGAGTTACCCCTATACCGCATTTCGAGTGCGGCGCATTCGACCTCTCTGCCACCTCTCCGCGAAATGAAGCCCGCTTAGCGGGCCGGTCGAAGGCGCGCGGTTAGCCGATGACCATCGCCTTGCCAAGACCTCAATCATGCCAAAGCTGGGGAATCTGCGTAGCTTTCGGCTTGTTTTGCACCTGCGAGAGCCCATATGCTGTGCATTATGGACCGCGCCGTGTTCTTTTCGGCCCAGGCTGGCCGAACCATCGAAGCCCCTCGCCATGCCCGTACGCGCTTCGCAATCGGCGATTTGGTCCGCCACCGCATGTTCGATTTCCGCGGCGTCGTCTTCGACATCGATCCTGTTTTTGCCAATAGCGAGGAATGGTATCAGGCCATTCCCGAGCATCTGCGCCCTGATCGCAACCAACCCTACTATCACCTGTTGGCAGAGAATGAGGAAGGATCCTATGTCGCCTATGTCAGCCAGCAGAACCTGTTGGCCGATCCCGATGGCGGCCCGGTCGAGCATCCGCAACTGAAGCAGATGTTCGATCGTTTCGATGGCTCACGCTACAAGATGCGGCGCGCGCTCACCCACTGATCATCCCACCGAGGCCTATTCCTTGAGCTTCCACCCGCTCCTGAGCACTCGATAGGTTATGAAGCCCAGCACCAGGTTCAGCACCAGCAGTCCGGCCCCCGCCTGCACCACCATTGCATCGCCGCCGATATCGCTCTGCCCCAGAAAGCCATAACGAAAGCCCGATATCACGTAAAAGAACGGGTTGGCGCGGCTGATCGCCTGGAACACGCCATGCAGGTTTTCGATCGTGTAGAATGTGCCCGAAAGCAGCGAGAGCGGCGCAATCACGAAATTGGTGATCGCAGCATTATGATCGAATTTCTCCGACCAGATGGATGTCGCCAGGCCCAGGATCGCCAACAGCATCGATCCCATCAACCCAAACCAAATTACTGCCCACCAATGCTCCACCCCAAGCGTCACACTGGGCCACAACACCATGGCCAGCGCCACGGTGGTACCCACCATCACGGCGCGCGTCACTGCAGCAGCCAATATACCCGCCATCAACTCGCCATTGGAAAGCGGTGGCATCAACAGGTCGATAATCGTCCCCTGGATCTTGCCAGACAGCAAGGAGAAGGATGAATTGGCAAAGGCATTCTGCATCATTCCCATCACAATCAGGCCTGGTGCGACGAACGATGCGAAGGGTGCGCCCAGTACTTCGCGCCCACCACGACCCAGCGCGACCGTAAAAATGATCAGAAAGAGCAGCGTTGTGACCGCCGGACCCCAGATAGTCTGCGTGTGGACCTTGAGAAAACGGCGAACCTCCTTAATATAGAGGCTCCACAATCCAATGCGGTTGATGCCGATAATAATCGGCTGGCCCCGTGCGGGAAACCGGGCGCCCTCCCCGGCAATGTCATGAGCGAGGGGCGCGTCCGCTACATTCGGGCTAGCAGGTGCTTGATCGGCCATCGAAGGGCGGTTAGGCGCAAGCATGGCCGCTGGCAAGCGTGGCGCGAAACAGGAACGGGAATAGAGAAATAGATGAGCTGGACCGACGAACGGATAGCTACACTCAAGAAGATGTGGGAAGGCGGGGCCACCGCCAGCCAGATCGCCGATGAACTCGGCGGGGTGAGCCGTAATGCCGTGATCGGCAAGGCACACCGGCTAGGGCTGAAAGCGCGCCCTTCTCCCGTCAAGGCGAATGAGACGAAGAAAGCGGATACCAAAAAGCCAACCGCAAAACCGGCCGCGAAGAAGCCTGCCATAAAAGCGGCGCCCAAGCCCGCTGCACCAGCGAGCCCGCCGCCGCGAGCTGGACAGACCGCAGCCCAGTCGGATTCGAGCATACCTTCGCAGCCCATCCCCAATCCCACGCCGGACCTGCCCAAGATCGTTTCGGTCGGACCAGGTGGCTTCCTGCGGCAGGGGCCAGGCGACCAGCAGGCGCCCATCCCGCCCGCGCCGCCGCGCCGGCTGGTTCCAGCCAAGCCCGACCCGTCGATTGCCGACAAGACCAGCCTGCTCGATCTTTCCGACAAGGTCTGCCGCTGGCCGATGGGCCATCCGGGCGAAGCGGATTTCCACTTCTGCGGCGAAGCGGTGAACCCCGGCTTCCCTTATTGCGTTGAGCATTGCGGACGCGCCTATCAGGCACAGTTGCCGCGCGGCGCGCGCCGTCCCCCTCCGCCGTTGCCGTTTGGCGGGCCGCGGGTGCGTTAAGCGAACCCCGATACGGCGCTCAAGAAAGAGGGGCCGCACCCGGATTGGGTCGCGGCCCTTTTCTTTTTGGCTAGGTCGAGCTTGGAATCGCGCAGGCGGAAGCATAACCAAGCCCGCGCTTGATTGCGGGGAATAGCCGCCCGCTGGCTGCCGCAAGGGCAAGTTCCGTCCGAACCTTGCGTCCATGTTGCAACTCGATCACATCTCCCAGTTCGGCCGCGCGACCGATATCGCCGCAGGCGATCGCCTCTCCGAACTCATATGCGAGTGCGTCTTGCGAGCTTTCGGGCCTGCCGGTGAGCGCGTTCTGCAGCCTGGCAGGATCCATTCGGTCGGCCAAGGCGAAGCCCCGCACGATCTCGACGCAAGGTCCGCAATCCTCCGCTCTCGCAGAACCCAGCCGCACCATATGCACCATCTCCCGTGGTGCATGGTAATAATGACCAGACAAGACCATGCCATGCTGGAACTTTTCGACCGCAAAGCCGCCCGCATCCGACAAGTCCCGGTAATAGGGCTCGTCTTCACCGGCGATCCGCTTCATCAGGGATACGAAGACACCCTTTGGCAACGGCACGGGCGAGGCCCGTTGGCGTACCAACTGGATCGTCACCGCGAACAACACGAACAGCGGCGGCCCAAGCACGCCGGGCGCATCACGCCAGAATATGTCCGGGCTGCAGATGCCCGCCGTCACTTCATAAATATGGAGAAGACCGTGTGCGAGCAGCCACAAAATCCCGACCACTGCGCTGCCCCAGCGCAGAGCCGGATTGGTCGCCGCGAAGCCCAGCAAGCCGCCCGAAACAAGATAGGCGATCCCGATATCCTTGATGAAATGCGGATTGGCCGGACCGGTGGCCTTGACCGTGCCGACCGCCTCATACCAGCCAAAAGGGTCGAACAACATGAACGCGCCATTGGCGAGGGCGAATATTGCAGCAAGCACCAGCAGGGCTTGCACGATGCGGTCCACCACGTCAGGTTTGCCATACATAATTGGATCTCCTATATCCGGATATTAGATATCCGTTTATAGGACTGCGGACAAGAGGAATGGCAACAATGCGGATCAACAAGGGTGTCGAGTGGGCAAGTCATGCCTGCACACTGCTGGTGCCGTTATGGCCGGAAAAAGGCTTGCCGCTATCGGCCCTGGCCGAGTTCCATGGCCTGCCCGAGCCTTACATGGCGAAGCAGATGCAAGCCTTGGCGCGAGCAGGGATTGTCACAGGGGGACGCGGTCGCAGCGGCTTCTATATGCTTGCAAAGGCGCCCTCCCAAATCACCCTGCTAGATATCCTCCTGGCAATAGACAGCAATGAACCAATGTTCCGCTGCGACGAAATTCGCCAAAACGGTCCGTGCGGCGCCAAACCGGCAGACTGCAAGGTGCCCTGCAATATCGCAGCCGGCTTTTGGCGCGCCGAACAGGCTTATCGAGAAAGTCTCGCCGAATTCGATCTGGCAAGGCTGGCAAGCGCTGTCGCCGCACAACTAGGGCAGGAAAAGATTACCGAAGCTGGAAAGTGGGTGGTAGCGAACCTGCGTTCGCGCGATTGATTACAGGCTGACGGGTTCGCGGCCTTGAAGAATATGCGTGCAACCTAGCGCCCTCGGATCCTCTCCCTCGCCTAATTGCGCCATGGTCCGCCAACCGATCGCCCGCAGCCTTGCTGCGACATCGCGATCATGGCCCAGCGGCAGATAGAGCGTATCCGCCGGCGGTGCGTTTTCGCCCGCCATGGCCAATGTATCGACATAAAGCGTGAAGCCGGTCGCCGCCTCTTCGCTGCCACGGATCGTATAGGTGCCGCCGCGGCCAAGCTGGCCTCGCACCCCTTCGGCATAAAGGGTAAAGCCGATCCAGCTTTGATATTCGAAACCGTGCCGCTCTGTCGGGTCGAGCGTAACGCGCGCCTTGCCAGCTATTCGCCCAGCAACCTCTTTCAGGCCTGCAATCCTGCCTGCCAGCACACCGTCGGCATCCAGAACGCGAAGCTTCTCGATCGCCTCTTCGAAGGGACCGGCAGCATAGAGCAGCGGCAGATAAGCCTCACCGCCCGCAGCCTTCAGCCCGCCAGCGTCCTTCATGTCTAGCTCGCGCCGCACCGCTTCCTTCGCTTGCGGATCGAGCGGCAGGGCTCTTTCGGCCAGGGCATCGACCAGGTCTGGCAGGGTAAAATCGACCGAGAGGTTCTTGAGACCGGCGCTGGCCAGCGCCTCGATTGCAATGTCCACCACTTCGGCCACTGCCTCTACCGTATCAGCCCCGATCAGCTCCGCGCCCAATTGCATGCGTTCACGAGCAGGATCGAGCTGATCGGCCTTGATCAGCGCGGTTTCGCCGCAATAAGCCAGCCGCAAGGGGCGCGTCGCTGCGGCCATGCTGGTCGCCGCGATGCGCCCGATCTGAGGGGTAATGTCGCTACGCAATGCCAGTGTGCGCAGGCTGGCCGGATCGACAAAGCGGAACATCCGGCGCGGCTGGACCCCATCCATCCGCCCGGCCAGCGATTTCTCGAATTCGACCAGCGGCGGGCGCACACGCGCATAGCCATGGCTGCCCAGCACATCCAGCGCAGCGCGCATGGCGCGGGTGATGGCTTCAGCCTCTGGCGGGAGGCGGTCTTCGAGCCCTTCGGGCAGGAGATCATCGGGTCTGGTCATGACGCGATGCCCCCTGCCCGATTGTGGATCAAAATTCCAGCGCCTTGACCATCTTCACGCCTTCGATCGCGCAGGCCTGCTTGATCACATCGTCACTGATCGGCTGATCGACGCTCAACAAGAGGATGGCTTCCCCGCCCGCATCGCGGCGACCGAGGTTGAAGTTGCCGATGTTGATCCCTGCTTCACCCAGCAAGGAGCCGATCCTGCCGATAAAGCCCGGCGCGTCCTCATTGACGATATAGAGCATGTGACCGGCCAGCTCGGCCTCGATCCCGATACCAAAAATTTCGACCAGTCGCGGGTTGCCCGGGCCAAACAGCGTGCCGGCAACCGAACGATCGCCTACACTGGTGCCAACGGTTACACGGATCAACGTGTTGTATGCCCCTTCGCGCTCGTGCCGGACCGAACGGACGTCGAGCCCGCGTTCCTTGGCCAGGAACGGAGCATTGACCATATTCACCGTATCCGAATAGCACTTCATCAGGCCTGCCAGAACGGCAGCCTCAATCGGCTTGCCGGCCAATTCAGCCGCCGCGCCTTCACGCTCGATGCTGATCTGGGTCAGATTGCCATGTGCCAGCTGCCCAACCAGGCTGCCGAGCCTTTCCGCCAGGCCCATATAGGGTTTCAGCTTGGGCGCCTCTTCCGCGCTGAGCGAAGGCATGTTGAGCGCATTGGTGACGCCGCCATTGACGAGATAATCCGCCAATTGTTCCGCCACCTGCAGCGCGACATTGACCTGCGCCTCTGTCGTCGATGCGCCCAGATGCGGAGTGCAGATGAAATTGGGCGCGTCAAACAGCGGGTGTTCCTTGGCCGGTTCCACTTCGAACACATCCAGCGCCGCGCCAGCGATATGCCCGCTTTCGAGCAGATCCTTCAGCGCGACCTCGTCAATCAACCCGCCGCGCGCACAATTGACGATGCGCAGGCCCGGCTTGGCGTTCTCCAACCGCTCGCGGTTGAGGATATTCCGGGTCTGGTCGGTCAGCGGCGTGTGCAGGCTGATGAAATCGGCGCGCTGCAGCAAGGTGTCGAGATCGACCTTCTCCACGCCCAGTTCCACCGCACGTTCCTCTGTCAGGAAGGGATCATATGCGACCACCTTCATCTTCAGGCCCAACGCCCGATTGGCAACGATCGAACCGATATTGCCTGCGCCGATCAGGCCCAGCGTCTTGCCGGTCACTTCCACGCCCATGAAGGCGTTTTTGGGCCACTCGCCAGCCTTGGTCCGGGTGTTGGCTTCAGGAATCTGGCGGGCCAGGGCCATGATCATGGCAATTGCATGCTCTGCGGTAGTGATCGAATTGCCGAACGGCGTATTCATCACGACCACGCCCTTGCCGCTGGCATAGGGTATATCGACATTGTCCACACCGATACCTGCGCGGCCAATCACCTTGAGATTGGTGGCAGCATCCAGCACTTCCTTGGTCACCTTGGTAGAACTGCGGATCGCCAGGCCATCATATTCGCCGATCCGGGCAATCAATTGCTCGGGCGTTTCGCCGGTGATCACGTCAACATCGCAGCCGCGCTCTTCGAAAATCTTGGCGGCATTGGGATCCATCTTGTCGGAGATGAGAACTTTGGGTTTGGTCATTTTTCTCTCGCGTCATTCCAGCGAAGGCCGGAATCTTTCTCAATAAGGTCGGAAACAGCGGGTCGGAATCCCGACTTCCGCCAGGATAACGCCCTAGGCCTTCAGGCTTTGCCAGGCCCAGTCGAGCCAGGGTCCGAGCGCTTCGATATCGGCGGTGTCGACGGTCGCGCCGCACCAGATGCGCAGGCCAGCCGGTGCATCGCGATAACCGGCGATGTCATAAGCCGCGCCTTCCGCTTCGAGCAGGCCGGCGAATTTCTTGATGAAATCCGCATCGGCACCCGCAACCGTCAGGCAAACGCTGGTGTTCGAGCGCGACGCAGGTTCTGCCGCCAGATGGCCCAGCCAATCGCGCTGCTGTACAATCGCATCGAGCGCGGCGGCATTGGCATTGGCACGCGCCTTCATGCCTTCCAGCCCGCCAACAGACTTCGCCCATTCGAGTGCAAAGATCGCATCTTCCACCGCCAGCATGCTGGGCGTGTTGATGGTTTCGCCCTTGAAAACGCCTTCGATCAGCTTGCCGCCCTTGGTCAGGCGGAAGACCTTGGGGAGCGGCCATGCCGGGGTATAGCTTTCCAGCCGCTCGACCGCTCGCGGACCAAGGATCAGCACGCCATGCGCGCCTTCACCGCCCAGCACCTTCTGCCAGCTGAAAGTCAGCACATCGACCTTGTCCCAGGCGATATCCTGCGCGAACACGGCGCTGGTGGCATCAGCGATGCACAACCCCTCGCGGTCAGCCGCGATCCAATCGCCATTGGGAACGCACACACCCGAAGTGGTGCCGTTCCAGGTGAAGATGACGTCGCTTGACCAGTCGACCTGCGCCAGATCGGGCAGTTCCCCATATCCAGCCTCGATCACGGTGGGATCGATCTTGAGCTGCTTGACTGCGTCTGTCACCCAGCCCGCGCCAAAGCTTTCCCACGCCAGCGTTGTGACCGGGCGAGCGCCCAACATGGTCCACATCGCCATTTCAACCGCGCCGGTATCCGATCCTGGCACGATGCCGATGCGGTGCGTATCGGGCACCTCCAGGACTTCTCGGATCAGGTCGATGCAGTAACCCAGGCGCGCCTTGCCGATCTTGGATCGGTGCGAGCGGCCAAGCGATTCGGTAGCGAGTTTTTCGGGGCCCCAGCCCGGCGGCTTTGCGCAGGGACCGGAAGAAAAGAACGGACGCGCGGGTTTGCGCGTGGGAAGCGTATTCTCAGTCATAAAGACTCTCCTTACAGAGAGCACGCGCGGCGTTGGGACCGCGTGGCCCGCTGGCCCCAATAGAGACGCGCACCGTCAAGTCAAGCGCGCATAACTATGCTGTGCGGACACGCAGGTGATTCGCCCCAATTTGGCAGCCCCAACCTTCCTTTACGGAACGCAACAGAGGAAAAAATGGTAAACGGGTTATTTTCCATAGCTTTACCGCGCAGCATGAAACCTTGCCCTTGCAGCATAGGAGATTAGGCTCTCCGGGTCCCTTCGGGGACCTTTTGGAAGGGGGAAATATGGAAAAAGTTACGGGTATCGCAGGGGCCCTTGGGGCTATACTTGCCGTAGTTGCGGGCTTTATCGCCATTCCAGGTCTTGATGTAGGCTTGGTGCTGCTGATCCTGGGGATCATCGCTGGCATTTCGGCGTCGCAGGATGGAGCGATCAGGATGTTCCTGGCCGTTCTCGCGCTGCCGGTGATTGGGGCCGCGTTGGGCGGCATTCCTGCAATTGGCGATCAATTGGGCGCAGTGATGGGCAATCTTGCCACAGCCGCCGCCGGTATCAGCGCGACACTCGTCGCCCGCCGGGTCTATGACATGGTCATGGGTGCCGTCAAAGGCCTGAGCGCAGGCTAGATCACGCATTGCCCGGCAGGCCCGGCCAGCAGCCGGTTCACCTATGCAGGGGCACATGATGGAGAAGCGGCGCGCGTTATGCGCGCCGTTTTTCGTCGCCAGTTCAGCAGGGCCACCTCTTGCTGCGGTGTAGGAAATGCAACTCCCTCTCGCCAATCCGGAATGCGTTCTCTAATGGCCTGAATGATGGAAGTCGCAGATCTTCGCATTGCCCTGTTCAGCGGCAATTACAATTATGTTCGCGATGGTGCCAACCAGGCCTTGAACCGGTTGGCCGAATACCTGCTGCGCCAGGGTGCGTCCTTGCGTGTCTATGCCCCCAAGGTAGCCAATCCCGATTTTGAACCAACCGGTGACATGGTCGGCGTGCCCAATATCCGCATGCCGGTGAAGGGACGCGGCGAATATCGCCTGCCCACCGGACTTGGACACGCAGCCCTGAAGGACCTTGCCCAGTTCAAACCCAATATTGTCCATATTTCATCGCCAGACCCATCCGGGCATCGCGCACTGCGATGGGCGCAAGATCATGACATCCCGGTGTTGGCATCGGTACACACGCGGTTCGAAACCTATCCGCGCTATTATGGCATGGCCTTTCTGGAACCGGCGGTCGAATGGATCCTGCGGCGGCTTTACAATCGCTGCGATGCCTTGGTCGCGCCTTCACAGAGCATGGTCGATATCCTGTTGGAGCAGGATATGCATGACGATATCGCGGTGTGGTCTCGCGGGGTAGATCGCGCAATATTCGACCCGTCACGGCGCGATCCTGAATGGCGGCGGGCGCTAGGCCTTGACGACAATGATATCGCCGTCGTCTTCCTGGGCCGGTTGGTGATGGAAAAGGGGCTCGACATTTTCGCCGAAACCGTGGTGCAGCTGCGCAAGATGCAGGTCCCGCACAAGGTGCTGGTGATCGGTGATGGCCCGGCGCGCGATTGGTTCAAGAACGCCCTGCCCGGTGGCATCTTCGCCGGATTCCAGACCGGGTCCGATCTGGGTCGCGCATTGGCGAGCGGCGATGTCTTCTTCAACCCCTCTATCACCGAGACCTTTGGCAATGTCACGCTGGAGGCGATGGCGAGCGGCCTGCCAGTCGTCGCCGCCGGTGCAGCAGGCAGCGCCAGCTTGGTCAGCGATGGAGAGACAGGGCGACTCGTCCCACCGGGCGATGCGCGCGCCTATGCAGAAGCAATTGCGCCCTATTGCACCGATGACAATTTGCGGCGCGTCCATGGTGAGGTTGGTGAGGTGAAGTCGCGCGAATATAGTTGGGACGCGATCAACAGCGTGGTCGCCGAAACCTATCTGCGGTTGGTGGAAGACCGCCGCGCCTTGCAAGAAGCCGAAGCGGCCGAGATCTAAGCGATCAGCGCAATTTGCTGCGTTGGCGCATGCTCCGGGCATACCACAGCAGGAACAGGGCAATTACCCAGATCGTGACTTGCTGAACACGGTCGACGGGGACGTCCCACATGACTTCATAGGCCGTGGACCCAATTAGCCCGAGGACGGAAATAGCGAAGGCCGCGACCGACCATCCGCTCCGCAAAAGCAGTAGCATCGAACCTGCCAATCCGCCCCAAACGCCAAGCGCCCAGGTGCCGTTCGACCAGGCTGGAGCCGCTTCGAGCGCGGCAACCATTTCCGGTGGCGCATCCGCCATGACCGCCGGATTCCTAGTCATCGCCATCACGTAAATGTAGCAGCCAATCGCGTTCCAGATCAGCGATACGATCCCGACCGCCCATAGATGCCAGGGCGTTTGCTTGGCTGCTTCCATTGTCTCTCTCCCCAATGCTCGGCCTACGACGAGGCGCCATAGCGTGGAGGATAGTCACCAAGCCTATGACGCGGCAACCGCGTTAACTTTCACAGGCGCTCGATCTTCTTCGCCAGTTCATCGACCAGGTCGACGATTTCATCCATGACCTGCTTGTCGAGCTTGCCCTGGCGGGCGCGGTTCTTCAGCACATGCGCCAGATTGCCCATCGCCCGGAACAGATCGGGTGAGCGAACCTGCTCATGGCGCTCGGCATGCTGGCCCAACCGTTCCATCAGCGTTTCAACCTCTTCGGCGCGCTCCTCCAGCTCGGCGGTGCCGGCATCGGTCACGCGATATGCCTTGCGGGTATCATCCCCCTCAGCATGGGCGATCACCCCTTCATCGAGCATCAACGCCAACGTTGGATAGACCGCACCGGGGCTTGGCGCATATTCGCCGCCGGTCAGCTCCTCGATCGCCTTGATCAATTCATAGCCATGGCGGGATTCCTCGGCGATCAGGGCGATCAGGGCGAGCAGTGCCAGCCGCAATTCACCCTGCGCGAACATGCGGCCACGGCGCCTGCCACGCCTGCCGCCCCAATCCTCATTGTCCCAATCGCCCGCGAAGGAACCCGGTCCCCAGCCACCCTTTTGCGCCGCCATCATGGCGATGAATGGCCAGGCGTTGGACTTTGCGAATTTGCGATATCTGTGCCGATGCATGGCGAATCTCCGATATTCTTAGATAGCTCTACGATATATCTTTAAAAAGCCCTTGCAAGGGGCCTGTGCAAATTTCCTTCGTCCCCCTATGAGGATCATCCGATGGCCGATCTGTTTGCTGAAGACCCACCCCAGCCGCGCAATGACGCGCTGCGAACGGATGCACCGCTCGCCGACCGGCTGCGTCCCAACGCGCTTGACGAGATTATCGGGCAAGAACATTTGACCGGGCCCGAAGGGGCGATTGGGCGAATGGTCGCCGCAGGCAGGCTATCTTCCATGGTGCTGTGGGGTCCGCCAGGTACCGGCAAGACCAGCATCGCCCGTCTGCTGGCGGATGCAGTGGGCATGCGCTTTGTTGCTGTCAGCGCGGTATTCTCCGGCGTTGCCGATCTGAAAAAGGCCTTTGCCGAGGCCGATCGCACGGCGCAGGCGGGCCAACGCACGCTGCTGTTCGTAGACGAGATCCACCGCTTCAACCGTGCGCAGCAGGATGGCTTCCTGCCTTTTGTCGAACGCGGCACAGTGACGCTGGTTGGCGCGACAACCGAGAACCCCAGTTTCGAACTCAACGCCGCGCTGCTCAGCCGCGCGCAGGTGCTGATCCTTGAGCGGCTGGACCACGCAGCACTGGGCAAACTGCTCGACCGGGCAGAGGCGCTTGAAGGCCCCCTGCCCCTCACCCAGGCGGCCCGCGAAGCCCTGATAGCCAGCGCCGATGGCGACGGCCGCTTCCTGCTCAACCAGGCCGAAACGCTTTACAATGCCGGGATCACCGAACCGCTCGATCCGGAGGGGCTCGGCAAGTTTCTGCAGCGCCGGGTTGCGGTGTATGACAAGGATCGCGAAGGGCATTACAACCTCATCAGCGCGCTGCACAAAAGCTTGCGCGGCAGCGATCCGCAGGCGGCGCTCTATTACCTTGCGCGGATGCTCACGGCCGGTGAAGAGCCAATGTATATCCTGCGCCGCCTGGTACGCTTCGCCAGCGAGGATGTGGGTCTTGCCGATCCGCAGGCGCTGGTGCAGTGCCTTGCCGCCAAGGACGCCTATGAATTCCTCGGCAGTCCGGAAGGTGAGCTGGCGGTGGTCCAGGCCTGCCTCTACCTCGCCACGGCGCCCAAATCGAACGCGGCCTACAAGGCACAGAAAGCGGCCTACAGGAACGCAAGGGAAACCGGCAGCCTGATGCCGCCGCAAAACATCCTCAATGCCCCCACCAAGCTGATGAAGGATGTCGGCTATGGCGCGGGCTACCAATATGACCCTGATGTGGCGGACGGATATTCCGGCGCGAATTATTGGCCGGAAGGAATGGAGCCGCAAACCTATTACGCGCCGGTCGAGCGCGGGTTCGAACGCAAGATCAGGGAACGGATCGAATATTGGGAGCGTCTGCGGAAAGAGCGCGGATGAAGGCTGGCCGTTTCCAGCACTTCCTCGCGATCGACTGGTCGGGCGCGAAGGGGGAGCGGCAGAAGGGCATCGCCCTGGCCATGGCGAGCGAAGACGGCCTTGCCCCCAAACTTGTGAAGCGTTCCAGGCCGTGGTCACGGCAAGAGGTGCTCGCTTTCCTGCTTGATCTGCCGGACAATACTCTTGTTGGCATGGATCTTGGCATTTCGCTGCCCTTCGCCGATGCTGGCGCTTTCTTCCCCGATTGGAGCGATAGCCCGCAAAGCGCAAAGGTGCTGTGGGCGCTGATCGACGATATCTGCGCGCGCGATCCCAATCTTGAAGCAGGCAACTTCGTCGCCCATGCCCACGCCTCGCGCTATTTCCGGCATTCCAAGGACCACATTGGTGATCGCTTCCACTTGCCGGGCGCGGCCACACGCGAAGGGCGTTTCCGCATGGCCGAACATGCCCAGCGCGCACAAGGGCTGCGGCCGGTGAGCAATTTCAACCTGGTTGGCGCGGCGCAGGTCGGCAAGTCGAGCCTGACAGGAATGCGCATGCTCCACCGGCTTGATGGCCGCTTGCCGGTGTGGCCTATCGATCCGCTCCCCGCACATGGGTCTGCCGTGGTCGAAATCTACACATCGCTCGCGGCGCTGAGCGCTGGCGGCACAAAGGGCCGCAGCAAGCTCAAAACCTATGCCGGTTTGAACCTCGCCCTCACTGCGCTTGGCTCGCCCCCGGTGCGCGGCAGTGGCGTGATCGACGATCATTCATCGGATGCGCTGGTCACGGCTGCGTGGCTGCGCAAGGTCGCACACGATCCGGAGCAATGGAGCCCAACAAGCCTGACTCGGGAAATTGCCCAAACAGAGGGCTGGACATTCGGCGCAGTTTGAAGGAAAGGCGCGCTCGCCGAAAATATGTGCCGGCTTAGCTCAGTTGGTAGAGCAGTTGATTTGTAATCATCAGGTCGCGGGTTCGACTCCTGCAGCCGGCACCAGTTTCAACTGGAGAAAATCATTCGGGGAATGATTTTCCGTTGAAACTCCCAACCACAGGCGTGGGAGACGGCAGCTACTCCGTCCTCGCCCCGGCCAGGCTCACTCCGACTATCGCAGCCCAGGCGGCGATGAAGCCCGGGATGATCTCATAGACGCCGGGTCCGCCCATGAAGCTGGTGTTCCAGCCAGCATTGATCCAGCCAATCACCACCAGCGCCCCGGTTACCAGGCCCGCTACCGCACCCGCCCCGCTCATCCGCCGCCAGGTGAGCGAAAGCACGATCAAAGGGCCGAATGCCGCGCCAAAACCGGCCCAGGCATTGGAAACCAGCCCCAGCACCTTGCTGTCAGGATCGGATGCAATCGCAATTGCCGCCAGCGCCACCAGAAGCACGCACAGCCGACCGACATTGACCATTTCGCGCTCACTCGCCTGTTTGCGCAGGAACAGGCGATAGAAATCCTCGGTCAGCGAACTGGACGCGACCAGCAATTGCGACGAAATCGTGCTCATGATTGCGGCCAGCAAGGCTGCCAGCAGGAAACCGGTCACCAGCGGGTGGAACAGCAGGTCTGCCAGCACGATAAAGATCGTCTCCGGATCGTCCAACGCCATGCCATTGCGCTCCACATAAGCGCGGCCTGCCAGTCCGACTCCGATCGCGCCCAGCAACGCCACACCCATCCATGTCATTCCGATATTGCGCGCGGTCGGCACATCCGCAACGCTGCGGATAGCCATGAAG
>JBNLDR010000032.1:0-20584 GCA_050304495.1 Altererythrobacter sp.
ATCGGTCAAATCGGGCGAAGTCAATTCGGCGAGGGATTTTCCGGTCCCAGAAGGGGGCCGCGCGACCCGCTTTGGCAAATCGGTTACAGTGGTCTTCACCGTTGGGACAGACGGACGGGCGCGCAATTGTTCGGTCGCGCGCACCAGCGTTGATCCCGAAACCACCGCACTCGCCTGCCCGTTAGTGATCGAGAAAGTGCGCTTCAACCCGGCGCGCAACCGTGCAGGGGACCCGGTCGAGGCACGATATGGCTATCGCATCGATTTCATAGGGCGATAGAACGTGATAGGCGCGGTCCATGACTAACAGCCTGATTCATCCGGTAATCCTGTGCGGCGGCAGCGGCACCCGCCTGTGGCCGCGCAGCCGCAAGGCCCAGCCCAAGCCCTTCATCCCGCTGCTGGGCGATCAGACCCTGTTCCGCGAAGCGATCGAGCGATGCGCCGATGGCGCGCAATTCGCTGCACCCATGGTGGTGGCGGGCAGCGCCCATGTCCCGCTGATAGAGGAGCAGGCGCGCGATATCGCCGGGCTCTCGATCCTGGTTGAGCCTTGCGCGCGCAACACCGCGCCCGCAATTGCGCTTGCCGCCGCCCGGCTCGATCCCGATGCCGTGATGCTGGTCTGCCCCAGCGACCACCATATCGCAGACAGCGCCGCCTTTTGCGCCGCAGCTGCAAAGGCCGCCGCACTCGCGAGTGAGGGCTGGCTGGTCAGTTTCGGGATCGCGCCCGACCGGCCCGAGACGGGTTATGGCTATATCCGGCAAGGCGAGGCCATGGACGGCGGTTTCCGCGTGGCGCAATTTGTCGAAAAGCCCGATCTGGTGCGGGCCGAGCAATTCCTCGCCGAAGGCGGCTATGCCTGGAACGGCGGCATCTTTGCCTTCCGCGCAGGGACCCTGCTGGACGAGCTACGCGCGCATCGCCCGCAAATGGCCGAACTGGTCGCGCAAGCGGTGGCGGGCGGCACAGCAGAGGGCGTGCGTTTTTACCCCGATGCGGCTGCATTTGCTGAGATCGCCGGGGAATCGATCGACTATGCGGTGATGGAGAATACCGCCCGCGCTGCCATGGTCCCGGCCAATATGGGCTGGTCTGACATCGGCAATTGGGCGGCGTTGCAGGACGCGCTGCCTGCCGATGCGGCGGGCAATCATGTCTCTGGCCGCGCAGAGCTGGTCCAATGCAGCAATGTGCTGACCATGAGCGACGGGCCGACAATCTCCGCCATCGGGCTCAAGGATATCTGTATCATTGTCGATGGTGACGAAGTGATGGTGACCACGCGCGATGGCGCGCAAGCGGTCGGCAAGCTGGGCGGTGCCAGCGGGCAGTAGTTGCCGCTATTTCTTCTCCAGCAGCTTGGCTGCGTTGGATTGGACCGCGCTTTTGACGATCGGTTCGAAGAAGGACAGCGCCGGGGGCAGCGCCAGCTGGACCACCACCTGGGTGTCATGAATCTCGATCTCGCCGCGCACATCCTGGCCCATCGCGCTGACTTTCATCTGCATCCGGTCCTCGCCCGGCCATTTTGTATCGACGCTGGCCATGCCGCCGGGAATGTGATCGGCGATCTCGTGGCTGCGCTCCTTCAAACGGCGGCGCACTTCCTCGCGGCCAAGGTCGTGCGGCAGGGTAAACTTCATTTGCTTTGGTCCTCCAGCGCTTCGGCCCCGCCATAGCGATATTCGAGATAGCGCGACTTGATCGCCAGATCGTCCAGCGCGCCTTCGGCCAGCCGCCGCGTTACCCGGTCAACCTCGCTGCTGATCTTGCTCAGGCTTTCGGTCAGCTGCTGATCGGGCGTTTTTCCTACGTGTTGTTCGGTGCGCAGATGGGCCGGGATCTTGCGATAATTCTCGATCGTTTCGGGAATATATTCGCCCACCAGTTCACGCACCTCATTCATCGCCGGATGGGCGGCATCGATTGTTTCCAGCTGCAGGCCCAGCGCATCAAGCTGGACGCCCAGCTGATCCACCACCTGCACTGCGGGCGGTGGCAGGGCGGGGCGCTGTGCCTCCAGCCACAATTCGGTGCGGCCCACCATTTGCCGCGCGTCGCCCTTGTTGAGATCGCCCAGCTTGGGCACCTTCATCTTGGGATAATTGGCCAGCACGCCGAACGCGATCAGTGCCGCAAAAAGGGTCAGCATGATGCCGGCAAACCCGATCCCGTCGATAATGAGGCCGGCAACCACAGCCGTCGTCCAGATCACGCCAAAGGCAATCAGGATGCGGCCAAGCTTCTTCTTCCAGTGCTTGCGCTTGATCTCGGCCGATCCGCGCCCGATTGAGGCGCGGCGGTGTACGCCGCCGTCGCGCTGCAGCGCCAGCGACTTGCCTGCGGCCTGCAGGATATGGTCGGATTCGCGGGTGGTATCGGGCATGGGCAGTGCGGCTCCCTAGCTGTCGAGTGCCAGCAGCGAAGGTTCGGCCGCGACCTTGGCCTGCGCCTGCGCCTGCCCTTCGGCACGGGCGATATAGCCCTTGGACTTTTCGACTTCGCCCGACAGCGCCTCGACCGTCTGCTTCATGCTGGCGAGCGCCTTGACCTTGAAATCGTCAACCTCGTCCATCGTGTCATAGATATTCTGGAAGGCGCGCTGCAGCGTCTCAAGCGGGATCGTCGATGACGCAGCCTGTTCGTGGATCTGGCCGGTCTGTTCGCGCAGCAGCGTGCTGGTCGAATCGATGATATTGGAGGTGGTTTCGTTGAGCGACGTGATCTGCTTCAGCACCAGGCGCTGGTTGGTCATTGCCTGCGCCACCGTCACCGCCGTCGTCAGCGCGCCCCTGATGGTGGTGCTGGCGTGATCGACGCCTTTCACCAGTTCGACATTGTTCTTCTTGACGAGGTCTAGCGAGAGATAACCCTGAACGCTGACAGCCATTTGCGTGAGCAAATCCTGTGTGCGCTGGCGAACATAGAACAGCGCGCTTTCGCGTAGCGCCTTGGCCTTGGCCGGATCGGAGCTGTCGAGCTCGTCGGCCTTTTCTTCCAACCGCTGGTCCAGCGTCTTGGCGATATGGATCATCTGCTCCAGCTCGCCCATCGCGGTCCACAATTTCTGCCGCTCGACATCGATTGCGGCATTGTCTTCATGCAGTTCGCGCTTGCCCGAAGAAAGCCGGTCCAGGATCGCCTGGATATGGCCCTGCGCGCTGGTGTAGCTGTCAAAATAGCGCTGCAGCTTGCCGCCGAAGGGGATGATGCCGAACAGCTTGCGCCCACGCATCTTGCCCTTGCGACCGGGATCGAGATCCTCGACCGTACGGCGCAGTTCGGCCAAATCGTTGCCAACCCCGGTATCGGCATCCATTGCCCGGACCGGGCGATCGAGGAAACGGTTGGACATCGCCGCCGCTGCACGGATCTGTTCCTGGCCCATGCGGGTGATCTGGTCGACTTTCTCGCCGAAAGCGGGGGAATTGGCATCCTCTGCCACCAGGTCGGCGACGAAGCTGTCGACCTTTTCTTCCAGCTTGCTTTTCTTTTCGGCATCGACCGGAACCAGGCCAGCTGCCTTTTCGGGTGCGACTGCGGGCACCGGATCGGGCGGGCTCAACTCGAAATCGGTGGCGGTCTTGGTCGTGGTTGTCGGTGTCGTTTCTGGCGTGCTCATGCCCTGTTCCAATTCTCAATAACGGCGGCAGCGCCGCATGCTCCTACTGTATTAGTGCCATAAGACACGAACTTCAAGAATTTGTGCCCCAAATGGCTGCGCGCGTCCATGCTTTCGTTTCTGCGATCTTGGGCCTAGACTGGCCCCACGTCCAGCATTTGGGGGGAGCGTAACCCTTTGAGCGAAAACATTGAACCCGAAGCACCAGCAACCCATCAGGGTGCCAGCTCGTTTTCGCATGTGCTGTTCAGTCTGCAGACCTGGTGGCGCAGCGAAGTCATCGGGACAGTGGACCAGCAGGCCGTGATCGCAAAGAGGCGTGAGGACGGCCTGCTGTCCGAACGCTATCTGTTCATGACTGCCATGTCGGGCGGGATCGCGATCCTTGGCCTGCTGCTGTCATCGCCAGCAGTGGTTATTGGCGCCATGCTTCTCTCCCCGCTGATGGGGCCGATCATGGGGCTGGGCTTCGCGTTGGCGATTGGCGATTACAACTGGATGAAACAGGCGGCGCGATCGCTCGCCTGGGGCACGCTGATGGCGGTCGCGCTGTGCGCGCTGGTGGTCTATTTCTCGCCGATCCAGACCATCACACCGGAAATCGCCGCACGCACGCGGCCAAACCTGTTTGACCTGCTGGTGGCGCTGTTCTCCGCGCTGGCGGGTGCCTATGCCATGATCCGCGGGCGCGAGGGCACGATTGTCGGCGTGGCGATCGCCACCGCCTTGATGCCGCCGCTCGCAGTGGTCGGGTTCGGTCTCGCAACCGCCAATGGCACGGTGTTCTGGGGCGCTTTGCTGTTGTTCGTCACCAACCTGCTGACGATTGCGGTCACCGCATTGGGCATGGCGCGGCTCTATGGCTTCCGCACCAGCCTGACAGAGCGGCAATCCCGCTTTCAGGATTTTGCGGTTGCTGCAGTGCTGTTCGCCTTGGCCATCCCGCTGTTCTTCTCGCTCAGGCAGATTGGCTGGGAATATAATGCGCAAAGGATCGTGCGCAGCGAATTGCAGGATGCCTTCGATGCTCGCTCCCGCTTGAGTCAGGTAGACATCGACTTTGGTTCAGATCCAATCTCGATCGATGCCACCGTGCTTACCCCTCGCCTCAGGCTCGACGCGGAAAAACAGGCGGAGAGCGCGCTGTCCCGCCGGTTGAACGAAAATATCAAGCTCAACCTCACGCAATATCAGGTCGGGACCAGTTCGACCGCGGCGGAGCTGGCGCAAGTCTCCGCAGCGCGAGAGAAGGAAGAGGCAGCGGCGGCAAGGCGGGCAGAAGACATGGCGAAACGGCTTTCGCTGGTGGCCGGCGTGCCGGAAGCGGATGTGCTGGTCGATCGCCAGAGGCGCAAAGCCATGGTGCGCGCCAAGGCGCTCGATGGTGCGACGCTGGCGACCTACCGCATATTGGAGCAGCGCATTTCGGCGACCGAGCCCGATTGGGCGGTGGAAGTCATCCCGCCGGCGGCCCCGCTCCCCGCGATCGCGTTCGCCGATGGAGAGCCGACGACTGCCGGGTACAAGGCGCTGGAACTGGTCGCTTGGGCAGCCCATCGGATCGAAGCGCCGGTGGTGCTTTCCGGGCAAGAGGCCGAGGCGGCCCGCGCGGCGGAGATCCTAGCCGAACGG
This sequence comes from Altererythrobacter sp., assembly GCA_050304495.1. GTDB lineage: Bacteria > Pseudomonadota > Alphaproteobacteria > Sphingomonadales > Sphingomonadaceae > Erythrobacter. The sequence continues at coordinate 5,261 of JBNLDR010000032.1, forward strand.
GGGATCAAGCCCAGTCTGGAGCGCGGAAATGGTACGCTCGAGGCACGATGGGGCCAGCTAGGCGGCGACTAGACCGCTAGGCCGCTTGCCGTTTCCGGTAAATTGGGGTGGAGCCGCCTTTCAGGCCGCTTCGAGAAGTGGAATCGGTTCGATCTCGCCAGATAGGTAAAGCCGCTTCGCCTTGGCGCGGCTGAGCTTGCCCGAGCTTGTGCGAGGTAGCGTTCGCGGGGGCACCAGTTCCACCACGCCGCTGAGGCCGGTGACGGAACGCACCTTGTCCGCAATCAGATCGCGCAATTGGCGCCGCTCTTCCGGATCGGAAACCCGGCAATGGACCAGTACGGCGGGGGCTTCCTCGCCATTTTCCATCTCGACAGAAAAGGCGGCGATGTCGCCATGGTTGAAGCCGGGCAATTGTTCCACCGCCCATTCGATATCCTGCGGCCAGAGGTTCTTGCCGTTGATGATGATCATGTCCTTCGCGCGGCCGACGATAAACAGATAACCATCACCCAGATAACCCATGTCGCCCGTGTCGAGCCAGCCGTCCACCAGACAGTCTTCGGTTGCTTCGGGATTGCGGAAATAGGAATGCATCACCGATGGGCCGCGGCACCACACCTTGCCGATCTGGTGGTCGCCGCGGATCGAGCCGTCCTCGCCGCGGATCTCGACTTCCATATCGGGCAATGGCTTGCCGCAATTGACGATCGCGCGATAGCGGGCAGGGCGCGAAAGATTGCGCGGAGTGCCAGACAGGCGTTCTTCCTCCACCAGTTCTACCCGGATGCCTTCGCCCGGCGGCATGACGGTAACCGCCAGCACCGCTTCGGCCAGGCCATAGCTGGGGGTAAAGGCGCTGGCCTTGAACCCGGCATCGGCAAAGGCGTTGACGAAGCTTTGCATCACATCGGGGCGGATCATGTCTGCGCCATTGCCTGCCACCCGCCAGCGTGACAGGTCGAACCGTTCGCCGACATGGCTCTGGCTGGAGATGCGGCGGGCGCAGATGTCATAGCCGAAGGTGGGCGAATAGCTGAGCGTCGTGCCGGGATTGCGGCTGATCATGTCGAGCCAGGCCAGCGGGCGGCGCGCGAAATGATCGGGCTTCAGATAGTCGCAGGAAACCTGGTTGGCGATCAGCGACAGGAAGCAGCCGACCAGGCCCATGTCGTGATACCATGGCAGCCAGCTTACCACCCGGTCATTGGTGCCCAGGTCCATCGTGGTGGCATGACCATAGAGATTGTGCAGCAGCGCGCGGTGGGTCACCGCCACGCCGGTGGGGAAACGGGTCGATCCGCTGGAATATTGCAGATAGCAAATATCCTCCGGATCGGCTTCGGGCAGGGCGCATTCGGGCGCTTCGCGCTGGGCGAATTCTTGCCAGCTTTCGCCCCGGCAGCCCTGTTTCGCTGCGGCGGCACCGGCCATTTCGCCGATTTCTTCGGGGTAAAGCAGTAGCGCCGGGTCAGAGCTCTGCAACTGCACCGTGAGCTGGTCGATATAGCTTTCCTTGCCGCCGAAGGTGGTCGGTAGCGGCAGCGGGACGGGCCACGCACCCGCATAGACGCAGGCGCAGAACAACGCGGCGAATTCGGGGCCGGTTTCCGCGATCAGGGCGACACGATCTTCCTTGCCAATTCCCGCCGCGACCAACCGGTGGGCCATCACCAGCGCATCTTCGCGCATCTCCCGGAATGGATAGGCACGGGTCAAAATACCCCGCGGATCGTGAAAATTGAGGCCTTTTTCGCTGCAAGCGGCGTAGTCGATGGCCTCATTGAAAGTGGCGAAGTCCGCCCGCCTGCGCGGAAGGGCGCAGTCGTTCGGCGTCGGCATCAGTGCGGCGTCGGTCATATTTCTTCAGCGATACCCGTGGCTTATGGCACTCAAAGTGGCACCTTTATGTGTCTTTAATGCGGAAACTCCCCTCCCCGCACGCGATCAGGCTTTCCCATTTCCTAATGAGTGTGGCACGAATAAGGCGAAATGGTTCCAAAAGAAACCGCAAAACGGGGGAAAAAGCGCCAGCCAAGGCCGCTTGATCAGGCGAGTCTGGAGGAATTGGCGCTGTCCTATGCCGCCCGATTTGCGACCAGCGGTGCAAAGCTTGAGGCCTATCTGGCGCGCAAATTGCGCGAACGCGGTGTGGCCGAAGATGCCGAAGCGATCGATCCGCGAGCCGTGGTGGACCGGTTGGTAGAGCTCAAATATGTCGATGACGAAGCCTATGCGCGGGCGCGGGCCGGGGGACTGTTGCGGCGCGGCTATGGCGGGCGCAGGATCGACCAGGCGCTGCGTGCGGCCGGGATCGACAATGATTTGCGGGAAGATGTTTCGCCGGAAGAGGCGCAGGCGCGGCGTGCGGCGCTGGCCCTGGCACGCAAGCGCGGCTTTGGCCCGTTCGGCGTTCAGCTGCCGGACATGGCCAGGCGCGAAAAGCAGATTGCAGCAATGCTGCGGGCAGGTCATGGCTTCGACATGGTGCGCGCGGTGATTGACGCATCGACTATCGAGGAGGCCGAGCAATGGCTGGCCGAAGCAGAGGATGAGGCCGAATGATTCGCAGATCGCTGATTGCTGGACTGGGGATGGCGCTGGCCGCATGTTCGACCCAGGTCGCCAGCGAAAGCGCCAATTCGGAATCGCTCGCGGTCAATGCCAGGCATCCCGTTTCCGGCCTCAGCGTGATCATGCTGAAAATCGCCAGTGGGCAGCGTACCCATGGCTTCCAGGTCGAACTGGCCGAAAGTCAGGAGGCGCAGTTTCGCGGGCTGATGTTTCGCACCGAACTGGGCGATGACGAAGGCATGTTGTTCCCTTCGAATCCGCCAGGCATTCGCAGTTTCTGGATGAAGAACACGCCGCTTTCGCTCGATATCATCTTTGTCGGCATGGACGGGCGCATCCTCAATATTGCCGATCATACGCAGCCCTATTCACTCGAATCGGTGAGGTCTGACGGGATCGCATCGGCAGTGTTGGAGCTGCGCGCGGGGCGCTGCGACGAATTGGGCATCAAGCCGGGGGACAAGGTGACCTGGCATATCCCGCAATAGGTCGGTTCTGGCTTGGCGGGTCGCATCAATTCGGCTAGGCGCGCGGCCATGGGTTTTCTCGGCAAGATATTCACCTGGTGGGATGGCGCGACCATCGGCACCTTGTTCTGGAGCTGGCGCAATGGTGAGCATGTTGGCACCGATGCGCAGGGCAATAAATATTATCGTTCGAAGAAACGCGGCGCGGGCCAGCTTGAACGCCGCTGGGTGATCTACAACGGCCCCAATGATGCCAGTCGCGTGCCGTCTGAATGGCATGGCTGGCTGCACGGTTCGTTCGACGATGTGCCTGAAAGCCATCTGCCCCCCGCCAAGGTGTGGGAAGCGGAATTCACCCCCAATGCCACCGGCACGGCGCGGGCCTATCGCCCGCAGGGCGCGTTGGAGCGGGGCGGCAAGCGTGCTGCTGCGGTGGGCGATTACGAGGCATGGAGCCCGGAAGGCTGACCATGCGGGTCGCGCTTTCCGGCCTGATGCTGCTGGCTTTGGCCGCCTGTTCGCAGGATCCGCCAGCCCCCAAACCGGAAGAGACCGAGGTCCCCAAGGAACTGCAGGGAAGCGCAGCTACGCCTTCCAGCGATGTGGCGCGATCGGCCGAGCTGGGAACGCCGATGGCGGAACGGGTCGCGACCCTGGGGCTGCTCAACAAACGCAACAATTTGACTCAGGACCTTGAGATGAAGCCGGGCGAATCGCGCCGTGTCGGCAATGTCATCGTCCGTCTGCAGGCCTGCGAACGCACGCCGCCATGGGAACTGCCGCAAGAAACCGGGGCTTTCGTCCAGGTACTGGTACAGGATCGTCGCGACAATGAATTCCGGCGAATCTTTTCCGGCTGGCTGTTCAAGAATTCGCCCAGCCTCAATGTCGTCGAACACCCGATCTACGACATATGGGTCAAGGACTGTGCGATGAGCTTCCCCGGTGAAGGCGCACCGCCTTCGACTCCGGCGGCAACGCCGTCAGCCGCACCGGCAACACCTGCACCAGCTCCGGCACCAGCTCCACCACCGACCCCAGGGCCAGCAAACACCGAATAGGCTTGCGGCAAGGTCATGCGCGGCTCGCCGCGCGCGGCAACCAGTCGTTCAAGATAATGCGCTTGCGGGATTTCGACCGCGCCCAGCGAGGCGAGGTGATCGGTCATGAACTGGCAATCGAGCAGTTCATATCCGGCGTGGCGCATCAAGGCGACCAGCCATGCCAACGCCACCTTGCTGGCATCGCGGGTGCGGCTGAACATGCTTTCACCGCAGAACACGCGGTCGAAAGCAACGCCATAAAGGCCGCCCACCAGTGCTCCATCCAACCAGCATTCGACCGAATTGGCGTGGCCGACTTTGTGGAGCTGGTGATAGCTGGCGATGATTCGCTCGCTGATCCAGCTTTCGGGGTGGTCCGGACGCGGCTCGGCACAGGCGCGAATCACTGCCGCGAAATCACCATTCACCGTCACGCGGAACCGGTCCTGGCGGATGGTTTTCAGCAGGCTGCGCGAAAGCTTGAGGCCATCAAGCGGCAAGATTGCCCGATCGCGGGGCTCAACCCAGAACACCTCGGGATCGTCGCGATTATCGGCCATTGGGAAGATCCCGCTGCGATAGGCGAGCAGCAGCGTTTCCGGCGGGATCGGCGCAAGATGGGGCGAATGCATATCGTGCGCGACATAGCAGCAAGCGATGCAAGAATCTCCTGTGTTGCATCGCTGCGCGCTTCACTCTAGAGGGCAGCCTCCCGTGCAGGGGTGTAGCTCAGCTGGTAGAGCATCGGTCTCCAAAACCGAGGGCCACGGGTTCGAATCCTGTCACCCCTGCCATTTTCTCTCCAAATGACAGTATCGCGGTCTGTTCATGTTCATGGATGATTTCCTGAACAGGGGCCGAATGCGCGATTCAGGATCGTGCCAGCGCCGCGGTGCCAAACAGTCTCCCGTAAGTTCACGCCCAAAAGTTTCCACTGGGCCAACCGGGAGAAAGACCATGTCCCGCTACAGATTTGTGAGCAGCAAGCCCGATAAATGGACGCTTCCGCGTCCGCATCGCGACGCTTCCCTGCGCCTGATGGCGCATGGCCCCGTCCTGCCGATGGAAGAGCCGGGCTTCTTCGCGAGATTGCTGGGGCTCGCCTGAGCCACCACTATGGGCTCCAGCCGAGGGGGCCGGGTTGCATGGTGCAGCCCGGCCTTCTCTAATTTCCGCGCTATTGGCGGCGAACTGCTTGCAGCGGCTTGCTTTTGGGTTCGCTGCCGCCTAAGTGCAGCACCGTCTTCCGACATTGGAATCAGCGTAGAGCCCCTCCCGGACCTTGTTCGGGGCGGCGAAGAACCCTACCTGAAAGCCAATGCCGCTAGGCGAGATGCAAATTCGAAGGACGTGAGTTCGATCAATGGCCGAAGAGAAAAAGCGCAAGACATCGCCGGCACAATTCGTGCAGCAGGTTCGCAGCGAAGCGAGCAAGGTGGTGTGGCCGACGCGCGAAGAGACCGTGCGCACGGCAATCTTTGTGTTCATCCTGATGCTGATCCTTTCTTTGTTCTTCCTCGGCATCGACACCATATTCAACGCGGTCGTGCGCTGGCTGTTGACGCTGGCCTGATCGTTTCAAGACACAGGTAAAGACAGGACTTCCCATGGCCCGCTGGTATATCATCCACGCCTATTCCGGTTTCGAAAACAAGGTGCGCGACGCGATCATTTCCGAAGCCGAACGGCTGGGGTTGAGCGATGCGGTTGAGGACGTGCAGGTCCCCACCGAAACCGTGACCGAGGTCAAGCGCGGCAAGAAGGTGCAGGTCGAACGCAAGTTCATGCCCGGCTATGTCCTGGCCAAGCTCAAGATGACGGATGACGTCTATCACCTGGTCAAGAACACGCCCAAGGTCACCGGCTTCCTCGGCTCGAACAACAAGCCGCAGCCGATCAGCGAGAAAGAGGCCGCACGTTATTTCGGCGGTGTGGAAGAAGCTCGTGCCGCCCCCAAGCGCGACATCAGCGTCGATTACGAGATCGGCGATCAGGTCAAGGTGCTCGACGGGCCTTTCGCCAGCTTCAATGGCGTGGTGGAAGAACTCGATTTCGACAAGGCCAAGGTCAAGGTTTCGGTCTCGATCTTCGGCCGTGCGACTCCGGTGGAGCTGGACTTCGAACAGGTCGAACTGGTCAAGTAGAGCGGGCCTTTCCGCGACTGACGAGAAAAAGGGCGCCGGCTGCGGCGCCCTTTTTTTGGGCACATAAGGGGCTGACCTGTTCGGGGCCCGCTTCGCCTACGCCACGCGCGACGAGACCAGCAACCTGGGTTCAAAGCGCGCTCTACTGGCAACGCAATCCTGCACATTTGCACTCTCGACCGGATAGCCGAGCAGGTGTCCCTGGACATAATGGCAGCCCATCTCGCGCAAGAGCTCCATCTGCGCTGGCGTTTCCACGCCTTCAGCGACCACTCTCAGGTCCAGGCTGCGGGCGAGATGAATCAACCCGCCGACCAGCGAGGAGATCGCGGCATCTTCGGTGATCTGCTTGATGTAGGACTGGTCAATCTTGATCAATCCGACAGGGAAGTCACGGATATGCGATAGCGACGAGTGCCCGGTGCCGAAATCATCGAGCGAGATTTCCACTCCGGCCTTGTCAAGAAGGTCGAGCGCCCGTGCAACATATTCCCAGCCGATTTCGATGAACGCATATTCTGTGACTTCGATTTCGATGCAGCTGGCGGGCACGCCATACTGTTCGAGAACGGCAAGCAGCTTTTCCGCATAGTCGTCACGCAGGAATTCAGCCGGAGCGGCGTTGATCGAAACACGGCCAAATTCGATGCCGGCATCGATCCATTGCCTGACATCGCGAGCCACCCTTGTCTGCATCGCCGCGCCGATCCTGGCTGCCAATTCATAGTCATTGAACGCTTCGGCCAACATCTGCGGCAGGCCAAGCACGCCTCCGGGAATCTTCAGGCGCAGCAGCGCTTCGAAACCCATGGTTGAATTATCCGAAAGGGCGACCTTCGGCTGGTAAACGGCGGTAATGCTGCCATCGACGATCGCTTCGCGGGCACAGGCCAGCTGGAATGCGGCCTGTTTGACGTCGTCGAGCATGTAGGGCTCGAACAGTCGGAAACCACCGCGCCCAGATCGCTTGAGGGCATATAGCGCTGCATCTGCCATCTTCAGGAAATCATCGGGCTCGGCGTTCCTTGCCAGGCAGATCGCTCCGCCAATGCTTGCGCTGGGGCGGATGGCATGATTGTCCAGGTTTAGCGTTTCCTGGATCGCCGAGACGACCTTGTTGCAGATTGCGGTCAGGTCTTCCTTGTTGCGCAGGTCCGAAAGGACAACTGCGAACTCATCGCCGCCAATTCTGGCCACGAAATCCTGTCTACGCACGGATTTCTTCAGGCGGGCTGCAATCGCATTCAGCAATTGGTCGCCTGCACTATGCCCCAAGGTGTCATTGGTGTGCTTGAAATAATCCATGTCGATCAGCAGCAGGCCAATCTGGGCCTCGGCGGTTTTCGGATCGAGGATAAGCTGGTCAAGCCGGGCCTCGAATGCGCGCCTGTTCGGCAAACGGGTGAGCGAGTCATGTTCGCTCGACCATTTCAACTGCTGCGAACGCTTGCGTTCTTTCTTTACGCTGGCGCGCAAGGCCTGCTGGGCAATGACGCGTTCGTGGGCGTCGGTGCAAGTGCCATACCATCCGGCAATCGCGCCTTCACCCGCTTTGGAAGGGACCGCACGGGCCGCGACCCATCGGTATGTGCCAGAGCTGTGGCGCAGGCGAAGTTCGATGTTGAACTCCGATCCGGAATAAAGGCCTTCCCTCCACTGCCTGAGCGCTGGCCGCGCATCGGCAGGATGGACCAGCTTCATCAAGGCTCGTTTGCTAACGTTGTCAAAAGACATGCCAGTAAATTCTTCCCACCGCTTGTTGAAGGAAGTCCTGCCATCATCGTCCAGCGACCAAACCATATGCGGGATAGAATCGACCGTGGCCTGCATCGAATCGATCAGCTGCTGCCGCCACCGCGAAACGTCGCGCCGACGCAGCAACAATATCGAACCGATCAGCAGCAACCAACCGATGGCTATACCGCCGTACCATGCCTCGATGCCTATTATTTGGCCTCGGAAGGCAATCCGGTCGATCCGCAGCGCATGCCGCCCAGCTTCAGCATCGTTTGCAGTCAGCAGTTCCATGGCAGAGATGTTGTCGAAACGCGTTTGCGAAAGCTCGGCCGACGGCTTGCTGGCCGCTTGCTGCCACCATTCGGCGACGGAGAATTGATCGAGGCCGATACTAACGGTCTGCAGGCCGGGCGCAACGGCCATGGTCGTCTGGTTGACTTTTTCGTCATTCGAAGCTCCGAGCTCCACGTAGCGCGGATTCTTGTCCTTGATGACAAGCCGCAGCGATTGGCTGGGCCCTTCATAGTCGAGGGTGATGTCCACACGATCGTATCGGCTGAGGTCGAGTCCCTGGCCGATATGATACTGGTCGAATATCATGCCAAAACCGCAATAGCGGTATTCGTAGGTCTTCTGCAGATCGCAGACCCAGGCAAGATTCTTTCCCGGGATCGAGGAAGCGGTGGAGGTGCCGCCATTGAATTTGTCATCAAACTCGTAGCTTGCGAAGTGTGGGCCGCTATCTGCCGGCACAAAAGCCTGCTCGAGACTGGTCAGCGATTCACGGTTTTGGGAAGCGAACCAGGTCAACATGACAGCAAGGGCCACTACCAGCTCAGCCCCCCAATGGCTGCGCCGGTTGTACGCAGGGCCCTTTGACCCTGTATCCTCCATCCTTGCTACCCGCATGCTTGTTCTCCGCACCCTTGCAGGCTTGGTAGCGGTAACAGGTTAACAAAAATTCGCGGTGGCGACAGGCTGGCGTTAACCTTTCCGCCTATCAGTTCACCCAAAACCATACCGCGGCGATGCGGCTGGCACGCTGTTCATTTGTGCTGTTCATTCAGGACTGGTCATTCCCGGCGAACTGACTATGGGTGCGCGCCATGCACGGACTGCGGCAGATTTTGGCAGCACGGGGCCAGACCTTCTGGCTCTTGGCCCTCATGGCCTTGTCGATCCGCGCTTTGGTGCCAGCCGGCTACATGCCCGATCAAGGCAAGGACGGAACGCTCACTGTGCGTATCTGTGCGCCAGAAGATTACGGCCAGCCGCGCACCTTGCAGATCGCCATCCCGCGCAAGGGGGATGCGGGCGATAGAAACCACCTGGCCGCGCAGACGCATTGCGCCTTTGCCGGTCTGGGTCTGGCGGCAATTGCCGCAGACGATGCGCTGCTGGCAGACCGCGCGCCCCTGTATGTAGTGCCCGAACAACAGCGTCTGATCGCGCTGCAACTCTCAGCCCCGCAATATTGGCGCCCGCCGCTGCGCGCACCGCCTCACACCGCCTGAATCGATAGCAATCTTGTCCAGCGGATGGGCAGGCACAGCTGTGCCTGGCCGCCGCGCATCTATTCAGCGGAATTTATCATGTCATTTCATGCATTCTTGCGGCGCGCCCTGCTGGGCGGCTGCGCACTCACGATGGTTCAACCGGCAGCGGCACAGGATCACGCGGCCGATCCGCGCGGCGATGCCGCGCTGACCGATACAATCATTGTCACGGCCAAGCGATCAAATACCGTCACCACTACCGATGTCGACATTCCCGAACAGATCGCCCTGCCGGCCGATGCCGCCAGTATCGCCGCGCGTGCGCCAGGCGGTGCACTGATTGGCAACGGCCAGGTCTCGGGCCAGCTGTCCTATCGCGGATTGTCGGGGGAACGGGTGCTGGGCCGGGTCAATGGCCAAAGCTTTGCCAGCGGCGGACCCAATGCGATGGACCCGCCCATGCATTATGCCCCCGCCGTACTGGTGGAACGGATCGAACTGGCGCGCGGGGTTGCGCCGGTATCGCAAGGCCCCGCGCTGGCGGGTGCGGTCAACGCTGTGCTGGTTGAGACGTCATTCGCAAGCCCTGGCGAATTGATGGTGCAGGGCCATGCGGTGGCGCAATATCGCAGCGTGGACCAAAGCCATGCGCTGGGCGGCAGCGTGGGCCTTGCCAATGATCGTTTGCGTCTTGGCGTGATCGCGAGCCGCGAAGAGGGTGAGGATTACGATATCCCCGGCGGCACAGCGCTTGGCACGTTGTATGAGCGCAATCTCTATGGATTGCATGCGGGAATGCGGGTCGGGCCGGGCGAATTCTTTGCCGAATACCGCCGCAGCGAGACGGACCCTTCGGGCAATCCGCCCTTCGCGATGGACATCATCTATTTCAACACGGATTTCCTGCAGGCAGGTTTCCGGGGCGATCTGGCTGAAGATGTGCATCTTGACCTGCGGCTGGGCCATGTCGCCGTGCGGCACCTGATGGACAATCAGACCCTGCGCCAACCGCCTGCGCCCACACCGCGTGCCACTTATGCCAATGCCGATACGATGACGGGGGAAGCGAGCCTGCGGTTCGGTTCCACCCGGCGCAATGTGACCTTGGGTTTCGACGTGGAAGAGACCGATAAACGGGTGCGGATCACAAATCCGCTTGATACCGACTTCTTCCTTGAAGCGCAGCCGGGCCTCAGTTCCGGCAGGGTGGGCGGTTTTGCCGAATGGCGCGGCGGTGCCGGTGCGGTGGAGTTCCAGATCGGCGCGCGGGTCGATCATGTCACCCAATCCGCCGGTATCCCGCAATTGGGCAGCGCGGTGCCGATGGGGCCGGTGATGCTGGCCAATGGCTTTGCCGCATCCGACCGTAATCTGTCGGACACGACATGGGATGCTGTGGCGCAGCTGTGGGCGCTGCTGGGCGGTGTCACCCCGCGGCTGACCCTGGCCCGCAAGACACGCGTGCCCAGCACGCTGGAACGGTTCGCCTGGCTGCCGACAGAGGCGAGCTATGGCCTGGCCGATGGCAATATCTATGTGGGCAATCGCGCGCTCAAACCTGAAACCGCCTGGATTGCGGAGCTGGGTTTCGATCTCGAGAGCGACATCTTGAGCCTGCGGCCAACCGCATTCTATCGCCGGGTGGATGATTACATCCAGGGCACGCCTTTCGACGGCACGGTGGGCGTGGTCGATAGCCCGGTGGAAATGGTTGCGGCGATGAATGGCGATCCCACCCCGTTGATGTTTCGCAATGTCGATGCGCATCTTTATGGGGCGGATCTCGATTTCGAGTTTCGACCGGTCGCCCGGGTCGAACTTTCGGGCACGGCCAGCTATGTGCGCGGGAAGCGCCGCGATATTGATGACAATATCTACCGCGTATCGCCCGCAACCCTACGGCTGGCGACGGCCTGGCGCGGGGATCGGTTTACATTCGGGGCAGAGATGTACGCTGCGGCCCGGCAGTCCAGGGTCTCTGCCACGAATGGCGAACTGCCCAGCCATGGCTATGCCGTGTTCGGCCTGTTCGGCGGCTATGAGCTGATTGGCGGCATGCGGATGGAGGCAGGCGTGGAAAATCTGTTCGATGCATACTACCAGCCGCACCTGTCCGGTGTGAACCGGTTTGGCGCTTCCGACGTGCCATTGGGGAAAAGGCTGCCAGGGCCGGGCCGCGGCGTGTGGCTGCGCCTGGTCGCGGACTTCTGAGGCAATAAGGCGGCGCGTTTCCTACTCGTCGCAGACAAGATAGGGCGGGGGACATGGTCGGCCTCCGCCCTATCGTATCAGATTCCCGATCCGAACCTTCAAGTGACCGGCGGAATTTCTACTTATGGACGCTGTTCCAAGTGTTCCATCCTGTAGGATTTGAAGGGGGATTGCGCTTGCATTCTGCAGGTAAGGCGCTATGTGCGCGCCTTCCTCGGGCGAGAGCTCGGGAAACCGTGCGGGAGGTCCGGCTAGCCGGACTGTTTGACCGCTTACCATGAGCCGCGTCTCGAAAGAGCGTGGCAACAGTGAGAAAGGAGGCCATTCATGGCCAAGAAGATTGACGGCTATATCAAGCTGCAGGTGCCCGCGGGCACTGCCAACCCGTCGCCCCCGATCGGCCCTGCGCTGGGTCAACGCGGCGTCAACATCATGGAATTCTGCAAGGCGTTCAACGCCGCGACCGACAGCCTTGAAAAGGGCATGCCGATCCCGACGATCATCACCGTCTATGCCGACCGTTCGTTCACCTTCGTCACCAAGACCCCGCCGGCGAGCTTCCTGATCAAGAAGGCGGCCAAGCTGAAGTCGGGCTCGAAGGAGCCGGGCAAGGTTTCGGCCGGAACCATCAAGCGTTCGCAGCTTGCCGAGATTGCCGAGACCAAGATGGCCGATCTCAACGCGAACGACATCGAAATGGCGACCCGCATCATCGAAGGCTCTGCCCGTTCGATGGGCCTCGACGTGGTGGAGGGCTAAGAAAATGGCAAAGCAGACCAAGAAACAGAAGGTGCTCGCCGAACTCGACCGCGAGAAGCTATACACCGTTGACGAGGCGCTCGCCACGCTGCGCCAGCACAAGCGCAAGTTCGACGAAACCGTCGAAGTCGCCATGAACCTGGGTGTCGATCCGCGCCACGCTGACCAGATGGTCCGCGGCATGGTCTCGCTGCCTTCGGGCACGGGCAAGGACGTCCGCGTCGCCGTGTTCGCCAAGGGCGACAATGCCGACAAGGCGCTCGCCGCCGGGGCTGACAAGGTTGGTGCCGAAGACCTGATGGAAGACATGCAGGCCGGCAATCTCAACTATGACCGCGTGATCGCAACGCCCGACATGATGGGCGTTGTCGGCCGGTTGGGTAAGGTGCTGGGTCCCAAGGGCCTGATGCCGAACCCGAAGCTGGGCACCGTCACGCCGAATGTGGAACAGGCCGTGAAGGACGCCAAGGGCGGCCAGGTCGAATTCCGCGTTGAGAAGCAGGGCATCATCCACAGCGGTATCGGTAAGCTGTCGTTTGACGATGCGGCCCTGAAGGCAAACTTCAAGGCGCTGACCGAAGCCGTGGTCAAGGCCAAGCCCTCGGGCTCGAAGGGCAAATATGTCCGCAAGGTCACCGTGACCAGCTCGATGGGCCCGGGCCTCAAGGTCGATCTCAGCGAGGTCGAGGGCGCGTAAGCTCTACTGACATAGCAGAATTAGCGAAGGGCCGGGGGAAACTCCGGCCCTTTGTGTTGGACCTAGGCCTTTAGCATTCTTCGGGCACCCGCCAGCGCGCCGCTTTTGTCTGCGATCAGCTTGGCGCCTGACACGGTCGCATCGAAGCCGGCGCGGGCGCCCAGCAGCAGGCGATTGGATAGGCTCGCCTTGAGCAGCGCGAAGCTGGCGCAGGGGACATGGTCGGTCCCGAACATCTCCTTATGCGCGCCTTCGCCTTCTGTGAAATCGAACCAGCGATAGCGCGTCTCGCCAAACAGGCGCTCCAGCGCTTCCATCTGCAGCACGGTTCCGGGGGACAGCTGTGCCCAGTCCGGGTCATAGCCCAGCCACGCATAGACCAGCGTCTTGCCCTCAACCGGCAGCGCCAGATAGGCCAACGGCTTGTCGCCATGGCTGAGCAGGAAACACCGCAGGCGATCCTGCGCCGCTTGCTCCAGCAGCCGAGCACGCGCCTGCGCCGTTTCGGGCAAGCCCGCGTCAAGCAGCCGCGCCTGATAGGTGCGAGCAGACAATGGCAGGGCCAAATCAAGAAAGCGCTCGACTTCGGCTGGTGTGCGATGCTCGGTGCAGGTGTATGCGCCCCCGCAGGCCTCGGCCAACTTGCGCTGCTTGCGCCGCAGGGTGGACCGCGTCTTGCCTGAAAAGCGGGCCAGATAGGTGTCGTAATCCCCCGTCATGTCGATATAGAAGCGGCGGTAATCCTGTCGCCCGCCGATCAAGTGACCCGGAAACCGGGCAATCAGATCGTCAATCCGGTCCAGCGGAGCGGAGAGGATGCGATATCCGTCCACCTGCGCCTGCAAAGCCGCCGCAGACGGCATTCGCCCGGCCAGGATATCTTCAAGCGAGAAGGCCAGCGTTTCAAGCAGGCGCGGCACGCTGAACAGCCGCCGCGATCCCACGGTGAAATCGATCGAAGCGGGCGCGGCGCTCACAAGGCACCGTAAAGCGTGTTGGAGACGATCTGTTCGGCCATCCGCAGACCAGTACGGACAGCATCTGGCGGTAGTAGTTCGGATTCGGCATGCGGCGGCGAGACCTGCGGCGGATCGTCCCGATAGTTCGCGGTGGTGACACGGCGCATGCGCTTGAGTTCACGGCACAGGCCATCGAACCTTCGGTGCACGATCTTGTTCGCCGTCAACTTGCGGCGGTTGATCAGTTCGAAGCTGTGCGAGACCAGGGTAAATTCCTGCCTGCCAATGTCACGCGCATGGCGGATGGCTGCGGTCATCTCGCGCAGCGAAAGCGCGGTGATCTGGGCATGGCGTTGTCCGCCGCCCAATGTGGCGATGCTGCCCACGGGGACTTCGATTATGCCGCAATGTTCCACCGGAAGCAGATCATCGGGCGTAAGCGAGAGTTGGCAATATCCCCCGTCGATCGCCGGACAGTGGCTCGTATCAAAGCGGATGCCCGCCTGCTTGAGCGCCCGCAATGTGTCGTCATTGGCGCCGTAATTTCCGGCGCGGAATGCCACGGGGGCCGGGGCGCCGGCCGCCATCAGCGTGTCGCGCGCATAGGTGATCAGCTGGCATTGCTCGTCAAAAGTGAAATCGGCGATATTGTGCCCGGTCTTGCCGCGCATTGGATTGGCGCTGCCCGCCAACTCCAGCCATTCGGTATGCAGGTGCAATTGCACGTCCTGCCCGGCATTGAGGATCGGCGCGACAATATCCTCGATCGCGGCGACGCCCCACAGCAGTGCAGGCATGGGATCGACGAAGAACACCGCCTTTTGCCCATATTGTTCGAGCAGTTCGAGTTTGTGCGAGATCCCGGAAGGTCCATCGGGAGTGATGCAGGCGATCGAACGTGCGTAATTCTCCGCCCGATCGAACGCGCTGCCCCCTTCGACAAATCCCGAAGAATATTCGGTGTCGATTGTGATATAGACCTTCAACATTGCGCGAAGGGTAATAGCGGCAAGAGGTTAAGGTGCCGTTTTTCAGGATTTTAATGGAGTTTCAGCCGTTTCAAATGCCGCCGGGGGTGAAGTCCAGACCTTCCTCGCCAAGCGCCTCGCACAATGTATCAGTGCAGCTCTTGAGTAGTTCCGCATCGGTTGACCTGATCACGAAATTGGCACCTACCCTCCCTTCGCGGAAGAAGGGATAGCTGCCGATCTGGCAATTTTCATGCGCCTGCTCCACC
>JBNLDR010000033.1:0-20581 GCA_050304495.1 Altererythrobacter sp.
CGCTGGCGAGCCCGCCGCACAGCGTACCGCTGCTGCGTGACACGCTGGATCGCTTGATCGCGCATATGGGATTCAACCCCTCCGGCCATGCCGGCAAATCGCTGGTCCACGCGCTGACCGCCCTACCGCATGATTTGTTGGTGGGTTTTGAAGAGGCTGACGCCGCGCGCGTTGCCACCGCCATGATGAGCCTGGTGGATCGCCCGCGCCCGCGCATGGTGCTGGTCGAAGCGCCGCTCGCCCGCCACCAATTTGCCTTTGTCTGGCTGCCGCGCGACCTGCTTTCGACCGAAGTCCGGCTTGAGGTGCAGGCACTGCTGACCGAGTCCGAGGGGACCGAACTGCTCGACTGGAGCGTCGAGGTCGAAGGCGGCAATCTGGCCATGCTTCGCTTTGTGCTCGACATCAGGAATACGAAAGATCAACCCAACGAAGCCACGCTCGAAGCACGGCTGCAGGATATGCTGCGTGGCTGGAACGAGGCGGTCGAACGCCATTTGGCAGAGACCGAGGATGCCGCACGCGCTGCGGCCATCGCCGGACGCTATGCGGCGGCCTTCCCAAACGCCTATCGCAACAATCGCGGGCCTGCCGAAGCTGCGCGCGACATTTTGCGCCTGCGCGCGCTGGGCGCCGACGAAGCGAGCAGCCGCGATGTCCGCATGTACCGGCTGGATGGCGATGCCGAAGATATCCTGCGGCTGAAGGTTTATCAGCATCACGGATCGCTGCCGCTTTCGGCGGCCGTCCCGGCGCTGGAGAATTTCGGCTTTCGTGTGCTGACCGAGCTGCCGACCGGGCTTGAAGGGGGTGATCTGGGCACGATCCACGATTTCAAGCTCGCCCTGGCCGAAGGCGATAGCGCCACTCCGCTGATCGAACGGGCAGCGATGATCGAAGGCGCAATCGCCGCCGTTCTCAATGGCAGGGCAGAGGATGATCCCTTCAACCGGCTGGTCATAAGCACCGGGCTGACTGCAGGGCAGGCTGTCTGGCTGCGCGCCTTCTACCGTTATCTGCGCCAGGCCGGGATCAGCTTTACCATCTACACCGTGGTCGATGCCCTACGCGCTGCACCGCAAGTGACGCGCCCGCTGATCGACCTGTTCCTGGCGCTGCATGATCCGGACTTCACCGGCAATCGCGAGAGCGCCGCCAAGGCCGCCACCGATGCGGTGCGCAAGGGGCTGACCAAGGTCAACGCAATCAACGATGATCGCCTGCTGCGCCTCTATCATGCGCTGATAGAAGCGATCCTGCGCACCAATGCGTTCAGCCCTGCAGCAGCCGAGGCCCTGGCCTTCAAGATCGATTCAAGCCTTGTCCCCAACCTGCCCAAGCCGGTGCCATGGCGCGAAATCTTCGTCTATTCGCGGCGCGTCGAAGGGATCCACTTGCGTGCCGGGCCGATTGCGCGCGGGGGCCTGCGCTGGTCTGACCGGCGCGATGACTTCCGCACCGAAATCCTGGGCCTGATGAAGGCGCAGCGCGTCAAGAATGCGGTGATCGTGCCGACCGGGGCGAAAGGCGGCTTCTATCCCAAGCAGCTGCCTTCCCCCGCAAAGGACCGCGATGGCTGGGCCGCCGAAGGGCAGGCGAGCTATGAAATCTTCATCCGCACCCTGCTTTCAGTGACCGACAATCTGATTCGCGGCCAGGTCGTCCACCCCAAGCGGGTGGTTATCCGCGATGGCGAAGATCCCTATTTCGTGGTTGCCGCGGACAAGGGCACGGCGCGCTTTTCCGACGTGGCCAATGGCATTGCCGAAAAGGCCGGCTTCTGGCTGGATGACGCATTCGCCAGCGGCGGCTCCAATGGATATGACCACAAGGCGATGGGCATCACCGCCAAGGGCGCGTGGGTTTCGGTCCAGCGTCACTTCCTGGAAATGGGCGTGGACGTCCAAAGGGACACAATTCGCGTGGTCGGCTGCGGCGATATGTCGGGCGACGTATTCGGCAATGGCATGCTGCTGTCAAAAGCGATCAAACTGGTTGCCGCCTTCGACCATCGCCACATCTTCATCGATCCCGATCCCGATCCGGCTGCCAGCTGGAAGGAACGCCAGCGCATGTTCAACCTGCCCCGGTCGAGCTGGGAAGACTATAATTCGACGCTGATTTCCAGAGGCGGCGGCGTGTTCTCGCGCCAGCTCAAGCGGATCAAACTGTCGAAGCAGGCGCGCGATGTGCTGGGCATCGATCAAGCGGAGATCGAGCCCGACGCGCTGATCGCCGAGATACTCAAGAGCCCGGTCGACCTGATCTGGTTCGGCGGGATCGGCACCTATATCAAGGCCGAGGCCGAGAATAACGTCCAGGTCGGCGATCCGGCCAATGACGCGCTGCGTGTCGATGCAGGCGAAATCCGCGCCAAGGTAATCGGCGAAGGCGCCAATCTGGGCGTGACCCAGGCCGGGCGCATAGCCTTTTCGCTCAAGGGTGGGCGGATCAATACTGACTTTATCGACAATTCGGCGGGCGTCGATTGTTCGGATAACGAGGTCAATATCAAGATCGCGTTCGCGGCTGCCCGCGCTTCGGGCAAATTGTCGCTCAAGGCGCGCAATGTCCTGCTCGAGCAGATGACCGACGAAGTTGCTGCGATCGTGCTGGAAGACAATCGGCTTCAGGCGCTGGCATTGTCCATTGCCGAATCCGGCGGGGCGGATTCGCTCGCATCCCATATCCGCCTGATCGAAATGCTGGAGGAAAGCGGCGTGCTTGATCGCCGTACCGAAGGGCTGGCTGACAGCGAAACCCTGGCTCGCCGCTCAAGCGACGGGAAGGGGCTGACCCGGCCTGAACTGGCCGTCCTCCTGTCCACCACCAAGCTGGTGCTGCAAGCTGCGATCGAGGCCAGCACCTTGCCCGACGATCCGCTGATGGAAGCTGCATTGCTGGGTTCGTTCCCCGTGCCGATGCAGGAAAAGTTTGCGCCGCAAATTCGCTCGCACCGGCTGCGCCGCGAAATCATCGCGACAGAATTGGCCAACCGCATCATCAACCGGATCGGGGTGGTCCATCCATTCCAGCTTGCCGAAGAGGAAGGCGTAGAGCTTTCGCAGGTTGCCGGCGCTTTCGTCGTTGCCGATCGCTTATTCGGCCTGGAGAAACTGTGGCGTGAACTTGATCAGGCAAAGGTGGAAGAAACCGCCCGCTTGATGCTGTTCGACCGGCTCTCTGCAGCAGTGGGCAATATAATGTCCGATATTCTGCGAACGACGGGCGGACATGTGCAGCCGCAGGCGCTCATCTCCGAAATGGGCATGGGCGTGTCACAGCTTGCTGAAGCTTGCCGCGAATTGCTTGCCGACGAATCGCGCAAACACTCGGACAGCTTGCAACGCAGCTTCACGACGCGCGGCGCGACCGCATCGCTAGCGGAAAGCGTCGTTCGGCTGTTCGATCTGGACGGGGCCGTTGGCCTGGCGCGGCTCGCCTCTGACACCGGGATTGGCGCGACCGAACTGGCGCGGATCTTCACCAGAATTGGCGAGAAGCTCGGCCTGGACTGGGCGCAGGGTATCGCCGCGCAGATGAACCCGTCAGATGTGTGGGAACGCCTGCTGGTGGCCGGGCTGGCCCGGGATTTCCAGCAGATGCGGCTCGACTTCCTGCGCCGCCTGCTCCGCCGAACGAACGGCAAGCGCACTGCGGAAACCATTATCCAGGATTGGGCGGGTTCCCATGAGGCCCCCATTCGCCAGTTCCGCGCAATGATCGGGCGGGCGCAAATGCATGCGCCGGTATCGCCGGTCATGCTGGCGCAGATCGCCAGCCAGGCGCGTAATCTGCTCGAACGGTAGCCCCATCTTGACGCGTGAGGCTTGACGACGCCGCGATTTGCGACAAGGCCTGCGCGCATGGAACAGGCCGACATTATCATTGTGGGGACTGGCCATGGGGGCGCGCAAGCGGCAATCGCCTTGCGCCAACAGGGCCATGAGGGTTCAATCCTGATGCTGGGGCGCGACAATGCCCCACCCTATGAGCGTCCGCCATTGTCCAAGGAATATCTGGCCGGGGACAAGCCGTTCGAACGGATCATGATCCGTCCGGAACGATTCTGGGCCGACAAGAATGTGACGCTGCGGCTGGGCTGCAATGTCACAGAAGTTGACCCGGCCGCGCATGAAGTCGTGCTGCAGACGGGCGAACGGATCGGCTATCGCAAACTGATCTGGGCGGGCGGCGGCGATCCGCGCAGGCTGTCCTGCCCTGGTGGCAATCTCGACGGTGTGCTCGCCGTGCGCGACAAGGCGGATGCCGATGCGATGATGGCCGCGCTGGAGGCTGGCGCCAAAAAGGCGGTGATCATTGGCGGTGGCTATATCGGGCTAGAGGCGGCGGCCGTGCTGCGCAAGCTGGGCTGCGAGGTGGTATTGCTCGAAGCCCTGCCGCGCGTCTTGGCCCGCGTTGCCGGTGAAGAACTGTCCGAATTCTATCAGGCCGAACATATTGCGCATGGTGTCGATTTGCGGTTGGGGGCATCAGTCGAAGCCATCGAAGGCGTGGATGGCAAGGCAACCGGCGTGAAAATGGCGGATGGCGAGGTGATCCCCTGTGATTTCGTGGTGGTCGGGATCGGCATCGTCCCTTCGGTCGCGCCGCTGATCGCGGCGGGCGCGGCAGGATCGAACGGCGTCGATGTAGATATCTATTGCCGCACCACGCTGGATGACATTTATGCGATCGGCGATTGCGCGGTTCACGCCAATCCCTTTGCCGATCAGGCGCTGATCCGGCTCGAATCGGTGCAGAATGCCAATGACATGGCCAACACCGCCGCGCGCGCAATCATGGGGGACAAGCAGCCCTATCATGCGCTGCCGTGGTTCTGGTCAAACCAATACGACCTGAAGTTGCAGACCGCCGGCCTGAACATTGGCTATGATCAGGCGATTGTCCGGGGCGATCCGGCTGAGCGGAAATTTTCCGTGGTCTATCTGAAGGAAGGCCGCCCGCTGGCGATCGATTGTGTCAACAACACCAAGGACTATGTCCAGGGGCGCAAACTGCTCGAAAACGGTGTGACGGAAATCGATCTGGAACGCCTGGCCAATCCCGAAGTGCCCTTAAAGGAACTGCTCTAGATTCGCTCCAGCGCCCAGTGCGCTGCCTCCGCCACAATTGGGTCAGCATCGTCCACCAGAGCTGCCACCTGTATGCGCAGCGCGGCATCACCGCTGTTCCCCGCCGCATAAAGGCAGTTGCGCACAAAACGGTCGCGCCCAATCCGCTTGATTGGCGAGCCGGAAAAGAGCGCGCGGAAAGCCGCATCGTCGAGCGCCAGCAGCTCGGCCAGTTTCGGCGCCACCAGCTCGGCACGGGGCAGGAAGTCCCGGTGGCACGCGGCGGTCTCGGCAAACTTGTTCCATGGGCAAACCGCCAGGCAATCGTCGCAGCCATAGATGCGGTTGCCAAGCGCCGCGCGAAATTCCTCCGGGATCGGACCCTTGTGTTCGATGGTGAGGTAGGAAATGCAACGCCGCGCATCGAGCCGATAGGGCGCGGGGAATGCCTGGGTGGGGCAGGCCTGCTGGCAGGCGATGCAAGAACCGCAATTGTCCGCATGTGGCGCGTCCGGCGCGAATGGCAGCGTGGTATAGATCGCCCCCAGGAACAGCCAGCTGCCGTGTTTCCGGCTGACAAGATTGGTATGCTTGCCCTGCCAGCCGATCCCGGCGGCTTCGCCCAGCGGCTTTTCCATCACCGGTGCGGTATCGACGAAGACCTTCAGCTCAGTACCGGGGGCCTGTTCGACCAGCCATCGCGCTATAGCCTTGAGCCGCTTCTTCACCGTGTCGTGATAGTCGCGACCACGGGCATAGACCGAGATGCGCGCGCGGTCTCCCTGCCCTTCCAGCGCCAGCGGATCGTCGCCCGGCGCATAGCTCATGCCCAGCGCAATCACGCTCTGCGCGTCGGGCCACATCGCATTGGGGGACCGCCGCACATCGGCGCGCTGCGCCATCCATTCCATCGTGCCGTGATTGCCTTCGCCCAGCCATTGCTCCAGCCGCCTGGCTCGCAATGGGTCTTCTGCCGCGGGGGCAAAACCCACCACCGCAAAGCCCAGCCGTTCTGCTTCGGCGCAAAGCCGCCTTTTTAGGTCAGCAATTGTCACGTCGTTAACCACGCTTGGGGTTGCTCCCGTTTAGCCCTCAGGGTTAACTGGGCTGGATGGACATGGCGGTAGGCGATCACTCACAGCGGGGCAATCACCTGGACAGCGGCTCGCGCGCGCTTGCGATCGAGGCGCGCGGCCTGGTCAAAAGGTTTGACGGCACGCTGGCGGTCGATGGGGTGGACATTTCCGTGCCCGAAGGCGCGATCTATGGCGTTCTGGGCCCCAATGGCGCAGGTAAGACCACCACCTTGCGTATGCTGCTGGGCATTATCGATCCGGATGAAGGTGTCCGAAAAGTGTTCGGGCATGATCGCCCGCACGATATCGCGCGGCTGATCGGCTATTTGCCGGAAGAGCGCGGGCTCTATCCGGCCATGAAGGCGATCGAAGCCATCGCCTTCATGGGCGCGCTGCGCGGACTTTCGCTGAAAGAGGGGCGCACACGCGGGATGGAATTGCTGGAGCAGCACGGATTGGCGTATGCCGCCAACCGCCAGATCCGCCAGCTGTCGAAAGGCATGGCGCAAACGGTGCAGCTGCTCGGCACGCTGGTCCACCGCCCGCGGCTGGTGGTGCTGGACGAACCGTTCAGCGGTCTCGACGCGATCAATCAGGGCAAGCTGGAGCGGATGATCCGCGAACTGGCGCAGCAGGGTACAACGGTGATCTTCTCAACCCATGTGATTCACCATGCTGAACGGCTATGCGAAGGTGTGGCGATCATCGCGGGGGGCAAAGTCCCCTATGCCGGATCAGTTGAGGCGGCACGCGACCGCATCCCCGCCCAGGTGCGGCTCGAAACCCGGGCCCGAGAAGGGGGTTGGACCCAGGCCCTACCCGATGACACGCGCCGCGAGGGCGATTTCTTCCATTTCTCGCTGCCCGATAGCGGCATCGAACCACTGCTGAGACAGCTGATCGAAGGCGATGCGGGCATCCTGTCGCTGTCGATCGAGCGCGCCGGTCTGCACGATGCCTTCGTCCATATTGCCGGCGAGGCGGCAGCACGGGCATTGGATGACGATGAAGCAGGGGAAGGTGCAAGATGAGCGGCGGCGCTGAAATCCCCTCCGGCGAGAAGTCGCGCCTGTCGCGCTTCCAGGCCGCATATGTGATCGCGCGGCGCGATTTTGTGGCAATCCTGTTCAGCCGCAGCTTCCTTTTCTTCCTGCTCGGGCCGCTGTTCCCGGCCTTGGTCTTCGCCATGTCGGGCGGGTTGAATTCGGCCGCATCCGAACGGGCATTTACTGCACGCATCGCCCTGCAAATGCCAAGCGAGGACATCGCCGCGATCAAGGCCGCCCATCAGCGGATCGAGGCCGAACTGGGACCGCGTCGCATCCCGCACTTCTATTTCTTCGATCCTGCCGAAGGGCACGGGCCGATCGATGTCGAAACAATGCTGGCCGATCCCAGCGGGCGCTACGGTGCCGCCCTCACCGGCACTTTGGAGCGCCCGGTCCTAACCGCTTCACCAGAACACCTGAGCGCGTGGCAGGGTTTCGTAACAATGCATTTGGCGCTGGCTCGCAATGGTGGTGACATCGCATATCCGGCATTGCGAACGGAAACAGTCGCCGTCAGCGGCACCAGAACGAGGAACCAGCGAGAGAACACGGCGCAGATTTCAATGACCCTGCTGTTCCTGCTGATGATGTTGCTGGCGGGCATGGTGCTTTCCAACCTGGTCGAAGAGAAGGCCAACAAGATCATCGAGATTCTGGCGGCAGCACTGCCAATGGAGGCTGTGTTCCTGGGCAAGCTGTTTGCCATGCTGGCCGTTTCGCTGGTGGGTATCGCGGTGTGGTTTGCAGCCGTCGGTGTGGCCATCCTCCTATCTGGCGATTTTGGCGGTGTGGGCGCCTTGCTGCGCGGAATGCAGGAACCTGGCGTGGGCTGGCCGCTCTTCTGCGTGCTGTTCGTGATCAACTTTTCGATGGGCTATTTGCTGATCGGCTCGATCTTCCTTGCGATCGGTGCGCTCGCCAGCACGGTTCGCGAGGTGCAGACGCTGTCCATGCCGGTCACCATGCTTCAGCTGTTCATCTTCTTCTTCGCCAATTTTGTGCTGATCGATGGCGCGCCATTTCTTGAGCTGACCGCGATCCTGTTCCCGCTCAGCTCGCCATTTGCGATGACGGCGCGGGCGGCACAGCATGAGAGCTTGCTGCCGATCCTGGGGGCGCTCGCCTATCAGATATTGTGGGTGACGCTGTTCATCCGCTGGGGCTCTGCGCTGTTCCGCACCCGCGTGATGAAATCCGGCGGCGCCGGCAGGACGGCAAACAGACGTCGCCTGTTCGGCCTGCTGCCTCCCAAGAGGCTGTCAATTTAAGTCGCGATTCGCAACTTACTATTGACATTATTGTCAGTAGGGTCAGGATGCGGCCATGATAAGGAGTCGTCGGATTCGGCTCCAAAGGGAGAGAATAATGGCTACGCTTGCGCCTGAGCGCCCCCAGTGCCGAACGTCACCCACCGCCTTTGAGGCCCTGCGCGAATATCTGAAAGAGCATCCGGATGAGCGGCTGCAGCATCCGCACAAATGGGACGTCAGCCGGTCTGACATCTACTACAATGACAACTGGCAGCCGATCTTCAAGGAAATGCGTGAGGCCGGGCCGCTGCATTACATCCCGGAAAGCCCCTACGGCCCCTATTGGGCGGTGGTGCAGCACAAGGCGATCCAGCATATTGAGGCGCTGCCGGAAACATTCTCATCCAGCTGGGAATTTGGCGGGATCACCATCCTGGAGCGGCTGAGCGACGAAGAGCTTGCCGCGCGCGGGGTGGAGGAACGGCGCGAGCTGCCGATGTTTATCGCCATGGACCGCCCGCAGCACACCGGCCAGCGGCGCACCGTCGCACCCAAATTCACCCCCAGTGGTATGGCCGAGATGGAAGACGAGATCCGTCAGCGCACCGGCGAACTGCTCGACACTCTGCCACGCGGCGAAGTGTTCGACTGGGTTGACAAGGTTTCGATTGAGCTGACTACCGGCATGCTGGCAATCCTGTTCGGCTTTCCCTGGGATGACCGCCGACTGCTGACATATTGGTCAGACTGGTCGGGCGATACCGAACTTGCCACCGTGCGCGAACTGGACGAAATGCGTTGGGGCATCCTGCAGGAAATGGCCGCCTACTTCCAGTCGCTGTGGATCGAGCGCACACACCAACCGGGCGGCGATGATCTCATTTCCATGATGATCCATTCCGATGCGATGAACCAGATGAGCCCGCAGGAATTCATGGGCAATCTTATCCTGCTGATCGTGGGCGGCAATGACACCACGCGCAATACGATGAGCGGGATCATCCATGCGTTCGACAAATTCCCTGACCAGCGCAAGCTGTTCGAGACACAACCCGAACTGATCCCCAACGCGGTACAGGAATGCATCCGCTACCAGACCCCGCTGGCGCATATGCGCCGGACCTGCACCGAAGACACTGAAGTCTTCGGCCAACAGGTGAAGAAGGGGGACAAGCTGGTGCTGTGGTATCTTTCAGCGAACCGCGACGAGGAAGTGTTCGAAAATCCGGACAAGCTTGACATTACACGCGAGAATGCCCGCCGCCATCTGTCCTTCGGATATGGCATCCACCGCTGTGTCGGTGCCCGCCTGGCTGAGCTGCAATTGCGCGTCCTGCTGGAAGAAATGCACAAGCGCCGGATGCGGGTTCATGTGGCCGGCGATGTCGAGCGGGTGCGGGCAAACTTCGTCCACGGCTTCCGCAAGATGGAGGTCGAGATTACCGAGTTCTGAACCGGTAATTTTGCGTCAACTGAAACTTTTCGGGCGCACGTAGCGTATCTAGGGTAGAAGGCCCTGGAAGCAGAAGAGATGAAAATGCAAGATTTCCCGCTGACACGCAGGCATTTGCTCGCCGGATTGGGCGTGGGAGTTGCCTTGCCCGTGCTGTCCGCCTGCGGGTCGACACCGGCAGAGGCGAAGGATTATCCCTTTTCCCTGAGCGAGGCGCAGTGGCGCAAACGCCTGGGCAAGGCGCGCTATCATATCCTGCGGGAGGCGGGTACCGAACCGCGCTTCACGTCAGACCTGCTGCACGAAAAGCGCAAGGGCACCTTCATCTGCGCCGGCTGCAAGAGCCCGCTCTATTCCTCGGCGACGAAATATGACAGCCGCACCGGCTGGCCGTCATTCTGGAAGGCGATCCCCACTGCGGTCGAAACCTCTACCGACAGAACATTCGGCATGGTCCGCACAGAAGTGCGCTGCGCCACTTGCGGCGGACATCTGGGCCATATTTTCGATGACGGTCCGAAACCCACGGGCAAGCGGCATTGCATCAACGGGCTGGCGCTGGAATTCCGCGCGGCCTAGCGGCGCTTGACCTTCCAGACTTTCAGCGCATCGGGGCCGCCAATCTCGACCGGAGAGAGCCAGTCAGGCGGATCGCCCATCTCAAGACGCGCCATCAGACTGGTTTCGCCGCCCATCTTGATGAGATTGCCCGGCTCGACCAAATCCGTGCAAACAACGACATAATCGGCCCCATAGTGATCGATCAGCGCTTTGCTTTTTTCAGGCGGAAGCACGAAGCCCTCGATCACGTCACGCATTGCTTCCTGCGCGCGGTGGTGGCTGCTGGCGATCACCGAATGATGGGTTGAAAGCAGCACCGAGGGGCCAATGTCCAACGGTGCAAAAAGCCGGGAGGGCGGCAGCTGGTTAAGACGTTTCATCGCTCCATGAGGGTCGCAGCTCGATTCGCGCGTACTGACCGGCGCGTCTGCCGGTTTGGCATCATCGCCCAGCCCCTTCATCACCGCGAAAGGCGTACTGGGAACCAGCACCAGATAGATCAACACCGCGCTGGCCAGCTTCATCAGCATGCTATCAGCAGAGCGGAACCGGCGGAACAATTGCCGCGCCAGCCATCCCATCGGGATGGCAGCCATCACGCCAAGGAAGGCGAAGGAACGGAAGGTAAGGCTGCCCGCCGCAAAAGCAATGCACATCAGCAGGATGAATTCGAACCACCAGCGGCGCTGCCAATCACGCTGGCTGCCAAAGATCGCAATGGCTGCGCCTAGCGAAACCAGCCCCTGCACCAGTGTCGGGATCGCAAGCGCAAGTTCCTGATGCCAGATCGGCAGCCCCTCTTTGATATTCATGTACCAATATTCGCGCAGCAGCGGATCAAGGCTGCCAAATGGCGTGCCAATACATTCAGGGGCGGTCATGCCGAAAAACGCCAGCGCGCCAAGCGCGGAAACAGCGAATAATCCTGTCGTCGCGACGCGTGGCAGCCGCGGCATGGTTGCGATGGCTGCCGTCGCAAGCGCGGCGATGACAAAGAAGCCGATATGCGCGGGCGAAATCACATCGCAATGTTCTGCAAGGTCGGAGACCCCACGGGTCGCGAGAAAAGCAAGCGCCAAGGTCAGCGCCAGCCCCTTCATATAGCAGACGAGCCACCAGCGTTGCTGGTGATCGCCCAGCCATCGCAGGAACAGCACCAGGCCAAAGCCCAGCGCCATGGGCAGGGTTTCAAGCGAGATCATCGCCCCGATTCCCATCGCAACGCCTGCAGCCGCACCGCCGCGCAGGGCGCTGCGCCAAGAGAGCGCCCACAAAGCTACCGCAATTGAGAGGATCTGGTAGGAATGGTGATCGATCCGCATCGGCTGAAGCTGCTGGATCACCGGCGGCCACATGCCCAGCGCCAGGCACGCGAAGACCGCCGTTTCAACGTCAAACATGCGCCAGGTCAGCCGCCCGATCACCAGACAGATCAGACCAAATATGATCAGCGGAATGGCGAAGGCTGCGATCTGTTCCGCCAGCACCTGCCCGACCAGCGGTTCGAGCAAGCGAATCGAGAGATAGAGTGGGGCATCGACCAGCCGCGACCAATGCATCAACACTCCGTCGGGCGGGGTGATACGGTATTGATGAAGATCGAACCAGGCCTGGCCCGCAAGCAAATCGCGCACTTCGACCATGCGCAGCAAGTCGTCCGGATCGGGCAAGCGCCCTTGCGAAATCTTGGGCCAGGCCACCAGGCACAGCAAGGCGCTCACCCCAAGCCAGGCCAGCAATATCGCCCGGTTGGGCCGTTCACCCGATCGGATACGGCGATCCACGGTGATCATGTCTTCTGTTCACGAAAGACCACGCTCTTGCGTAGCAGATAGGTGAGCGTGAAGCTGCAGATCACCGCAACAATCTTGGCCAATCGCGGATCAATCCCAGCCCAATCCCCCGTGCCGACAATAAGCGTCGTGAGGCCAAGTCCAAGCAGGGCGGAAAGCACGAATAGCGCCTTTTGCCGCGTCCGCCCGCTTCCCTTGTCGGCCACGCTATCATGAAACACCGTTCGGCTGGAAAGCAGCCAATGCGCGATAATGCCCAGCGAATATCCAACAGCCGCCGCCATCACAGAACCTATGCCAAGCGACAGCAATGCCAGGAAACTGCCCATGTCGATCGCCAAGGCGCCAACACTCGCCAGAATATAGCGAACGAGGCGAATATCGCGCAGCCGTGTCAGCAATTCGACCAATCTGCCCCCTGTCGCACAATCCCATTAGTGCCAGCGCAATTCCTTGCACACTATGGTTAATTTTTCGATACTTGCACTTGGGGTCAAGCCTTGCGGCGAAACACCAATGTCAGCCTGATCAGCCAGACACTGAGGAAGCTCACCCCCATGGCGAAAATCTTGGCGAGGCGCGGGTCGGATCCCGCGGCCTCTGCGCCGCCGACGATCAGGGCTGTCAGACCAAGTCCAATCAATGCCGATATGACAAACAGCGCCTGCTGGCCGCCCCGCCGGATCCCCGCTTCAGACAGGCGATCGGGAAACACAAAACGGCTCGAAACCAGCCAGTGCACCAAGGTTCCGCAGGCATAACCAATTGCGGCGGCCAGCCCCGCCCATAGGCCTTGCGCATAAAGCAGGAAGAAACAGCCGAGATCGACCGCGGTTCCAGCCAGGCTGGCGACAACATAGCGGGCAAAACGAGCGATATCTTCGCTTGCCACCGATTGCCTCCGGTCAGGCCGATTTCTGGATGCGTTCGGGCACTTCGCGGACAGACTGCAAGGCCGCCGCCTGGTCTTCGCTCACCGCATCGCGCGCGGGCAGGACCTTGGCTTCACCTTCGTCGCCCGCCTCGTGATATTCGGCATCTTCATTGACGCACCATGTGTCATAGATGCGCTCGCCCGCCAGGATATTCTCGACCGACAGCATGGCCGTCATCATCGCGTGATCCTGGTTGTTATAGCGGTGCATGCCATTGCGCCCGACCAGGTGCAGCGTGGGATATTTCGCTTCCAGCTCACGCCGCATGGCGTCGACATTGGCGGCATATTCGCCATCATAGACCGGATAGGCTTTTTCCTGCCGAACCACCGCCCCGCCGATGACCTTGGCCGGATCGACCAGCCCAAGGATCGCCATTTCGCGCTTGCCCAGCTCAACCAGATCCTCATCCGCCATCGACCACAGCCCATCGCCTTCGAAGCAGAAATATTCGAGGCCCACGCAAGCGACATCGGGATCGGGCACCATTTCGGGCGACCAGCTGCGGAAATTCTGCACCCGACCGACCTTCACCTTGCTGTCATGGATATAGATCCAATTGTCGGGGAACAGGTCTTCCGATTTGATCATCAGCGCGACGGTCAGGAAATCGCGATATTTGAGATCCGATGCCTGCGGCGTGGTTTCAGGCAGCGGATGCATCCGCCGCGCCAGTTCGCGCATCGGGGCAGAGCTGATCGCGTGTTTGGCCGCGATAACCGTCTTGCCATCCGGCCCTTCGGTGCTGAGCCTCCAGCCACCTTCGCCATCGCTGGCAAGCTGGCCAAGCGCATGGCCCATCAGGACCTGCCCCTTACCACTCGCCACAATCTTGTCGCGCGCCGCTTCCCACATCATACCGGGGCCCAGCCGCGGATAGCGGAAAGTCTCGAGCAGGGTCTTTACCGCCTGCCCATCATTGGGTTTCTTGTTGAGGCCAAGGCTGCGCTTGAGGCCATCGACCACAGCGCCCCAAAGGCTGAGCCCTTTGATCCGCTGCGCCGCCCAATCGGCGCTCATTTCGTTGCAGGGCATGCCCCACACCTTCTCGGTATAGGTCTTGAAGAAGATCGAATAGAGCTTCTGCCCAAACTGGTTGGTGGTCCAGTCTTCGAAGCTCTTCACCTCGCCGATCGGGAACAGCTTGTAGCGCAGATAGCTGAGCATGCAGATTGCGGAACGCCAGATGCCCAGGTTCCACAGCGCCTCGAACGCGCGCAAGGGATAGGAATAGAATTTGCCCTCGTAATAGATGCGGCTCATCCGCGGGCGCTGAATGAAATCGTCGGGCAGGATCTCGTTCCACAGATCGACCACCTGCTGGCTCTTCGAAAAGAAGCGGTGACCGCCAATGTCGAAACGATAGCCGCCATGCTCCACCGTGCGGCTGATCCCGCCGACATAGGTCGCGTCCTTTTCGATGATCGCGACGGATTTGCCCTGCTTGGTCAGCAAATAGCCCGCTGTCAGTCCGGCCGGGCCAGCCCCGACAATCGCCACATCGACATTGATCACGCCGTGGCTATCGGCCCCTTGCTGTCCCATCAATTCCCCCGTTCATTCCTAACCGGTGTGGGAGTGAACGAAAATGGTTAGCAGAAAGTAAATCGCTGGGCCATTCGCCAGCAGATGCGGTGCCGGACTATTCCCGCAGCAGAGCCGGGCATTGGAGCCTGGCCGCAAGCATCGCAAAGTCACCGAGAGAGAAAGTGTCATCAAACACCAGGCCGTGCTCCCCATCCCGCCGCCATCGCACCTTGGCGTGGATGTGATTGAGACCCGGTCCTTTGATCCGCACGGATTGATCGATCGCAAGCGCGCTGTTCAGCACCACGCGCGCGCCCTGCTGTGACAGGTTCAGGACCGTGGCCACTTTGCTGTCAGAAGGGGTGGTGATCGTAGCAGGAAACTCCAAGCCCAGACGCACCCCGCGCTTGGGAAAGTCACCGATCTCGTTGACGATATTGGCGACCTCGATCGGCGCGACAAATTCGAAGCCGCCTTCGCGGCCACGCTCCCAGATGTTGCGCATATCGACGCATTGCCCGGCCTGGAATTCCAGCGAATAGTCATTGCATTGGGGCAGCGCGTGAAATGTGCGCAGGCTGACCCCGGTCGAAGAGATATCCCGGATGACGCAAATGAACTCGCCTTGCGAACAGATCAGCTTGGCAGCACGGATCAGCAAGGTAACACGAGGCGCGACCCGGGCTTCTCCGTCCGAGGCGCCCGTGAAGTACTCACTTTGAAAGGCAGTCTGATCCAAACCCGCTACCCCCGTTCATCCGTAGCTGCCGGGCAAATCTTTGCCCTAGCCACGAGCCTTGTCCCACTGGTTAGGGAACACGGATTAAAGCACTGATAATAGACGATTAGGGGTTGGCTCGTAGTCTTGGACGCGCGATTAACCTTGCCTGTGCCCGGTGGTTTTCACGCGATCCAGCTTCACGGACTGGGTCGTCCGGTGAAAACTGGTGCGGGTGACTGGACTCGAACCAGCACGTCCAAAGGACAGGGGATTTTAAGTCCCCGGCGTCTACCATTCCGCCACACCCGCACGCAATAATGCTCCCTAGCGAGAGCAGGTGTCAGCAGCAACGCACTGTTTTGGGATGTGGCCTTGTAAGGCGGGTCAGCCTTCGTTGAGCCGCTGGCGGATTTCCTTGCCCGCCTTGAAATAAGGCACGCTCTTGGCCGGAACGCTGACCGTGGTTCCGGTGCGCGGATTGCGCCCGACGCGGGCATCGCGTTCACGTGTCGAGAATGCACCGAAGCCGCGCAATTCCACCCGGCCACCTTCGGCCAGGCGGCGTGCAATTTCGTCGAAGAAAATGTCGACCACTTGTTCGACCTCCTCCGCACGCAATTCAGGATTTTCCCGATGCAGGGCCTGCAGCAATTCGGATCTGATCATGGTTGACTCCCACCAGTTCTTGCCCAAGCACAGCTTTTCCCGACCGCGCCTCAGCTAATACAAGTCAGAACCACCCCGACCCGAAGGCAGCTTTCTGTAACAACAGAAGTGCCAGAGGACGACGCCAAGCGCAAGAACTCTTCGCTTTTTTCCGTGGTTTGCTGCTGCTTGAACCCCCGGGAGAAGTCAGGCCCGCTCGAGCAAATTGGCCGGATCGATGCCCAGCCTCGCCATGCGGTCGCGAATCTCGGGCCATTCCTGCCGCAGGAACTGTTCCCGCTCGCGCGCACGCAGCTTTTCGGCAGCGCCTGTCACCACATACATGCCGACTCCGCGTTGAACCTCGACCAGCCCATCGTTCTGGAATTGCTGATAGGCCTTGGCGACTGTAAGCGGATTGGCCCCCTGTTCGGCCGCGAGCGCGCGCACCGATGGCAACATCTGTTCCTCGGGATAGCGCCCATCAATGATGGCCGCCGCGATCTGATCACGCAGCTTCAGGTAAACTGGCCGACTTTGGTTCATGGTTCTTCCCTCGCGATGTGCATCAGTGACATAATACAGCCACGCACGTCAAGCTTGCCGGGCGAGAAAAAACCGGCGGCGCGCCAGTTTCGATTGCAACTAAAGCTTCACAGATGGTTTTGAGGCGCTAGGTTGCACGCTTTCGGCCTGCGCAGGGCGAATGAATTGAGGGATTTGGGGAGTTTTGCATGAAAGATATGGCTTTGTGGAACGAGGGGGACTGGATCGCGGCAATCGCGCTCGTCGCGCTGGTTGCGTTCCTGACAGTGGGCGGGTTCATCGCCGCAAGCCGCAAGCCGGAATTCTTGGGCCACCCCAAGGGCCTGTACATGCTGTTCTTCGCCGAGATGTGGGAGCGCTTCTCCTATTACGGCATGCGTGCCCTGTTGATTTTCTATCTGACCCAGCACTGGCTGTTCAACGACGGCCAATCGACTCTGATCTATGGTGCCTATACCAGCCTGGTCTATATCACCCCCGTGTTGGGCGGCTGGGCTGCCGACCGATACCTGGGCCAACGCAAGGCGGTGTTGTTTGGCGGCATCCTGCTGACGCTGGGGCATGGCTTCATGGCGGTGGAAGGTGTGGGCGGGCAGAGCGACCCGACCATCAATGTTTTCTGGTTCGCGCTGGCGCTGATCATCGTTGGATCGGGCTTCCTCAAGGCCAATATTTCCGTGATGGTGGGCCAGCTCTATTCGCTCACTGACCTGCGCCGCGACGGCGCCTACACCATTTTCTACATGGGCATTAACGCTGGCGCGACCTTCGGCGTGATCCTGGCGGGCTATCTCGGCCAGACGATCGGCTGGGCCTATGGCTTTGGCCTGGCCGGCATCGGCATGCTCGCCGGACTGGTGGTGTTTGTGTTGGGCAAGAAGGTGCTGCTGGGCGCAGGCGAGCCGCCTGCCCCGCTGGAGCGGTCAAAGGAGCTGGGTGTTTATGCCGCCGGGCTCGGCGCAGTGGCGGTGATGTGGGCGCTGGTGCAATATGTCGATGTGATCCAGACGCTGTTGATCATTTCCGGAGTTTCGCTGCTCGGATATGTTCTTTACCAGGCGACCAAGCTGCCCAAGGAGCCGCGCGAGCGGATCTTTGCGATCCTTTTTCTGATCAGCCTCAATCCGCTGTTCTGGGGCCTGTTCGAACAGGCCGGCGGCAGTCTCAACCTCTACACTGACCGTTATGTGGCGATTGGCGAAGTCCAGGCATCGGTCTTCCAGTCGATCAACTCGATCTACATCATGCTGTTTGCACCGGTGTTCGCCGCGCTCTGGGCCTGGCTGGGCAGGCGGGGCATGGAGCCGTCAGCGCCCGCAAAGTTTGCCCTGGCGCTATTCCAATTGGGCGCGGGATTTCTGGTATTTGTCTGGGGCGCGACAACTGTCGGGCCAGAGGTTGCAACCCCGGTTGCATTCGTCTTCCTGATCTATCTGCTGCACACGACTGGCGAGCTTTGCCTGTCACCCGTAGGTCTTTCTGCAATGAACCGGCTTGCGCCAAGCTTCATGGCATCGCTCATCATGGGGGCGTGGTTCTACATGTCGGCAGTCGGCAATTTCGTTGCAGGCAAGATTGGCGAGGCGACCGGCGGCGAAGGCGGCACGATGAGCAAGGATCTGGTGCTGGAGATCTACAACCAGATCGGCTGGGTTGCGATCGGTGTGGGCGTTGTCGTCCTGGCGCTGAGCCCGATCGTCAAGAAGTGGATGCATCTCGATACGCTGAAGGACAGCCCGCTGGCTGGCGAAGGCGAAATCGGAGAGCCGCAGGCCGCCGGAGTCCACCCGGCAACCGGTTCCTGAGGCCAGATTACAAGGGGCGCGAGGTCAAATCCGCGCCCCCGATCTTGTGAAGGCGGGGCAATATCCGGCATCGTCGATCCTTGCTGCCGGGGCTTGCGCTTGGCCCAAGCATGTGGCCAAATCCCGCGCAGGGAGGATTGCCATGGACCAAGCGCTACCCGAACTGATCGCGGCCAATGTCACCTTTGTTGGCCTGCATTTTGCCATGTCGCATCCCTTGCGGGCACCGATGGTGGGGGCGCTGGGTGAAAAGGGCTTCTCCGCCGTCTATTCGCTCGTCAGCCTGGCATCGTTCTTCTGGGTGGTGATGGCATTTCGCGCCGCACCGGCAGGTGACCTAGGCGGATTGGGGGATGTCAGCTGGATCGCCGCCACGGTCCTGATGTTACCGGCGTTGATACTGTTTGGCGGCAGTTTTTCGGGCAATCCCGCCATGCCGACGCCCAATGCCGCCGATCAGGCGAGGGAGGAGCCGCGCGGGGTCTTTCTGGTCACCCGCCATCCCATGATGTGGAGCTTCGGCATGTGGGCGCTGGCGCATATGCTGCTGTTCTGGAGCGCGCGAACCATGATCACGGCCGGAGCCATGGGCTTCCTCGCGCTGGTTGGGGCACATATGCAGGACCGCAAGAAAGAAGCGCTGATGGGCGAGGCATGGTCCAAATGGGAATCCAGGACCGGCTATTGGCCAAGGTTTGACAGGTTGTTCTCGGTCGGCTGGAAACCATGGGCGATTGCCATCTTGCTGTGGCTATTGTTTAGCTGGCTTCACATGCCCGCTGCTGGCATCAATGCAGGCATATTCCGCTGGATAGATTAAGGCTGGAGGGTAACCCATTGTTTGCATTAAGCACATTGAGATGCCAGTCACACCACAAGGGGGCAGCAAGGAATTGAAATGAGTTTGCCGCTAGCCGCCGTTTATCTGCTTAGTTCGACCTCCACTGCAGCCGTGGCAGAGCCGCCGGTTGAAGAGGTGCAGACGGCGACTGAGGCGGTACAGGCCCTGCCAGAATCAGCCGAGACCGAAGCGCAAACCGAAGCCGAAGCGTCCCCCGCCCCTGACGGCTCTATCCTTGTTACCGGCGATCTCGAAGCCCCTCCGGGCGATCCGCTAGAACAGCTCAATCTCCAGACTTTCGAACTGACCCAAGGGGTGGACCGGGCGGTGGTCGAGCCGGTGGCCAAGGCCTATGCGAAAGGTCTGCCCAAGCCGGCCCGGCGGGGCCTGAGGAACTTCTTCCGCAACTTGCTGGAGCCGGTGAATTTCCTCAATTACATGCTGCAATTCAAGGTCGGCAAGGCGTTCGAAACAATGGGACGCTTCGCGCTCAATTCCACCATTGGCGTGGCCGGCCTGATCGATGTGGCGGAGAAGGAGCCGTTCAACCTGCCCTATCGCCGCAACGGTTTCGCCAATACGCTGGGTTATTACGGGGTCGGCCCCGGCCCGTTCCTGATGGTGCCGCTGGTTGGTGCGACAACCTTGCGCGACTTTCTGGGGGGGCTGGCAGACCAATCGGTGGTGCCGCTTGCGGTCGGCAAGCCGTTCAACACCCCCTATTACGCAATCCCAGCCTATACTGTGAATTCGCTCGAATTCCGGATCGAGTTCGACGAGAAGCTGCGCGAGATCAACGACAGCGTCGATCCCTATTCGGCCATGCGCGAAACCTATCTGTGCCAGCGCGAGGCGGATATAGCCGCGCTCAAGAACCGCCCGCCGCCGCGCGATTGCAGCCTTGACGCGCTGTTTGCAGAGGAAGACGCGCGCATCGCGGCAGCCACTGCGCCAGCGGAAGAGGTTGGCACGGGTGAGCCAATCGACAGCATCGAGCCGGAGCCGGAAATCGATCCTTTGCCGCCTGTGGCAGAGGAAACCGCCGAAGCTGAATCAGTGGCCACTGAGCCGATTGCGCAGCCGGGCCTGCATCACGAATCACTCACCCTTGAAACTGGCTGCGCGCTTCTCGAGCAGGGCGTCGATACCCTCCATGTGATCACCTGTTAGGTGCATCAGCGCCTGCGTGTTGGCGGCCATTTCCAGCGCCGTGTCATAAGAAGTCGAGCGCCCTTGTCGCATCAAATTCTTCGCGTGCCGTAGCGCGTGCGGCGGCATGGCGGCAATCTTGGCAGCAAGCGCCC
>JBNLDR010000034.1:0-19790 GCA_050304495.1 Altererythrobacter sp.
CCCGGCAAAAGCCACTCTCCCTCGCGCCGGAGCAACAATCTGCGCGCCCCCATGTGGCGCAAGCGTGATGCCCCGGCTAACGATCCCAGCATCATTGGTCGCGCCAAAGCCCACCAGGGTTCGTCCCAGCACCGGCATCCGCAAATCGCTGGGCGGCGCAGTAGCGGTAGGAACGGGGGTGGGTTGGGGCGCGTCAACCACTTGCGATGCGCCAGGGCGCGCCGGACGAATGATCGGCCCGGGAAGCGCCGCCAGCTCTCTGCGCAAGGCACCAGCCCGATCCAGCTCCCCCACCAGACTGTCGAGGTCGCGCGCCTGTTCGCCCAGGGCCAGGGCCCGCTCATTCTCGCGCATGGCGCTGCTATTGGCCCTGCGTGAAGCATTGCGCTGTTGCAATTCGAGCGCCGCCAGAGCCTTGCGCTGGTCGCGCCAATCCTTCTCGTTGCTGCGCTGCTTCGCCAGGGCGGTACGCGCCTGACCCTCAAGATCGCGCTGGCGCGCCAGCTCGCCGCGCAAGGTCGCGGTGCGCCGGCGAATTTCGGGAACGGTGGATTCGAGCACGGCGCGCAAATGCACGGTGTCTTCCAGCGAGCCGGGGCGCAAGGCCGAGAGCGTCAATGGCCGACGCGCCATATTCTGCAATGCGGCGGTCAAACGCACCACTGGCCGCTGCTTGTCGGCCAGACGGGCATCGAGCACCTGCCGTTGGTCAGCGATCAGGGCGAGCCGCGCTTCGCTTTCGACAATCTGCGCTTCGGCCAGCTGAATGCGCGCCGCAAGCGCGGCCAAGTCACGCGCGGCCTTATCCGCCGCCGCCTGGGCTGCACCCGCCTGTTCCTGCAATTGATTCACGCGCCGAGCCGCATCGCGCGCAGCGGATCTTGCCCGCGCCAGTTCGGCTCGCGCTTCGTTCGGATCGCTCGCTGCAACCGCAAGCGCAGTGCCGCTGCTTTGCGCCCAGCCGGTGAGGGCGCCGCCCATAAGGCAGACGCTCAGGGCAATGGCAGTGGCAAGACCGCGTTTCGTCATGCCGCTATCCTGCCCGATGATAGGGATGACCTGCAAGGATGGTTGTGGCGCGGTAAAGCTGTTCCAGCAGCATCGCGCGGGCCAGAAGATGCGGCCAGGTGGCCTTGCCGAAGGCCAAAAGGAGGTCGGCCTCATCGCGCTCTGTCTGCGAATGCCCGTCCGCCGCACCCAGCACAAAACGCGCCTCGCGCATGCCTTGGTCGCGCCAAAGTTCAAGGATCCGGGCCAGTTCTTCCGAGGGCAAGTCCTTGCCGCGCTCGTCCAGCAGCACGGTCTTGCACGGAGTTTGCGGTTCTGGAATGCGTCCGCCGCTATCGGGAAGCTCGGTCAGCTTTAGCGGCCAGCCGATCCGCTTTTCATAGCGCCCAACCAGCTCGCCTTCGGGCGAACGGGCAATGCGTCCACGGGCAATGATGTGGAGAAGCATGGTCATTCTTCGCGTCCGGGCTGCGCAGGGACGATTTCCCCCGCATGCCCGGCCCAAACGTTAGGCGGTGCCCGCAGCCGGTTCCGATTCCCCGAACGCCCACATGCGTTCGAGGTTGTAGAAACTGCGAACCTCGGGGCGGAACAAATGGACCACCACATCGCCAGCATCGATCAGCACCCAATCAGCAGCGGGCAGCCCTTCGACGCGGGCCGGGCCGAAGCCTGCCTGCTTGATCTTTTCAGCCAGTTTCTGCGCCATGGCGGCGACTTGCCTGGTGGAGCGGCCCGAAGCGATCACCATGTAATCGGCAATCGAGCTTTTCCCTTCAAGCGGGATCGAGACGACTTCTTGCGCCTGGTCGTCATCAAGTTGGCCCAGCACAAATTTGTGCAGGGCGTCGGGTGATCGATCAGCCTTGGCCATAAGGGCCTTTGAAGCCGATCCTGCGGTGTCGGCGGCAGCCGACATGGATTGCGCCTGGTTCATAGGCGAGTTCACATCTCCTGTTCGTGGGGTGGAGGACAAAGGACAAAGAGCCGCCGATGCAGCGCCTCATATCCGCTCCTGTGGATTGACCAGATGGTGCGTCAAGGAATCCCTGATCGGATTGGCGGCATAGCGCAAAGCCCATTCCGGATCGGCGCGGCGAATGGCCGTGGCCGAGCGTGGATCGGGATCAAATCGCAATAACACCAGTGCCGGTGCGCTCCATCTGCCCCTATGCTTGAGACTGGACAAAGGCACCTGATAGCGCCTGAGCCAGGCCATGGCGGGGCTCGCCAGGGCAACGCCATCATAGCCCGGCCTTGCGATGACCGCAATCGGCATCATGCGTGCAATCGCTCGCCAGTCTTTCCAGCGGTGGAATTGGGCAAGATTATCCGCCCCCATCAGCCACACGAACTGGCGGCGCGGATAGCGGCGATGGAGCGCCCGCAATGTGTCGACAGTATAGCGCGTACGCAAATCGCGCTCGATCGCGGTGGGAATGATCGGTGCACGTCTCGCTTGTGCCTTCGCCGAGGCCAGCCGGGCAGCCAAAGGTGCCATATTTGTGTTTGATTTCAACGGGTTACCGGGAGAAACCAGCCACCAGGCCTGATCGAGCCCAAGCGCCTTCATCGCAAACAGGGTCACCCGGCGATGTCCGCCATGCGCAGGGTTGAAACTGCCGCCCAGCAGGCCTGTGCGCAGTCTGGAAGGCGTCACCTAGGGGCGGGCCTGGCCGCTGCCGCGCACCAGCCATTTGTAGGTTGTGAGCCCTTCCAGCGCGACGGGGCCGCGGGCATGCAACCGCCCGGTGGCGATGCCGATTTCCGCACCCAGCCCGAATTCGCCGCCATCGGCGAATTGGGAGGAGGCATTATGCATCACGATCGCCGAATCCACCTCATTCAGGAACTTTTCCGCCGCTGCCGCATCACCAGTAATGATCGCATCGGTGTGGTTCGAGGAATGGCGCGCAATATGTGCCAGCGCCGCATCGATTCCATCGACCAGAGCAACCGAAAGGACCGGTGCGAGGTATTCGGTGTCCCAATCATTGTCCGACGCGGGGCCGACCCGCGAGTCCACCGCCTGGGCCCGGCCATCGCCCCGCAGCTCACAACCTGCCTCGATCAGGGCATCGATCAGAGCTGCGGTTTTGGGATAGGCAGCGTCGACCAGCAAGGTCTCCATCGCCCCGCAAATACCGGTGCGGCGCATCTTGGCATTGACCGCAATCTCACTCGCCATTGCCGGATCAGCGGCAGAATGGACATAGGTGTGGCAAATCCCGTCAAGATGGGCGAGCACAGGGACGCGGGCATCGGCCTGGACCCTGGCGACGAGCCCCTTGCCCCCGCGCGGAACGATCATGTCGATCAGGCCGGCCGCCTTGAGCATTGCGCCCACAGCCGCCCGGTCCTGCGTCGGCATTAATTGCACCGCCGCTTCGGGAACACCCCCCTGGGCGAGCCCGCGTACCATGGCCGCCATGATCGCACGGTTCGAATGCACTGCTTCGCTGCCGCCGCGCAGCAAGGCCGCATTGCCAGCCCGCACGCACAGCGCCGCAGCATCCGCTGTGACATTGGGCCTGCTTTCATAGATGATCCCGATCAGGCCGATCGGCACGCGCACGCGGCTGAGCTGCAGCCCGTTGGGGCGCTCGCTCCGGTCGATTACCTCTCCCACGGGGTCAGGCAGGTCAGCGACCGCTTCGACCCCGGCGGCGACACCTTCCAGCCGCGCTTCATCCAGCCGTAGCCGATCAAGCAGGGCGTCAGTCAGTCCGCCTTCCCTACCCGCCGCAAGATCGCGCGCATTCGCCTCCAGAATTGCGGCGCTATCCTCACGCAGGGCAGTTGCGGCGAGTTTCAGCGCCGCAGCCTTGGTCTCGCTCGACATGGCGGCAAGTTGTCGCTGCGCCGCGCGGCCCGCACGCGCGAGCCCTTCCACGAGTTCTCGAGGATCGGATTCGGTCGTTTTCACAAGGGTAGCCATGGGCGGGGCTTAGCATCCGCAATCGCACCTGTCAGCGAGTGATTCTGCGCAGGGCAAAAGCCCAACTTTGGCGATTCGCGAAGGTTAAGGTCGGATTATTGCGCCCGGATGAACGATTCATCGCGTGGCAGCTTCGACTCGCCCCTTATGCGCCAGAGTCGATTCGATTTGTTAGGCATGCTTTGTTAGCGCCCGGTCTGGGTCTAAGAACACGCGGCAAGAAAAGGGGTCGCCTTGCAACAGAAATTATCCGCCGGCGGCTGGGGGGTGCGCTTGCGTGAATGGTTTCCGGATCGCGAATTTTTCATGCGATCGCAGGGCCAGGTCCGCTTCATAAAAATTTCGTCCAAGCTCCAGATGGGTGCTGCCGCGCTGGTCGCGGCGCTGCTGTTGGGCTGGGGCATTTCCATGGCCGCCATGGCCTGGACGCAGTATCGTGCGCAGGCAGATCGTATGTCCCTGCTGCAACGGGAAGCCAAGGTCGCCACCGCGCAGGAACGGCTCGATGCCTATGGCAGCGATCTGAAGGCGGTTTCGGATGATCTCAAGGGACGACAGGAGTTCCTCGAAGCCATGGTGCCGATGCTGCCCGACGATGTCCGCACCGAAGAAACGGTCAGCGATTCGTCCGATGAGGCTGCGCAGACGGTCGAGAAGGTTGGCGCATTGCTGCCCGAAGCGCGCGGCCTGGCCGAGATCGAGGCGCGCCAGCTCGCCTTTGTCGAGCGCCTGACCCGTTTTGCCGATCGCCGCGCCGGTCGCGCCGAAAAGGCGCTGCGCAAGCTGGGCCTTGATCCCAAGGGCATGCTGCGCGGTGCAGAGCGTGAGGCGATGGGTGGCCCGCTGGAGATTCTGGGCACGTCGCATGATGGACGGATCGATCCGCGTTTCGAACGCCTTGGCCTCAGCCTGGCGCGGATGGCCGCGCTCGAACGCGGGCTGGAAGGTGTGCCGCAAGTCGTCCCGGCCAGGAACTTCGCCATGTCTTCCGGCTTTGGCTATCGGCGCGATCCCTTCACCCGGCGCGGAGCAATGCATAGCGGGCTCGATTTCAAGGGGCCGATTGGTTCGCCGATCTTTGCCGCCGCCAAGGGAACCGTCAGCTTTGTCGGGCGCAAATCTGGCTATGGCAATGTAGTCGAAGTCAGTCATGGCAACGGGCTCAAGACCCGTTACGCCCATATGTCGAAATTCCGTGCGCACGTGGGGCAGAATGTCGCCGCTGGCGATGTGATCGGCGCAATCGGCAATACCGGTCGCTCGACCGGGCCGCACCTCCATTTCGAAGTGCGTATCAATGATCGCGCGGTCAATCCGCGCCCGTTCCTGGAGTCAGCCCCCGATGTTCTCAAAGAAGCCCGCCGCGTCCCAGAACTCGCGCGCCGCTAACACGGAGAGTCAAATGGCATCCCGCAATGGCAATTCGACGTTTTCCGTGATCGGATCGGATGTCACCATCAAGGGCGATGTTACGGCATCGGCCGATTTGCATGTCGATGGCTCGATCGAAGGCGATATCTCCTGCGCATCGCTGGTGCAGGGCGAGACCAGCACAATCACCGGCAAGATCGAAGCGCAGAGCGCACGCCTGGCGGGCAAGGTATCAGGATCGATCCGCGCCCGCGACCTGGTGGTGCTGCGCAGCGCCCGAATCGAAGGCGATGTGCAATATGATGCGCTGACGATCGAGCAGGGCGCACATGTCGAAGGCCATTTCGCGCATAATGCCCCGGCCACGCAGGCCCGCTCGGCGCAGACAGCCCCGGCATCGCCGTCAACAGAAGCGAAACCCGCTTCGCCAGATGAGCCGAAGCTCCACCTGGCAAGCTAGGCGCGATTGCAGAAATTTAGTGAAGGGCCGGCCATTGTGCCGGCCTTTTTCATGCGCCCAGCACTTCTGCCTTGAGCGCCTTGCGATCAAGCTTGCCGACCAGCGTCTGCGGCAAGCCTTCACGAATGGTCAGTGTGGCAAGCCGCTCGTGCTTGCCCAACCGGTCATTGGCCCAATCCATGATTTGCGGGCCGGTAACTTCGGACGCATCGAGCAGCGTTACAAAGCCATGCGGCTTTTCGCCGGTGTAATCGTCTGGCAGGCCCAGCACGAGCGCCTCCTTGACCGCCGGGTGCTGCAACAACACTTTTTCGACCTCGCTCGGGAACACCTTGAAGCCCCCAACCGCAATCATGTCCTTGATCCGGTCAACGATCTCGATGAAGCCCTCATCATCCACCGTTGCGACATCGCCAGTGCGCAGCCAGCGCTTGCCATCGCGTTCGATGAAGACATCTGCCGAGGCTTCCGGCCGGTTCCAGTAACCCTGCATGATTTGCGGTCCATGGACCGCCAGTTCACCCGGTTCGCCCGCAGGGGCCAGCTTAGCCGGATCCTCCTTGTCGAGCAGGATTATCTCGGTCCCGGCCACGACCTGGCCGATTGTGCCCGGCTTGCGCTTGCCGTCATAGGGATTTGCCGAAACCACGCCCGAACTTTCAGTCAGGCCATAGCCTTCGACCAGTCGCACGCCAGTCCGAGCCTCCCATCGTTCTCGCAGCGGGGCCGACAGCGGCGCACCGCCGGATATGCAGACCTTGAGCGATGAGAGATCGCTGCGATCGAGATCCGGGTGATCAAGCAAAGCCTGATACATGGTCGGCACGCCTGGAAAACCGGTGGCCTTTTGCGCGGCGATGGTCGCCAGAACCTGCTTCGCCTCGAACCGCGGAACCATGGCGATCGATGCCCCGCTCGCCACGGCATGGTTGAGCAGCGCGGTATTGGCGAAGACGTGGAAGAAGGGCAGCGCGCCCATGAAAATCTCGCCTTCGGGATCGCCGAAGGGATTGATCGCGGCGACCTGTTGGGCGTTGATCGAGAGATTGGCGTGGCTCAGCATCGCGCCCTTGGGCGTGCCAGTGGTGCCGCCGGTATATTGCAGCAAAGCGATGTCCGATGGATCGAGGGCTATCTGCGGCGCTGAGTCCGCGCCAGTGACGAGGTCGCGCCAGCGCAATATCGCCTCGCCATATTCCACCCTGGCAATCTTGCTGCGCGCAAACAGCCGCATCGCAAGCCCCTTGGTCCAGGGCAGCATGGCGGCAAGCTCGCTTACCACCAGCGTCTGGAGCGACGATTCTTGCAGGACCTGCCGCGCGGTATCGTAGAGCTGCGGCACATCGACCGTCACCAGCAGCCGCGTGCCCGAGTCCTCAACCTGGTGCGCCAGTTCCTGCGCAGTGTAGAGCGGCGAAAAATTGACCACCACGGCCCCCGCCATCATCGCCCCGTAATAACTGACAACATAACTGGGGACATTGGGCAGGAACAGGCCGACACGGTCACCCCGGGCAACGCCGCGTTCGGTCAGGGCCGCAGCAAAGCGCCGGGCATCAGCATAGAGATTGGCATAGCTGTATTCCCGCCCCATGAAATGCAGCAGCGCAGCAGCGCCGCGCCGCTGCGCCGCACGGCGAAACATTTCGGGCAGGGTTAGCGCCTCGAACCGGGTGTCCCAGGGCGTAGGGTGGTAGTAACTCGCGCTATTTACAGCCATGTCAGCAGCATGGCGCAAGGCCCGCCGCTGCACAAGGTGAAAGGTTCGACTTCAGAAGCGTTTACTCGCCGCCCTGGGCCGCCTCGCCAGCTTCCTCGGCCCGCTTCGCTTCGAGCCAGGCTTCGGCTTCTGCCTCTTGCGCAGCTTCGGCGGCGGCCTTGGTATTAGCCTCGCGTTCTGCACGCAGTTCCTCGATCAGCTTTTCCTTGTCGCTGCGATTGTCGCCCGGCACCACTTCATCTTCGGTCACGCCGGCACGCTTGGCCGCCTTGGCGACGATCGCATCGAGCTCACGCTGGGAACACAGGCCCAGCGTCACCGGATCCTTCGGCTGGATGTTCTGGATATTCCAGTGGGTGCGCTCGCGAATCGCGGTGATGGTGTTGCGGGTGGTGCCAATCAGGCGCGAGATTTGCGCATCGGACACTTCGGGGTGGCTGCGCAGGATCCAGGCGATGCCATCGGGCTTGTCCTGCCGCTTGGACACCGGCGTATAACGCGGACCCTTGGTGCGGGTAACTTCCACCGGCGCCTTCTGCATTTGCAGCGCGTAATTGGGATCGGCCTGTCCGCGGTCAATCTCTGCCAGCGTCAGCTCGCCCGAATGGACAGGGTCACGTCCGGTATATTTGCTGCCCGCAAGGTCATCGGCCATGGCCTGGACCTCAAGAATGTGTAGCCCGCAGAATTCGGCGATTTGCTCGAAAGACAGCGCCGTATTGTCAACCAGCCAGGTGGCGGTGGCATGCGGCATCAGCGGGGTTGGCTGATCTTTGGCTCCTTGGGCCATGGGAAACTCCGTTCAAAATAGAAGGGCCGCCCCTTTCGGAGCGGCCGTTGCGAGAGCGTAGATAGGGCAAAGGCGCCGCTTGGGCAAGCGTCAGTCCATCGGTACAAAGCCCGGCAGCCGTTCGATCCTTTCGATCCACTGGCAAATTGCCGGATAATCGCCCAGTCCGAAGCCACCCTCTTCGCAAACATGCGTGTATGGGAACAGCGCGATATCGGCGAGCGTCACTTCATCGCCGACCATGAAATTGCTGCGCACAAGATGTTCGTCCATCAATTGCAGGGCGTCCTGCCCGGCAATCCGCTTGACCATGATTTGCGCCTGCTGCTGTTCGGAAAGGTTCGCCTCGCCAATGAAATGCAGCCAGAAGCGCAAGGTGGCGACATTGGGTTCGTGATTATATTGTTCGAAGAACATCCAGCGCAGCATATCGGCCTGCGCAAATCGGCCTGACGGAATCAGATCGCTACCATGGGCGAGATACCAGCAGGCGGCATTGCTTTCCGGAAGGAAGCGCG
Source organism: Altererythrobacter sp. (assembly GCA_050304495.1). Taxonomy (GTDB): domain Bacteria; phylum Pseudomonadota; class Alphaproteobacteria; order Sphingomonadales; family Sphingomonadaceae; genus Erythrobacter. Next base: position 8,806 of record JBNLDR010000034.1, read on the forward strand.
TGCCGCCGTCTCCATCGATCTGCAGAACCGGGATCCGGCCATTGCGGTTGACCTGGGCCAGGAAGTCTGGCGTGCGCGTTTCGCCGCGCATGATGTCATACTGGCGGATCGTCAGCGGCAATCCCAGCAGTGCAGCGGTGAGCTTGATCTTGTAGCAATTGCCGCTGCGCGGGTCTTCATGAAGGGTGTAGTTTTCAGCCACCCTTCACCTCTAGCACAATCTTGCCGATATGCTCACCCGCTTCCATCCGGGTGTGCGCAGCAGCAGCCTCGGCCAGCGGAAAAACCCGGTCCATCACGGGCACAAGTTCACGCGAGGTGAAAAGCGGCCAGGCGGTCTGCGCAATCTCGTCCGCCAGCGCGGTCTTGAAATCGTCCGAACGCGGACGCAGCGTCGATCCGGTGAGCGTCAGGCGGCGGCTCATCACCACGGCCATGTTGATTTCCGCCTGCATGCCGCCCAGCACCGCAATCGTCACGTGCCGCCCATCTTCGGCAAGACATTTTAGATTGAGCGGCACATAGTCACCCGAAACCATGTCGAGCACCACATTGACGCCTTTACCGTCAGTAAAAGCCTTGACCGCCTCGACGAAATCTTCCTCGCGGTAATTGATCGCCAGGTCCGCGCCCAGATCGCGCGCCGCGGCGCATTTCGCTTCGTCACCGCAGGTCGTAATCACCTCAAGCCCAAAGGCCTTGCCAAGCATGATCGCCATAGTGCCAATCCCGCTGGTGCCGCCATGGACCAGCAGCCGCTCGCCATCGCGGGCCATGCCGCGTTCGAACACATTGTGCCATACTGTAAATAGCGTTTCGGGCAGCGCCGCAGCCTCGGCCAGCGGCATACCCTCCGCAACCGGAAGGCAATGGCCCCAGGGCGCGAGGCAGAATTCCGCATAGCCGCCGCCAGGAGTCAGCGCAGCGACCATCTGGCCGAGCAATTCCCGCGGCACGCCCTCACCGGTCGCCACAACTTCGCCTGATACCTCTAGCCCAAGAATGGGCGAGGCGCCGGGTGGCGGGGGATATAGTCCCGCACGCTGGATGCAATCCGGCCGGTTGACCCCGGCATAGGCGACGCGAATCAGCAGCTGGCCGGGGCCAGGACGTGGCACATGGGTTACCTCCAGTGCCAGGACATCGGGCCCGCCCGGCGCGGAAAAGTGAATCGCCTGCATGTCTTCCGGCAGATTAAGCCCCATCGCTGTCCCCGTCTTCATTCGGCTGTGGCCGCAAGGATACAATATTCACAGGACCTTGCGCTGGGGCCTGCAACTAGCCGCAGTGTGGATTGACAGCAAGCCGCCTTGCTTGCGAGGATGTATGCGGATGAACGATGAGGATCTTCCGCGCCCCAGGGGCGATGCAGCGAGCCTGCTCGCGAAAGAGGATCTGTCACCCTATTCGCAGGATGAACTGGCCGAGCGGGTCGAGCTGCTCAAGGCCGAAATCGCCCGGGTGGAGGCGCATAGTTCGCGCGCATCGGCGCATCGCAATGCGGCCGAAGCATTATTCCGGAAGCCGGGATCATGAAATCGCGGGGTCGCATCTTGAAAATCGCGCCCCATATAGATTTGGTTAACCCTGTCTGTTCATATTCTCCCTCAAGGGAGAAGTTGCACCGACACCGCTAGAGAGACCGCATGCCCAGTTTTGCCCAGAACCTCGAGAGAACGCTCCACACCGCGCTGGCCAACGCGTCAGAGCGGCGGCACGAATATGCCACGCTGGAGCACTTGCTGCTGGCGCTGATCGATGATGAGGACGCAGCACAGGTCATGGCCGCCTGCGGGGTCGATCTCGCTGAGCTGGGCGAGGTGGTGAAGCAATATCTCGACCAGGAATACCAGTCACTCAAGACCGAGGAAGGTGCGGATCCGCAACCCACCGCCGGGTTCCAGCGCGTGATCCAGCGCGCCATCCTGCATGTCCAATCCTCAGGTAAGGACACTGTGACCGGTGCAAATGTGCTGGTGGCGCTGTTTTCCGAACGCGATTCCTATGCGGTCTATTTCCTGCAGCAGCAGGATATGAGCCGGCTCGATGCGGTCAGCTATATCAGCCACGGTATTGGCAAGGGCGGCAGGCAGCTTGAATCCAAGTCACCGCAGGGCGCGGACGAAGCCCAGGCGCAAAGCGGCGAACAGACCAAGGAAGGCGGCAGCAAGAAGGAAACCGCGCTCGACCAGTTTACCGTCAACCTCAACGCCAAGGCAGAAGCGGGCAAGGTCGACCCACTGATCGGCCGTGGGCCGGAAGTGGACCGGACGATCCAGATCCTGTGCCGCCGCAGCAAGAACAACCCGCTCTATGTCGGCGATCCGGGCGTCGGCAAGACCGCCATCGCCGAAGGCCTGGCGCGCAAGATTGTTGAGGGCGAAGTGCCCGAAGTGCTCAAGGATGCGGTGATCTATTCGCTCGACATGGGCGCGCTGCTGGCCGGTACGCGCTATCGCGGCGATTTCGAAGAACGGCTTAAGCAAGTCGTGACCGAGCTGGAAAACATGCCCGAGGCGATCCTGTTCATCGACGAGATCCATACGGTGATCGGGGCCGGGGCGACCAGCGGCGGGGCGATGGACGCCTCCAACCTGCTCAAGCCAGCGCTGTCGAGCGGCGCGATCCGTTGCATCGGGTCGACCACTTACAAGGAATTCCGCAATCACTTCGAAAAGGACCGCGCGCTGCTGCGCAGGTTCCAGAAGATAGATGTCAACGAACCGACGATCGAGGACACGATCAAGATTCTGAAGGGGCTGCGCAGTGCCTTTGAGGATCATCACAAGGTCAAATATACGCCTGATGCGATCAAAACCGCGGTCGAGCTTTCGGCACGCTACATCAATGATCGCAAATTGCCCGACAAGGCGATCGACGTGATCGATGAAGTTGGCGCGATGCAGATGCTGGTCCCTCCCAGCCGCCGCAAGAAGAAGATCACCTCCAAGGAGATCGAGGCGGTGATCGCGACCATGGCGCGGATCCCGCCCAAATCGGTCAGCAGTGACGACAAGAAGGCGCTGGAAAATCTTGAGCGCGATCTCAAACATGTCGTGTTCGGGCAGGATGAGGCGATCCATCGCCTCTCCACCGCGATGAAGCTTTCGCGCGCCGGTCTGCGCGATCCGGACAAGCCGATCGGTTCGTTCCTGTTCAGCGGCCCGACCGGGGTCGGCAAGACGGAAGTCGCGCGCCAGCTCGCCAGCATCATGGGGATCGAGCTCAAGCGCTTTGACATGTCCGAATATATGGAACGCCACAGCGTCAGCCGCCTGATCGGTGCACCTCCGGGTTATGTCGGATATGACCAGGGCGGATTGCTGACCGATGCGATCGACCAGAACCCGCACTGCGTGCTGTTGCTCGACGAAATCGAGAAAGCGCACCCCGATCTGTTCAATATCCTGCTGCAGGTGATGGATAATGGCCGCCTGACCGATCATCACGGCAAGACGGTCGATTTCCGCAATGTCGTGCTGATCATGACGACCAATGCCGGGGCGGCCGATATGGCGCGCCAGGGCATCGGCTTTGGCGACGTGTCGAAGGAAGACGCGGGTGACGAGGCGGTGAAGAAGATGTTCACCCCCGAATTCCGCAACCGGCTCGATGCGATCGTTCCGTTTGCCTATCTCGGCAAGAGCACCGTTGCCCGCGTGGTCGACAAGTTCATCCTCCAGCTTGAGCTGCAGCTGGCCGAACAGAACGTCCATATCCAGTTCGACAAGCAGGCGCGCGACTGGTTGGCCGACAAGGGTTATGACAAGCTCTATGGCGCGCGCCCGATGGGACGTCTTCTGCAAGAGAAGATCAAGCAGCCGCTCGCCGAAGAACTGCTGTTCGGCAAACTGGCCGATGGCGGCGAGGTGCATGTCACAATCAAGGACGGCAAGCCAAGCTTCGAGCTGAGCCCTGCCCCGCCCAAGGCAAAGCGCAAACCTCCCACGCGCAAGAAGCCTGCGGCGAAGAAATCACCGCCCAAGCCCAAGCCGCAGGCCGACGCCAACGAAGGCAAGGATACGGACGAGAGCTGATCCTCACGGCGCATTTTGCGCTAGATCAAGGACTCCCGCCGCCATGGCCGCCACATTCCGGGAGACATGGTCTTGCCGGAAGAGGAATCTCGCGTGAACGCCCCGATAGAAAAGCCGCGCACACCCTATGAGGCGCTGGGCGGTCAAGAGACTATCACCCGGATCGTCAATCGCTTCTACGATCTGATGGGAGAGGATCCGCAATATGCCGAATTGCGCGCCATGCACGCCGCAGACCTCGCGTATATGCGGCGTTCGCTGGCAGGCTGGCTCACGGCTTGGGCCGGGGGGCCGAAAGACTGGTTCGACGAGAACCCCGGCAAATGCATGATGAGCGCACATCGCGGCCTGGGCGTAAGCCGCGAAACTGCAGGCCAATGGGCTGACGCCATGGCCCGCGCGATTGCGGATTGCGGGCCATTGGACGCAGAACTGGGCAAGGCCATGGCCGAACGGCTGGGCATGATGGCTGGCGCGATGGCATCGGCTGAATAGCCAATTACTTTTCATCCTTGCGCAACCGCGCGGCGCTTCGTACCGGCGGGCGATGCGGCCCAAATTATTCACCACGCTGACAACCTACACGCTAGCTGAATTCCGCGGCGATATGATCGCCGGGGTGACGGTGGCGATGGTTGCCCTACCGCTCAGCATAGCGATTGCGATCGCTTCGGGCGCGCCGCCCGCAACCGGACTGGTCACTGCGGTGGTTGCCGGATTCCTCATTTCCTTCCTTGGTGGCAGCCGGGTCCAGATCGGCGGGCCAACCGGCGCTTTCATCGTTGTGGTCTATGGCGTGATCGCCGATCACGGGCTTGACGGGCTGGTGATCGCCACGGCCATGGCCGGGCTGATCCTGGTGGTCGCGGGGCTGCTGCGGCTGGGCAATCTGGTGCGTTACATTCCCGAAGCCGTGATCAACGGCTTTACTATTGGCATTGCGATCATCATCGCGTCGAGCCAGCTCAAGGATCTGTTCGGTATCGACGCCGATCTGCCAGGGGAGTTCCTGCCCAAGATGGCAGAGCTGTGGGCCGCCCGGGGCACAATGGATTGGCAGGCGCTGGCGATAGGCATCGCTGCGCTGGTCTTGATCATCATCTTTCGGCGCCACTTCCCGCGCCTGCCCGGCCTGATCGTTGCGGTGGCAGCGACTTCGGCGGCAGCGGTTTTGGCCGGACTGCCGGTGGACACAATCGCATCGCGTTATGGCGAGCTGCCGCGCGGCCTGCCCATGCCCCATTTGCCAATCGTCAGTCTCGACCGGATCACAGAGCTGATGCCATCTGCCATGGTCATCGCCCTGCTCGCAGCAATCGAATCGCTGCTTTCCGCCATGGTGGCCGACCGGATGATTGGCGGAAGCCACCGGCCCAATGCGGAGGTGCTGGCGCAAGGCTGGGCCAATATCGGCTCGGCGCTGTTCGGCGGTCTGCCCGCGACCGGCGCGATCGCGCGCACCGCCACCAATGTCCGGGCCGGGGGCAAAACTCCGGTTGCAGGCATGGTCCATGCCATAACGATCCTGGTGGTGATGCTGGTTGCGGCCCCGCTGGCCGGCTATATGGCGATGCCCGCGCTCGCCGCGCTGCTGATGATCACGGCCTGGAACATGAGCGAGCCACATAAGTGGCGCGGATATTGGTCCACTTCCGTCAGTGACCGGATCCTGTTGCTGGTGACCCTGGCGCTAACGGTACTGGCGGATCTGACGCTCGCCATCGGGGTGGGGGTTGCATTCGGCCTCGCCCTGCGCATGCGGGGCAGCGAAATCGAGCCGGAAGAGTGGACCGAGCACGATCGCTAATCTGGGTTAGCGGTCGATCTTCAGCAGCTTTTCGCGCGAAGTTGCGCCGCGCAACAGTTCGACCCGCGATTTGGCAATGCCAAGCCCGCTCGCGACGAGCTGGATCACTGCCTGATTTGCCGCCCCATCCTGCGGCTTGGCCCTGACCTTCACCACGACACGCCCTTCCTCAATCGCCATGCCTTCGCTGCGCGCACCTGGCGTCACCCGCACGGCAAGCCGCCCTTCGGTATCGATCGCTGCCTGGATCGCAGCGGCGGGAGGCAGATCGACCTTGGGTCGCGCCATCAGTTGCCGAGTGCTTCGGCGAGCGCCGCCTTATGCGCCTTTGCATTCTCGGTGTAATGCACAACGCCCGCACGCATGCCCGCAATCGCCGCATCATTGAGTTCGCGCAGCGGCTTGGCCGGGCGGCCGGCCCAAAGCATGCGGTCCTCCATCACCCTGCCTTCGGTGAGCATTGCGCCTGCCGCCAGCATGGCGTCGCTGCCGATCTCCGATTTGTTCATCGCTATCGCGCCCAGCCCGACAAAGCCGCGATCCTTTATCGTGCAACCGTGCAACATCGCCATATGGCCGATCAGCACGTCATCGCCGATGATCAACGGCGATCCTTCTTCATCACCGGGCCGTGGCGGATCGCAATGCAGTACGCTGCCATCCTGGATATTGGTTCGCTCGCCAATCCTGATCTTGAAGACATCGGCCCGCACCACGCAATTGTACCAGATCGAACTTTCCGCCCCGATCTCGACATCGCCAATGATGGTGCAGCCCGGCGCGATGAAGGCGCTGTCGTGGATTCTGGGCGTCTTCCCGTGGATCGGGATGATATTCACGCCGGGTCGAACAATCATTGCGCGGCCTCCCATTGCTCGCGGGTCAGTTTGTACTGGATGGTTGGGTTGTCCTGCGGATCGTAGGCCGGATCATCAAAATCGAGCGCATGATCGCGCTGCATGCCGAGCTTCTCCATCAAGCGCCAGCTCGGTTCATTGCGGGTAGCAGTGAGCGCAACAAGCAGCGGTGCCCGGTGTGTTTCAAAGGCCCAGTCAATCACCGCGAGCATCGCCTCATAGGCATAACCCATGCGCCAGCGATCCTCGCGAATGACCCAGCCAATCTCGTGATCGCCCGGATTCGGCGCCAGCGGATTATCAACCAGCTTCATCCCGGCTTGGCCCACCAGTTCGCCGCTCGCTTTCTCCACCAGCATCATGAAACCGAAACCGCGCCGCGCGAACCAGGCCATGCTCTTGGCGTGCTTGACCTCTATCTCGTGCAATTCCTGGGGGCCGCCCAGATGTTCCATCAGCTTGGGCGAATTGAGCAGGCGATATTGCAGCGGCGCATCGCTCTCATCGGGTTTGCGCAGCACCAGCCGATCGGTTTCGATCACGATGTCAGCCATGCGTTTCCTGACCTTCCCACGCGGCTCGATCGATTGAATAGACGATCGCATCGCGCCACGGCGGATCGAAGCGCACATCTGAGTAGTCGAGCTCTTCGCGGCGGCGCATGCCGAGCCTTTTCATCAAGCCCCAGCTCGGTTCATTGCCTTGCACGGTCAGCGCCACAACTTCATCCGCCCCAAACCGGGTGAATGCCAGCCCAAGCGCTGCGAGCGCAGCCTCCTTGGCATAGCCCTGCCCCCAGGCATCTTCGCGCAACCTCCAGCCGATCTCGACCGCGTCGGTAACGGAGGAACCGGGCGCATCGGCACGCTTGAGCCCGCAGAAGCCCAGAATCTCGCCATCCGTCTTGCGCTCCACCACCCAGAAGCAAAAACCGTTGCGCGCTCGGCAAGCTTCCACCCGGCTGCGCTGCATCTGCATGCCTTGTGCTTCCAGCACACCGCCCAGCCAGCGCATCACTGCCGGCGTATTGGTGCCGCGAAAGAAGGCATCCCAATCCCCGTCACGCCAATCGCGCAGGATGAGCCGTTCGGTCTTGTGGCTGAATGGCTCCGTGTGATCAGCCATTGAGGAGACGTGCGGCATGTGCGGCGTGATAGGTCAGTACGCCCGAACAGCCCGCGCGCATGAAGGCCATCAGCGTTTCGAGCACCAGCGCATCGCGATCGCCCGCACCCGCCGCCACGGCGGCCTCGATCATCGCATATTCGCCGCTCACCTGGTAGGCGAAGACCGGGACTTCGAAACGGGTCTTCACCAGCCGCACGATATCGAGATAGGGCAGGCCCGGCTTCACCATCACGCTGTCCGCACCTTCGCGCAGATCGAGTTCGACCTCGCGCAAGGCCTCTTCCGCGTTGGCAGGGTCCATTTGATAGGTCTTCTTATCGCCCTTCAGCAGGCCACGCGATCCCACCGCATCGCGGAACGGGCCGTAGAATGCGCTGGCATATTTGGCGGCGTAGCTCATGATCTGGACATTTGGATGCCCGTTCATTTCCAGCGCCATGCGGATCGCATGCACACGGCCATCCATCATGTCCGACGGGGCTATAATGTCTGCTCCCGCTACTGCCTGATTCAATGCCTGGTCGACCAGCACCGCAACCGTGTCGTCATTGAGGACATAGCCCGCATCGTCGACCAGCCCGTCCTGCCCGTGCGCGGTATAGGGATCGAGTGCGACATCGGTCAGCACGCCCACATCATTGCCGCAGGCATCGCGGATCGCCTTGATTGCGCGGCACATCAAATTATCCGGATTGAGCGCTTCAGCCCCGTCATTGCTGCGCCTGTCCGCCGGTGTATTGGGAAACAGCGCCACGCAAGGAATGCCCAGCTCGGCCGCTTCCTTCGCCCGTGCGGCGATGCCATCGACCGACCAGCGCGACACGCCGGGTAGCGTCGCGATTGGCTCTTCCACGCCCTGCCCCTCGGTCACGAATAGCGGCCAGATCAAGTCTGCCGGGGTGAGTACATGCTCGCGATGGAGCGCGCGGCTCCATTGGCTGGCACGGGTGCGGCGCAGGCGCAGATTGGGATAGCTTGCAGTCATGTGCGGGCTGTATCGGCCTTCACCGCACGAGGCAATCATGCGATGAGGGGAGATGCGCGCGCTAGCCAATCTGGCGCTTGGTCTCGACCTTTTCGATCTCGCGCTTGGGTTCGGGAACTTCTGAGGGGCGCTGTTCAAGATCGACAAGCGCCGCACCGGGTTCAACCTCCTTCAGGCGGCTGAGCGTGGCCCGGAAGTCCATCAGCTCGCGGCCTTCCAACTGCGCGCGGGACACGAAGCGCACGCTGAGCGGGTTGATCGCCCGCCCGTCGCGGTACATTTCGTAATGGAGGTGCGCGCCGGTGGACAGCCCGGTCGAGCCGACATAACCCACCACCTGGCCGCGCCGCACATTCTGCCCGGCTGTCACCGCCAACCGGCTGAGGTGGCAATAACGCGTCGCCAGTCCTTCCCCGTGCTGAACCTTTACTGCATTGCCGCACCCACCGGCACGGCCTGCACTCGCAACCCGGCCATCGCTGGCAGCGACCACCGGCGTGCCATAGCGCGCGCGGAAATCGATCCCTGAATGCATTCGGCGATAACCCAATATCGGGTGGCGGCGCATGCCGAAGTTCGATGTGACGCTGCCAGGTACCGGCGCGATCAGTCCGTTGCGCTGCTCACCCACGCCCGAAGCTTCGTAAAACTGGCCATCCTTGCCCCATCGCATCAGCTGGGTCTTTGGCTCGCCCTTGCGATCGATCCCGGCATAAAGCAGTTGGCCCGCCTGTCGCTCACCTGTTGCGGCACGGCGATAGGAGATGATCAGGTCGAATTCGTCGGTCGAACGGACTTCGCGATCCATATCGATCTGATTGTCCAACGCCTTGAGATATTCCTGCACCGCACTGGCGGGCGCACCAGCGGCACGGGCGGAACGATAAAGGCTTGAACCCACTGTGCCGCGAATGCGCAACGGGGTATCATCGACACGGATCGGCTTGCGCTGCAAGGTAAGGTTGCCCGCATCATTGCGCGCCACGGCCAGTTCCAGATCAAATCGCGCCCGAAATGACAGCGCATCGAGCGGGCGGGGCGCCCCCGGTTCGGGTCTGCGCCCCAGCACGATATCTACATCGGTTCCGGATTCGATATCTGTGAGCGGCACCGCCTCGGCGATCATGGCATTCACGCGATCTGCGTCGAAACCGCCGACACCGGCGCGTTGCAGCATGCGCAGGAAACTGTCTCCACTTGTCAGGTGGGCGACCAGTTCAATTTGAGGTCGTTCGGGCGCGGACTTCAGCGGAACCACCAACGCATTGGCCGCCATATGCCGGCCATTGTCCCCGCCCAGAGCGAGCGGCGTGATCATCTGGCTGCGAAATTCGTCGCGAGCCCTGCTATCGACATCCATCGCCGGCATGGCTTCCAGCGGCGAGAAATCCGGCCAGAACGCCAGCGCCACCGCGCCCAGACCCAGCATGGTACCCAGACCGCGAAACCAGCGGCGGCTGCCAATTTCCTGGGCGAGATCCGGTGCGAGATCGATCTTTTCGAACTTTGTTGAAGTCTCTTCGCGCCAGTGATCCGCTCGCATGCGCCAATCGTGCAGGCGATCCCGCAGGGATTCTAGCGAGAATCCGCCTGGCTCGCGCTGCAGCACCTGCGAAACGGCATCATCCCCGGCCAGCGCGGGTTCGCCGTCCGATGTGCTGCTTTCCGACGAAATGTTGCCAGTGTGGTCCAATTTCCCCCTCATTGCACCTTGATGGCCAGTGATTGGCGCGTTCGCACCGCCCTAATGGCGCAAAAACCTGCCCGATCAAAGTTAACTTGGGCCTAATCTTCGACCAGCCGAGTCCCTTTAGCGACAGGCTGTGCATGGTTCCCGGCCATGGTTGCAGGTGGCCATGCGCGCTGCCACATAGATTGTGTGAACACGAAACCCTCCGATGGTGCGGTCAAGGCTGTCCTCGGCCCGACCAATACCGGCAAGACCCACCTCGCGATCGAACGCATGTGCGGCCATTCGAGCGGGATGATAGGCTTTCCGCTGCGCCTGCTCGCGCGCGAGGTCTATGACCGGGTGGTGGCGATCAAGGGCGAACGGCAGGTTGCGCTGATCACGGGAGAAGAGCGCATCGAGCCGCCCGATGCGCGTTATTTTTGCTGCACGGCCGAAGCGATGGACCGGCTGGGCGGCGGGCACGCCTTTGTCGCGCTGG
>JBNLDR010000035.1:0-19778 GCA_050304495.1 Altererythrobacter sp.
CGGAACGGTGCTGTTCCTGATTGCACGACGCGGCTCAGACGCTTCCCCTGAAGCGGAGTGATCAATGGTTAAGAACGTCGACGCAATTATCCTGGGCGGCGGGGCAGCCGGTCTGTTCTGCGCTGCGCGCGCGGGCCAGCGCGGCAAGCAAATTCTCGTGCTTGAGCGTGCCAGCAAAGTAGGAAAGAAAATCCTCATCTCGGGTGGCGGTCGGTGTAATTTCACTAATGTGAATGCTGGCCCGGCCAACTACATCAGCGCCAATCCACATTTCGCCAAGTCTGCACTCGCCCGCTACACCCCGCGCGATTTCCTCGAGCTGGTCGAAAGCCACGGTATTGCCTGGCACGAAAAAACGCTGGGGCAGTTGTTCTGCGACGGCTCGGCGCAGCAGGTGCTCGACATGCTGCTGGCCGAATGCGCGAACGGCGATGTGACAATCCGCTGCAGCGTCGATGTGACCGCTGTCGAACACGATGCAGGCCGATTTGCGGTGATGGCGAGCGGTCAAATCGCGACCGCCGCCAGTCTCGTGATCGCCACCGGCGGCCCCTCCATCCCAAAGATGGGCGCAACCGGCTTTGCTTATGATCTGGCGCGGCAATTCGGGATGAAAGTGGTCGAGCCGCGCCCCGCGCTCGTACCTTTGACCCTGGGTGGTGAGGAAGTTCTGTTCCGCGAAATTTCGGGCGTTTCCGCCCCGATCGTCGCGACCGCCAACAAGGTGAGCTTTGCCGAAGCGGCACTGTTTACCCATCGCGGGCTCAGCGGCCCGGCGATCCTGCAGGTAAGTTCCTATTGGCGGCCGGGCGATCCGGTGACGGTCGATTTCCTCCCAGCCCAGCCGGTGGATTGGCTGCTTGACGCCAAGCGTGAGAACCCGCGGGCCACGCTGAGATCCCTCCTGCGAGAGCGCCTGCCCGACCGGCTGGCCGATATTCTTGCGGATAAGATTGGCATCGCCACCGAATTCGGCAATGCGCCCGACAATACCCTGCGCGCCGCCGAGGAGCAATTGCGGCGCTGGACCTTCCACCCCAATGGTAGCGAAGGCTTCGCCAAGGCCGAAGTGACCGTGGGCGGCATTTCGACCGCCGAACTCAGCTCCAAGACCATGGAATCCAAACAGAATCCCGGCCTTTATGCGATTGGCGAAGCGGTTGACGTGACCGGCTGGCTGGGCGGGTACAACTTCCAGTGGGCCTGGGCGTCAGGGGTGGCCGCGGGCGAAGCAATCTAGCTCCCACTCCCTATCCTGCCTTAGCGGAAAGTATTGACGAGGGCGGCAAGTTGACCGCCTGCCGCCTTCTGTTAGCATCTGCAGCAATTGGACCCGCATCAAGCGGGCCATGCGGGAGATCAGGATGCGCCAACTCCAGGGCATGGATGCAAGCTTCGTTGCGCTGGAAACGCGCAATTCGCCGATGCACATCGGTTCGATCCTGATCTACGATCCAGCCACCGCGCCCGGAAATTTCGTCCGCTTCAAGGACATTCTAAACTTCTTCGAAAGCCGCCTGCAATTGTCGCGCACGGTCAGGCAGCGGCTGGTCCGCGTCCCCTTCGACCTCGATTATCCCTATTGGATCGAGGACCCCGATTTCGATCTGGAATTCCACGTTCGCCATGTCGCCCTGCCCAAGCCGGGCGATTGGCGTCAGCTCTGCATCCAGGCCGCGCGCATTTTCGCCCGCCCACTCGACCTGGACCGCCCGCCATGGGAGTTCACCGTGGTGGAAGGGCTCGATAACATTCCCGGCGTTGCCAAAGGCAGCTTCGCTATGGTGACCAAGGTCCATCATGCCGCAATCGACGGGATGAGCGGGATCGATCTGATGGAGGCGATGCACACGCTCGATCCCAATGATCCCCCGCCCAACGAGCCGGACAATTGGAAGCCGGAAAAAATCCCCAATCCGGTGGAATTGCTGGGCAAGAGCTATTTCAACGCGGTGACCAACCCGCTCAAGCAGCTGGAGGTGGCGGCCAAGGCGGCCCCTGGCCTCGCCAGGGCGGTAAAGGGCCTGATTTCCAAGGATTTCAACCTTTCGGGCGAAATGGTCGCGCCCAAGACTCGCTTCAACAAGGTGGTGTCACCGCACCGCGTGGTGGAAGGGCGCAGCTTCAAACTGGCCGATATCAAGGCGATCCGGGCGCTTGCACCGGGCGCGAAGGTCAATGACGTCTTCCTCGCGATCGTCGGCGGCGCAATGCGCAAATATCTTCAATCGAAAGACGATCTTCCCAAAAAGACGCTGACGGCGATGGCCCCCATTTCGGTTCGATCGCAGAACGAAAAGGGCGATATGGGCAATCAGGTGGCGGCGATGATCGCCCCGCTGGGCACTCATATCGAAGACCCGGCTGAGCGGCTGCACTACGTGCATTCGCAAACCACCAATTCCAAGGCGCTGAGCGACGCGGTGGGTGCGCGGAACATGACCGAAATGAGCAAGGTTTCGCCCGCGCTGTTCATGGCGCTGGGGGCGCAGCTTTACACCNGGCTGGGGCTCGCCAATCGCGGCCTGAGCGCGCCCTTCACCACCGTGGTCACCAATGTGCCCGGCCCGCCGATCCCGATCTATTCCAGTGGCGCGCGGCTGGAAAGCATGATGGGCCTGCTGTGTCTGACCGACGGGATGGGCCTGGGCCATGTGGTACAAAGCTATTGCGACGAAGCGACGATCAGCTTCACCGCATGCCGCGAAATGCTACCCGACCCGGATTTCTACATCGCCTGCATCGAAGACAGCTTCAACGAGCTGTTGGCAGCGACCCACAAGGCATCAGGCGAAGTCGAGGCTGAAACCAAGCCTGCTGCCAGGAAGCCGGCGGCAAAGAAATCTGCGCCACGCAAACCCGTTGCAAAATCCAAAAAGACGACATCCAAAAAGAGAGGGGCGCAATAGTGGCCACAATTGCCATGTCGAAAGACGAATACGATCTTGAAACCAGACTGAGCGCAAAACCGCCGAGCAGGCTGTGGACCCTGGCCGAAGGGCGCGCTCTGTTCGAATTGGGGGCGTTCTATCTTTCCCGCCCGTGGCTGTCCCAATTGCCCAAGGGCGATGGCCATGTGGTAAAGGTGCTGCCCGGTTTCATGGCGACCAATAATTCGACTCTGCCGCTGCGCAATCTGCTGCGCGATCTGGGCTACGATGCCCATGGCTGGGACAGCGGACGCAATGTCCGGGTCGATCACGCATTGCTGCACCGGCTCGAAAGCCAGCTCAAACGCCTCAATGACGATAGTGGCCGCAAGGTCTCGCTGATCGGGTGGAGTCTGGGCGGCGTGCTGGCGCGCGAACTGGCCAAGCTCCACCCCGATCGCGTGCGGCTGGTGATTTCGCTCGGCAGCCCGATTTCAGATGATCGCAACCACACCAATGCGCGGCGATTATTCGAATTCTTCAACGGCACCGACACCGAAATCGAGCGCGAAGGCCGGTTCCAGGGACTCAACCTGGCCCCGCCTGTGCCTACCACCTCGATCCTGACCAAGACCGATGGGATCGTGCATTGGCGCGGGTCGGTCCAGCAACCCAGCGACACCCCGTTCGAGAATATCGAGGTCTATGCCAGCCATTGCGGGCTGGGCGTGAACCCATCGGTGATGATCGCAATTGCGGACAGGCTGGCGCAGGAAGAGGGCGAATGGAAGCCCTTCGAAGCGCATCCATCGCAACAATGGATGTTCCCCAAGACGGGATTCTAGAACATCTTTCGCAGGTCGATCCCAAGGTAGCGCCCGTTCGGATCGAGCAAATTGGGTTGGTAACTTAGCGGCACATTGCCACTGCTATCGGTGACACGACGGTGTGCATCGAACAGATTGTCCGCGCGAAGTGTGAGACGGAATTGCTTCAGCAAGCCCTGCTCACGCTTGAAGATCCGCCCCAGGTCTCCGAAAATCCGCAGATCGAATTTGGGCAAATCGCCGAAGTACAAATCCGTGCTGCCGGGCAGGCCGCTGCCGTCGATCCGCCCCCGGCCGTTGTAGCTGCCCGATAGTCGCACACCAAATCCATTGCGGAACATACCCAGTTCAAGGCTGGAGGTGTGGCGCGGAGTTATGAAATCGCCCGTGGCATCACCATCGAGCAGGTCGAGCAAGGGCCCGCCCGGTGCAATCAGGATGGTGTTGTCGAGCTCGATACGGTGGGTCAGGTTGACGAAATAGCGCCCTCGACCGTCGTCGCCACCGCCAAACCCCGGTGGGCCACGCCGGCCGCGCCCGGCACCTTTCCCAGCCTGCTCTTTTGGCCTTGCCTTTCCAAAACTGCCGCTTGTGGTCAGGCCGAATACCAACCGCCGGTTGCGACTTTGGACATAGGTGACTGGCCTCGCATCCACAGCGATGATCTGGCCTGCGCCGTCACGCGTGACGCGACCCGGAAAGGCCGCCTCTACCTCCGCCGTGATCGCCGGGAAGTCGCCGGTTACATCGCTTGAATTGTTGCGAATGTAATCGACCGAAAACCTGGTGTCTTTCCAGAACGGCAATTCCCAATTGGCGTTGAATTTCCAATCACGCTGACGCTCTGCCAGCAAATCGGGATTGCCGCCCCGCGTTACCGCCGCCAGCACGCTTTCGCCGCGCACAAAGTCGAACACAGGGACATTGAATGTGACGATGTTCGGGCTGCCCAATTGCGTCAGGCTGGGTGCAGCCTCGCTCACGATGCGAGTGGCCGAAAGCGTGAGCGAGGAAGCCGGCTGCCATGTCAGGCCCGTGGTCCAGTTACTGAGCGTACCGAAATCGGAGAGGTCTTCGAATCCCGCGCTAAAATTCATGGTGAGGCTGCCGATTTTGCCCCAGGCACCATCCAGTTCGGCAATGGGCAACGCCACACTCGCGCCGCCCTCGAAACGCCGGCGGGTCAACCTGACATCGCTGGCGCTGCGCGTATCGCCGCTTTCAATCCGCTTCCAGTCGAAGCCAGAGTTGAGTGTGGCTGATACCTCGCCCGCCGGGAGAGCAAACAAGCTCCCGGTCAAGGTAGCCTTATTGTCTGACGTGATGGTCTTGCTGCTTGCCGTATCGAATCCCGCCGAGGCAATGCGGTCGATCTTCGTCGTTCCATCAGTGAGGTTCCCATCTGCCGTGACGGTCAGCTGGAATCTCCCAATCGAGCGCCCATAGCTCGCTGAACTTGAGATGCTGTTGGTCTGGTTGCGCCGTTCGAGCGGATCGCGCGTGGAGACATCGCGCAGGCCGGACAGCGAGCGGGATTGGCTATGCTGGCCCGTGAGGTTGAAACTGAGCGAGGAGCCGGATTCGATAATGGCCCGTGCCCAGTTCACGCTGCCCTCAACCTCGAAACTGTCGGAAACCAGGCTGCGGAACCGGGCGTATTCCTCTTCGCTGATGCCTGGCGGTACCGATCCCGGCGTCTGGATCACGCCGCGCTCAGCCTCGGTCAGCATGGATGTATCCTTGGCCTCAAGATTGAGGTTCAATCGCGCGCCATTGTCGATCTTGAGCTGGGAAAGCTGTTGTTCGTTTCGTGAATTGCCGCCTCGGCTTGGCACCCCAAGCCGCGCCTGCGCTTCGCGGTTCGAGAATTTATCCTTGAGGATCAGGTTCACCACCCGGCGATCAGGCGGAAAGCCGAATTTCTGCGCCACTTCCTCTGGCAGTACTTCAACCTTGGCTATGGCCTCGGGCGGATAGGAACGCATTTCGCGAAAGCTGCCGATGCGGATGCCGTTAACGAGAAGGACCGGTGGTGCACCACCGCCCCGCCCGCGCGAAGATCCCGTCTGCGGACCAATCGCTTCAAGCAGCTCCGCCACCGAACTTGCCCCAATCGCCTCGATATCCGCCTGGTTCAGTTCGAGTATGGGGGCCTGCTCGACATTCAACTGGCCGCGCAGTCGATCCCCGGTGACCAGGATCTCACCTGCTGCCAGCTCGCCATGATCGACCGGCGCGTCAGTTTGTGCGAAGGCCGGGCCGCTGACCGAAGCCAGCATGGCAAACCTGATCAGATGTTCTCGTCGAATTTTCATCGCGTTGATCTGTCTGACAATTTCGAAAATTCTACAAGGGCGGCAAGTGTATTGTTTTGCATCAAGGGCATAAGGCAGGGCTGTACGTCTTGCGCTACAAAACCGCCCAGATCGCTCAAGGCTTTCCTTTTCCCCTCGGCACAGCTAAAGGGCGCGGCCTATACGCATCGTCAGACACACAAAGGACTTACATGGCCAAAGAAGAACTCCTCGAAATGCGCGGCAAGGTAGTGGAACTGCTGCCCAATGCGATGTTCCGGGTCGAGCTCGAAAACGGTCACGAAGTGCTCGGTCACACCGCGGGCAAGATGCGCAAGAACCGCATCCGCGTGCTGGTGGGCGACGAAGTGCTGTGCGAACTTACCCCGTATGACCTGACCAAGGCGCGCATCACCTATCGCTTCATGCCCGGTCGCGGCGGTCCTGGCCAGGGCCCGGGCCCGCAATAAGCGGCTGCGCTGAATGAGCGCGCGCCAAGCCATCCATCGCCTCACGCTAGCATCGGCCAGCCCAAGACGGCGCGAATTGATCGCGCGACTGGGGATCGAACCGGATGCGATTGCTCCCGCAGAAATTGACGAAACGCCGCTGACAGGCGAATTGCCGCGCGACTATGCGCAGCGCATGGCGCGCGAGAAGGCCGCTGCCGTGGCAGCTGAAGGCTTTGTACTGGGCGGCGATACCGTGGTTGCGCTGGGCCGCCGCATCCTGCCCAAGGCAGAGGACGAGGCGACGGCTCGCACCTGTCTGCAACTGATGTCCGGCCGCCGCCACCGCGTGCTGTCGGCCGTGGCGCTGCGCGCACCCGATGGCACTATGCGCGAGCGTTTGAGCGAAACCGTGGTGCGGTTCAAGCGCCTGTCAGAGGAGGAAATCGCCGCCTATCTCGCCAGCGGTGAATGGCACGGCAAGGCGGGCGGCTATGCCATCCAGGGCGCAGCCGAAGGCCTGATCGCCTGGATCCAGGGCAGCCATTCGGGCGTGGTCGGCCTGCCGCTCTTCGAAACACGCGCTTTGCTGAAATCGGCGGGCTTCGAAATTGGCTAGTGCTGGGGCCGAGTGGCTGGTCGAAGAGGGGATCGGCGAACATCGCGCGCTGCTGGTTGACGGCGATCGGGTTCTGGCCGCAAGGCTCTATTGGCCGGGTGAGCCCTTTGCGGGGCAGCAGGTCAAGGCGCAATTGGTCTCGCGCATGAAGGGCTCAAGTCGCGCTCTGGCGCTGAGCGAAGGCGGGCTCGAAATTCTGCTCGATCGCGTTCCGGCAGCTGTGAGCGAAGGCTCCCATGTAGAGGTCATGCTGACCCGCGCACCGATTGCCGAACGCGGCCGGCTGAAGCGCGCGCAGGGCCGGATTGCCGAAAGCAGTGCCGAACCAGCACTCAATCCGTTTGGGCTGGGCGATACGCGCATTGTCCGGCGTTTCCCCGCAAGCCTGTGGGAAGACGTGTGGGAAAATGCGGCCGCCGGTGAGATTGCTTTCGCAGGCGGTTCGCTGCTGCTCAGCGCCACGCCTGCCATGACCCTGATCGATGTGGATGGCGATGGCTCGCCGCGCGAACTCGCTTTGGCCGCCATCCCCGCTATCGCCCAGGCCTTGCGCTGGTTCGATCTGGGCGGTTCGATCGGGGTCGATTTTCCCACCGTGGCCGAAAAGGCAGGCCGCAAGCAGGTGGACGAGGCGCTGGAGCAGGCGCTCGCCGATTACCCGCATGAACGCACCGCCATGAACGGCTTCGGTTTTGTCCAGATCGTGCGTCGGCTGGACGGGCCATCATTGCTGCATCGATTCGCCACCAGTCGTGTGGGCGCCTGCGCCCGCATGGCCTTGCGCCGCGCGGAAATGGTGGAGCAACCGGGCGCACTGCTGCTCATGGTCCACCCTGCGCTCAAGGCGAAACTCAAGCCCGAATGGCTGGAGGATCTGGCGCGGCGAACGGGCCGCGAAGTGCGGATTGAAACCGACCCCGCCCTTGCGCTCGAAAGCGGATTCGCGCAGGCAGTGACACGATGACCAAGCCCAGGACCTGCCCGATCTGCAAGAAGCCGCGTAGCCCGGAACATGCACCCTTCTGTTCGGCGCGCTGCAAGGATCGCGACCTGATGAAGTGGTTCGGTGATGGCTATGCCGTGCCCGGACGCCCCGCCTCTCCGGATGAGATTGCAGGAGAAATCGTGCGCGAGGAACGTGACTGATACACTCCCCCGATTTGGCCCTTGCCAAAGACGGCCCGCTTCGCCATAGGGCGGCGCTCCAACCGCTCGGCGGTCTTTTCCAAGGCCGCGCGCAGAGTGAATGCCCAGGTAGCTCAGTTGGTAGAGCATGCGACTGAAAATCGCAGTGTCGGTGGTTCGATCCCGCCCCTGGGCACCATCTCTTTCCTTGCCTTCGCAGCTTCCCCTTTGCCGCCGCGCGCGTTATCGCCGCGCCTATGCATGAAACCGCCAGCAACACGCTTTCCGCTTTCGACATAGCTTCGATCCTGATCGTGGCCGCCGCACTGCTCGGCTGGTTCAACCACCATTTCCTGAAATTGCCGCATGTCATCGGGCTGACGGTGATGGGCGCTTTGGCCGCAATCGGGCTGATGCTGGCCAATGCCATTTTCCCCTCCCTCACGCTCGATAATCATGTCGTGGCGCTGCTCGAACGGATGGATTTCACCCAGACCCTGCTCGAAGGGATGCTCAGCTTCCTGCTGTTCGCAGGCGCGCTGCATGTCGATCTGGAACGGTTGAAGCAAAGCTGGGTTCCGGTGATGCTGCTGTCGACCGTGGGCGTGATCATCTCCACCGTGCTGATCGGGATCGCCTGCTGGGGCGTGGGGCTGGCGCTGGGCCTGTCGATCGAACCGATCTGGTATTTCGTGTTCGGCGCGCTGATTTCACCCACCGATCCGGTTTCGGTGCTGGGCGTGCTGAAGGAAGAAGCGGTGCCTGCCTCCTTGCAAAGCGCGGTCGCGGGCGAAAGCCTGTTCAACGATGGTGTGGGTATCGTGGTCTTCACCATCTTGCTTGGCGCGGCGGTGACGGGGGCGGACTTCTCACTTGGTGAAGCGGCGCGACTGTTCGCGCTTGAGGCAGGCGGCGGCGTGCTGGTTGGCCTGGTGTTTGGCTGGATCGGCTTTCGCGCGCTCGCCAGCATGGATGAATATGCGCTGGAAGTGCTGATAACGCTCGCCATCGTGATGGGCGGCTATACGCTGTGCAGCTCGCTCCACATTTCCGGCCCGCTGGCGATGGCGGTGGCCGGATTGCTGATTGGCAATCATGGCGTGACCTTCGCCATGAGCGATGTGACGCGCGACTACGTGATCAAATTCTGGGAGCTGGTGGACGAATTGCTCAATTCGGTCCTGTTCCTGCTGATCGGGCTGGAACTGATCGCGCTGGTTCCCCGCGTGCCGCATATCGCGCTGGGCGTGGCGGCAATTGCAATCACCCTTGCCGCACGCGCAATCTCGGTCGGGGCGGCGATCAAGCTGATTCCCGCAGCGCGGCTCGATACGCCGGGCGCGGGCCGCGTGCTGTGGTGGGGCGGCTTGCGTGGCGGTATCTCTATCGCGCTGGCGCTATCCTTGCCGCACGGGCCAACACGTGACCTGTTGCTCGCCGCAACCTTTGCCGCGGTGCTGTTCAGCGTGCTGGTCCAGCGCGCCACGCTGGGCCGCCTCATCGAAAGCATGAAGGCCAAACATTCGCCCGCAGTTGAGCAAGGCCTCAGTTAGGCCGCACGGCGTTTGCTTCTGGCCCGCTTTCGGAGTAAGGGGCTGCTTCTCGCCCCGGCTACGCGAAGCAACACGCTCCGCAGCGCCGGGGCGGCGTGTTTTACCTGCAGGATGAACCCCAATGTCCCGTCGCCGCCAGATCTACGAAGGCAAGGCCAAGATTCTCTACGAAGGGCCGGAACCCGGCACGCTGATCCAGTATTTCAAGGATGATGCGACCGCCTTCAACGCCCAGAAAAAGGGCACGATCAACGGCAAGGGCGTGATCAATAATCGCATCAGCGAATATGTCTTCTCGCGCCTTTCGCATATCGGCATCCCGACGCACTTCATCCGCCGCCTGAACATGCGCGAACAGCTGGTGCGGCAGGTGGAAATCATCCCGATCGAAGTGGTGGTGCGCAATGTCGCAGCCGGTTCGATCTGCAAGCGGCTGGGCCTGGAAGAAGGCGAGCCGCTGCCCCACACGCTGATCGAATATTACTACAAGGACGATGCCCTGGGCGATCCGCTGATCGCCGAAGAGCATATTGCCTGCTTCAACTGGGCCGGCCCGGAAGAAATGCAGGATATCGCCAGCATGGCGATCCGCGTGAACGATTTCATGTGCGGTATGTTCGCGGCGATCGATATCCGCCTGGTCGATTTCAAGCTCGAATTCGGGCGCATTTACGATGGCGATTACAGCCGCGTGATCCTGGCCGACGAAATCAGCCCCGATGGCTGCCGGTTGTGGGACATGAAGACCGGCGAAAAGCTCGACAAGGACCGCTTCCGCCGCGATCTGGGCGGCGAGGAAGAAGCCTATCAGGAAGTCGCCCGGCGGCTTGGCCTGCTGCAGAATGACGACGGCGGTCCCGGTGAAGTGCTGGACATGTCCAGCCATCGCAGCCGTTTGCGCGGAGCGCCCAAGATCAAGAAATAGGTCTTAGACGACATAGCTGATGGCCAGCCCATTGGGGGCAATGGCAAATGCACATTCGGGCATGTGGTCACCATCCACCTGCACCGGCGTAACGCATCGATCGAAACTGACCCGCCGCACGCTGTGAATCTCGACAAAGCCGAACCGGCTGACGGGCAGGCGCAGGATAGCCGCCAGCGTAAAGGCCAGCATGCCCAGGCGGGTCGCACGGCGCAGGATGATCAACTCGATCGCATCGGCTGCCAGCGCGGCATTCGGGCTGAGCCGGAACGGCCCGGCATAGAGCGCCGCGTGGGAGACGATCACCGCCTCCGCCTCACGCTCGATCATCTGCCCATCCGCTGTCTCGGCCCGGATCGCCATGGCATTGCGCGGCCAGTCGCGCAGCTGCCGCAACATGGCCACGGCATAGGCAAGCCGCCCGATCCGCCGCTTGAGCGCGCCCGATACGCTGGCCACGGCCTGGCTGTCTGGCCCGATGCTGAGGCAGGCGACAATCGGCATCTCACCCAGTTTGAACAGCGGGGATCGCACCCAACCGCCGGACCCGCGCCGCCACGCCGCCGCCAATTGGCTGGCAAAAGCCTCCGGCCGGGCGGCATAGCCCAGTTCGCGCGCGACAAGATTAATCGTGCCGGCCCGCGCGATGCACAGCGGCACCTCCCCTGCCCGCTCGCCCAGCGTCTGCACCGTATCGCGAAGCGTTCCGTCACCGCCATGGACGCAGACAAGCTCCGCCGTGCCGGATAGCTCGACGCCATCCGCACGCGTCGCAATCACCTCAACCTCGAAGCCTTGTTCCCCAAGCGCGCTAACCAGCCGGTCAAGCCGGTCCTGGCGAAAACTGCCAGAGAAAGGGTTATAGACGAGGTCCAGCTTGGGCATCTTCGCTTCCATAACGGCACTGGTGTCACGAAACCACTAGCGCGCCGCTGGAAAACCCCATTCATTCGATTGTCAGCCCGCGTCCGATAGGGCAGCACGATAGCGGGGAGAGAACTGGCACCGCATGAAGAAGCTACTTGTATTTCCTTTGGCGCTGGCGCTGTCCGGCATGGCGCTGGCGCAGGATGGTGCATCGGTCGCACCGCAAGGATGGAACAGCAGCGATTGGGAGGTCGAAGAAAGTGACATCCCGGTCGATCCTGCATTCCGTTTCGGCCGGCTCGACAATGGCATGCGCTATATCTTGCGCCAGAATTCCACCCCCGAAGGCACGGCGCTGGTGCGGCTGCATATCGGATCAGGATCGCTGGACGAGACCGATAGCGAGCGCGGCCTCGCCCATTTCATTGAACATATGGCCTTTAACGGTTCGGCCAATGTGCCCGAAGGCGAGATGGTCAAGCTGCTCGAACGCGAAGGGCTGGCCTTTGGCGCGGACACCAACGCCACCACCACTTTCGAAACCACGACCTACAAGCTCGACCTGCCGCGCAACGATGCGGCCCTGCTCGACACGGCGCTGATGCTGATGCGCGAAACCGCCAGCAATCTGACGATTGCGCAGGACGCGGTCGATCGCGAACGCGGGGTGGTGCTGTCCGAACGGCGGGACCGCTACAGCTTCGCTTACAAGGAAACGGTCGATCAGCTGGACTTCACCGCACCCGGCGCGCGTTTCAACGATCGCCTGCCGATCGGCACGGCCGAAGTGCTTGAGAATGCCACTGCAGAGGAATTGCGCGCGCTTTACCGGCGCACCTATGTCCCCGCCAATGCGGTACTGGTGATCGTGGGCGATTTTCCGCTGGCAGAGATGGAAACGGCGGTACGCCAGCATTTTGCCAGCTGGCAGGCTGCGCCCGATCCTGCCGAACCTTACGCCGGCCCTGCCGACATTACCCGGAGCGGGGAAACCCGCATCTATCTTGATCCGGCATTGAACGAGCGGGTGCAGGTGATGCGCCTTGCCCCATGGAGCGAGCGGCCGGACACGGTGGCCAATCGCCAGCAGGCGCTGCTGCGCCAGATCGGCTATGGCGTGATCAACCGCCGCCTCCAGACCCTGGCCCGCGCAGCCGATGCGCCTTTTCGCAGCGCTGGCTATGGCACGGGTGACGTGTTCGAAGCCGCGCGCACCACCAGCCTGGTGGTCGACACAGAGGATGGCAAATGGCGCAGCGGGCTGGACGTGGCCGCAACCGAGCTGCGCCGGGCATTGGCATTCGGCTTCAGTGAAGCGGAAGTGGCGGAACAGGTCGCGCGGATCCGCACCGCGCTGGAGAACGGCGTCAACGGCAGCAAGACCCGCACCAATGGCGCGCTGATGGCGGCGGCGCTGCAATTGGTGGAAGACCAGCAAGTGCCATCGACGCCGGAAAGCTCGCTCGCCCGGTTCGAAGCCTTCGCCCCGCAGATCACGCCCGAAACGACGCTGGCCGCGGTGCTGGCAGAGGCAGCGCCGATGGATGATCCGCTGATCCGTTTTGAAGGCCGGGCCGCTCCCGAAGGCGGCGAGGCTGCCCTGCGCGAAGCCTGGCAACAGGCGCAGATGGCAGAGCTTTCAGCGCCCGACCACGCCGCCGCAGCAGAATTTGCCTATACCGACTTTGGTCAGCCCGGCGCGGTAGTGGCTGACACGCGCGACGAACGGTTCGGCTTTCGCCTGATCCGGTTTGCCAATGGCGTGCGGCTCAACCTGAAGCAGACCGATATTCGCAAGGATCGTATCAGCTTCCGCCTCACGCTTGACGGCGGTCAATTGCTCGAAACGCGCGATGCGCCGCTCAAGACCGCGCTGGTTTCCTCGCTGCCACAGGGTGGGCTGGGCAAGCATTCGCAGGACCAGCTCGAATCGATCCTGGCGGGTCGCAGCGTGCAGCTGTCGATTGCGTCAAAGGACGATGGCTTCAGCATGGGCGGTGGCACGACCCCGCGTGACCTGGAACTGCAGTTGCAACTGGTCGCGGCCCTGCTGACCGATCCGGGATATCGGGCCGAAGGGGTCGAACGCTATCGCCGCAGCGTGAAGAGTTTCTTTGCCAGCCTGGACGCCACGCCCGCTCAGGCGCTGGGCAATCAGCTGGGCGGCATATTGTCAGATCAGGATCCGCGTTTCACGTTGCAACCGCAGGCGGCCTACGAAGCGCTGAGCTTCGAACAACTGGCCGCCGATATTGGCGATCGGTTGGCGCATGGCGCGATCGAACTGGCACTGGTGGGCGATTTTGACGAACAAACGGCGATAGCGCTGGTGGCGAAGACGCTGGGCGCCCTGCCTCCGCGCGAGCCCGACTTCAACGCCCGCATGGAGGCACGCCAGCGCGATTTCACGCAGGATCGCTCGACCCGCCAGATCACCCATAGCGGTGAGCCGGACCAGGCGCTGGTGCGGATGACATGGCCGACCACGGATGACAGCGATTTGGCAGAGACCCTGCGCCTGAGCCTGCTCGACCGGGTGGTCCAGATCGAGCTGCAGGACCAATTGCGCGAAGATCTGGGCAAGAGCTATTCGCCCAGCAGCAACAGCTCGCCGTCCAAGGCCTGGCCCGGATATGGCACTTTCGCCCTCGCCGCATCGGTCGACGTCAAGGAGGTAGAGGCAACCCGCGCCGCGATCCGCGACATGCTGGTCTCGTTGCGCAACGCACCGGTGGACCAGGACGTGCTTGACCGCGCCCGCCAGCCGCTGCTCGAAGCCTATGACAATATGCTCGATACGCTGGGCGGGTGGATGACGCTGGCCGATCGCGCGCAGAGCGAGGCTACGCGTCTCGAACGCTTCGAACTTGCACCCGACATTCTGAAAGCAATCACGCCGCAGGACATCCTGGCCACGGCGCAGCGCTATCTGGCGCCGGAAGATGCGGTAGAGGTGCTGGTCTTGCCAAAGGAAAGTGCCACTACAGAGTAGAAAGCGGGGCAAAGGGCGCCTGCACGATTGCGATTGCAGCGCGAGGCGCTATAGGCTCGGCGCGGTCCGCAGCAGATTGTCGCAAGGAAAGCCGCATGAAAGTCCGTATCCTCGTCCGTCTCAAGCCTGGCGTGCTCGACCCGCAGGGGCGCGCAGTGCATCACTCGCTCGAAGGGCTCGGCTTTGAAGGCGTCAACGATGTGCGGATTGGCCGCATGATCGAACTGAACGTGGCCGATGGCACCAGCGATGAAACGCTCGACACCATGTGCCGCCAACTGCTCGCCAATATGGTGATCGAAGATTATGCGATCGAGAAACTGCCCGCGAGGGAGCCTGCGTAATGGCGTTTCGCGGCGCAGTTATCACCTTCCCCGGTTCGAACTGCGACCGGGACATGGCAGATGCGATCGAGAAGGTTTCCGGCGAAGCGGCAATCCGCGTCTGGCATGGCGATGCCGAATTGCCTGACCGGCTGGACTTTATCGCCCTGCCCGGTGGCTTTTCCTATGGCGACTATCTGCGCAGCGGAGCGATGGCCGCCCGCAGCCCGATCATGCGCGCGGTAATCCACGCCGCGGGCAAGGGCGTGCCGGTGCTGGGCGTGTGCAACGGCTTCCAGGTATTGACCGAAAGCGGACTCTTGCCCGGCGCGCTGATGCGCAATGCCAGCCAGAATTTCATCTGCCGCACGGTGCCGCTGAAGGTAGAGAACACCCAGTCGCTATTCACCGGCGCTTATGATGCGGGCGAAGTGATCGAAATTCCCGTGGCCCATCACGATGGCAATTTCTTTGCCGACGAGGCGACGCTTGACCGGATCGAAGGCGAAGGCCGCGTGGCTTTCCGCTATGCCGAACCGTGCAATGGATCGCGCCGGGATATCGCCGGCATCCTCAATGATGCGGGCAATGTGCTGGGCATGATGCCGCACCCGGAGCGCGCGATCGAGCCGGAACATGGCAGCAGCGATGGCCGCCGGTTGTTCGAAAGCGCGGTTGCTGCCCTGGTCGAAGCCTGATCGATCCGGTCAGGCGCGCTGGCGCTGCGATCGGACGAACAATTGCATGGTATCGTCGGCGCTCATCGGGCGGCCGAAGTAATACCCCTGGATCTTGTTGCAGCCCAGCTTGCGGATCAGCTCGGCCTCCTCAGCGGTTTCGACACCTTCTGCGGTGGTGGTCATATCCAGGCTCTGCGCCATTGCTACAACCGCACGCACGATCGCCAGGCTCTCTGCATTGTTCTGGGCCGCGCCCTGGACAAAGGTCTTGTCGACCTTGATGGTAGAGAAGCGTAGTTTGCGCAGGTAGCCGAGCGAGGAATAGCCGGTGCCGAAATCGTCCAGCGCAACCGCACAGCCCAGCGCCATCACCTGTTCCAGCGCCGCGCGGGCAATGCTGGCATCGCGCAGGAAGATGCTTTCGGTCACCTCGATTTCGAGCCGCTCGGGACGTAGCCCGCTCATCGCCAGCGCTTCTACCACTTCATTGGTGAAGTCGGGCTCGAGCAGCTGTTCGGGCGAAACGTTGACATTGACCTTGACCGGATCGGGCCATTTGCGCGCTTCCATGCAGGCCTGGCGCAGCACCCATTTGCCAATCGGCACGATGAGCCGGGTTTCCTCGGCCAACGGGATGAACTTGCCCGGACTGACAAAGCCATGATCCTTGCTGTTCCAGCGCACCAGCGCTTCGAAGCTGATCACCCGGTGATCGTTGGCGTCAACCACGGGCTGGTAATGCAGCACGAATTCATTGTTCGGCAGTGCCTCGCGCAAGGCCGACTCTAGCTGGCGGCGTTCTTCGGCATAGGCATGAAGCGACGGTTCGAACGAGAAGTGTGTGCCGCCGCCTTCATCCTTGGACTTGTAGAGCGCCAAATCGGCATTTCGCATCAATTCTTCTACCGTCGTGCCATCGTTCGGACCGATTGCTGAACCGATCGAAGCGCCGACATAGAGCGTGTGATTATCCACCTGGTATGGGCGCGAGAGCTGCTCGATCACTTCACCGGCGACTTTTTGCACGATCTTGGGTTCGGAGGCGTCACGAATGACAACCGCGAATTCGTCACCTCCCAGGCGGCCGCAAAGCTGGTTGTCGCCGCCAATCGCCTTGAGCCGTGCTGCAACCTGCGCCAGCAGCTTGTCGCCCACCAGGTGGCCAAGCGTATCGTTAACCTCCTTGAAGCGATCGAGATCGATCATCAGGAAGGCGCATTTTGTTCGCCATTGTTCCGAGTAGCGCAGCGCATCGCCCAGCGTTTCGGTCAGCTGCAGGCGATTGGGAAGCGTGGTGAGCGTATCGAACCGGGCAAGATAGGCAATCTTTTCCGAAGATTCGCGCTGCGAAGTAACGTCAGAACCAACCCCGCGAAAACCGATGAAATTGCCCTTGGCATCGCGCATCGGTGTGCCGGACAATTCCCACCAGCGCAGTTCGCCGCGAATCGAAACCTCTACGATCAGGTTGGAAAAGCTTTCCTTCTCTTTCAGTTTTTCTGCCAGATCATGCAGGCTAGGTGGGAACTTGCCGCTTTCCCAATGTTTGCCGGCGATCAGTTCCAGCAGCGGCTTGCCCTCGGCATCCTCCTGCTTCTGGCTCAGCGCATAGGCAAAGCGGGGCGAAACCGCACGGATCCGGCGCGTGGTATCGATTTGCCACAGCCAGTCCGCTTCGTTCTCCTCGAATTCGCGGAGCAGCAGCGAGACGACTTCGTCCTTTTCGGCCACCCCGTGTTCGGCCAGCCGCGCCTTGAGGAAGATCCGGGCCATGTCGAGCGAACCGGTCATGGCGATAGCCCCGAACACGCCGGCCAGAACGGCCAGCTCATATTCGGCCTGCATGGCAAAACCAGCAAGCGAGCTCAGCGCCAGGACCACACAAAACGCGAAAACTCCTTGCGGCGCAGCAGAATAAAACACCACGGTGCCGAGGATCAGTATGGCTGAAACGGCCCAGATTTGCGCCAGCTCCAGAGGCGTCGCGAAGAAAGCAAAAACCAATGTCGGGGCCGACCACGCAAGGCCAAAGAGCGCAGCGAGCAGCGTGTGCGCGTTAAGTTCCCGTTTCGTGATATTCTGCGGCTCGATCCTTGACAGCGTCCGATCCTGTTTGGCTTGCTGGAGGCCCAGCAATCCTATCAGCGCCGCCCAGAGCACCAGCCAGACGAGACCGACGCTCTGGTTGAGCGACCACGTCAGCAGCGAAGCCGCGAACAGATGCGCTGTAAACCTGATGTCGGCAAGCCGCCGCAATGTGGAGAATTGAATTCCGCGCAGGCGCGACCATTCCTCGTCTACGGGCGTGGACATGCCTAACGTCTTCCTGATGGAAGGCAGACCGGTATGCTCATTGCGGGAAGGGTTACGCTTGCTCACGCATGCGCAATTAAGGTGCAAAGGTTAGCGCCCGGTAAAGCAATCAAATATACGCTTGGGAAAATTACAAAATCGCCGAATTTCCGGTGGTTCTACCGCCGCATGATTCCGCGCTTCGGCTGCGTAAAGTAACGATAATCGCGCTATCCATTTGGCGCCAGATCGCGCCCCGCTGCCGTGGCAAGCGAGGCGCGGTTTTATTCGACCGTCACTGATTTGGCGAGATTGCGCGGCTGATCGACATCGGTCCCTTTCGCGCAGGCAACATGATAGGCCAGCAATTGCACCGGAATGGCATAGACGAGCGGAGCGATCAGCGGGTGAACCTTGGGCATTTCGATCGTGGCCATGCAGCCCTCGCCCGCTTCGGCCAGCCCCTCCGCATCGGAAATCAACACAATCCGCCCGCCGCGTGCACGCACTTCCTGCATGTTGGACACGGTCTTTTCGAATAGCGGGCCGGAAGGGGCGATCACGATCACCGGCACCTGATCGTCAATCAGCGCAATCGGTCCGTGCTTCATCTCGCCCGAAGCATATCCTTCGGCATGAATATAGCTGATTTCCTTGAGTTTCAGCGCGCCTTCCAGCGCCAGTGGGAAGTCCGGGCCGCGGCCCAGATACAACACATCGCGCGCCGGGGCGATCAGATGCGCCATGGCCTGGATTTCTTCATCATGCTCCAGCGCCTGGTTGAGGCTGGCGGGCGCTTCGAGCAGGTGCGCCACAATGTCCGCTTCCTCATCGGCGCTCATCCGCCCCTTTTTCACCGCGAAATGGGCAGCCAGCGCCGCCAGAACAGCCAGCTGGCAGGTAAAGGCCTTGGTGCTGGCAACACCGATCTCCGGCCCGGCATGGGTCGGCAGCAGCAAATCCGCCTCGCGCGCCATGGTCGAGGTCGGGACATTGACCACCACGGCGATGACCTGCCCCTGCTCTTTGCAATGGCGCAGGGCCGCGAGCGTATCGGCAGTCTCACCGCTTTGCGAGATGAACAGCGCCAGCCCGCCTTCCTGCAGGATCGGATCGCGATATCGGAACTCGCTGGCGAAATCGATGTCCACCGGCACGCGGGCAAAGCTTTCGAACCAGTATTTCGCCACCATTGCCGCGTAATAGCTGGTGCCGCAGGCGACGATGGTGATCCGGTCCACAGCCGAAATGTCAAAATCGAACTGCGGCAGAGCAACCCTGCGTTCGAGCGGACGGAGATAGGATTGCAGCGTCTGCGCCACCACCGTTGGCTGCTCGAAAATCTCCTTCTGCATGAAGTGGTGGAAATTGCCCTTCTCGATCGCCGCAGCGCTGGCACCCGATGCCACCACTTCGCGCGTAACGGGGTTGTTTTCCCGATCGAAAATCTGCGCGCCTTCGCGCGTCACCACGGCCCAATCGCCCTCGTCCAGATAGGTGATCTGCTGGGTCAATGATGCCAGCGCCAGCGCGTCAGAGCCGAGATAGGCCTCGCCCTCGCCCAGCCCGACAACCAGCGGCGAGCCGAGCCGTGCGCCGATCAGCAGGTCGGGATATTGGCGGAATGCGATGGCAAGCGAAAAGGCACCGCGCAGGCGAGGCAGAACCTCGGCCACCGCCTCTTGCGGAGCTTTCCCTGCCTCGATCTGTTCCGAAACCAGATGTGCCACGATCTCGCTATCGGTCTCGCTTTCGAACCTGCGGCCCCGGGCCTGCAGCTCTGCCCGCAAGGGGGCGAAGTTTTCGATAATGCCGTTATGGACGATCGCCACTTCACCCGTCGCATGCGGATGCGCGTTTTGCGTGGTCGGGGCACCATGCGTGGCCCAGCGGGTATGCGCGATGCCGGTCATCGCATCAACCGGATCTTCGGCCAGGATATTCACCAGATTCGCCAGCTTA